>NZ_OY781461.1:3232916-3555208 GCF_963676955.1 uncultured Desulfuromonas sp. | reverse complement strand
AGCCTTGAGTCCGGTAGAAATGGCAAAGGGGTAAGAGCCTCGCCACCCTGGATGGCCATTCGCAGCCGATTCAGGTCCATATTTTTATGAAACATAGCGCCATAAATCCAAAAAGTAATCCCCCCGCTTTGCTGGGGGCCAAAAAGGTTTAACGGCTCCGGGAATATGAACCACCGTGATACGACTCTTTTCCTTTAACGTCACTCCCGCGCAGGCGGGAGTCCAGAAGCACTTGGTAGAGCAATAGATCCCTGGATTCGCGCCTGCGCGGGAATGACGGCAAGAGGTGTTTTTGATTTTGAAGAATGCGTTAACGCCCTTTTGAGGGGCTCTCAATCGCTAAAGCCCCCGGTTTGACCGGGAGATACTTACTTGACTGGGGAGGTTAAACGCGTGAATGGCTATCTCAGTTCATCAGCTCCTGAAGCTGCCGGGCGATTTTTTCATAATGGGACCCTTGCCAATAGAGTTTGCCGCAGCTCGGGCAGCGACGAAACTTTGTATAATAACGCTGCGTGTTTGGCTGCAGCTGGTGACGAATGAGCTCCTTGTTCACATCGTGCAGCGGCGTGTTGCACAGTGGGCAGCGTGTCAGGGGGCGGAAGTTTTCCTGCAGACGGTAGCGGATTATCACTTCCTCGAGTTGTTCCTTCAGTGGCCCGGAGCCGACAAGATAGCCGTGCGAGACGCGACTCCGTTTGAGCAACCCACGGTCACGGGTCAAAATAATTCTTTGTTCTTCAAGGGCCAGTTCGACGATCTGGTCATCGCCAAAGTCGTTACGATATCGGCAATCAAACCCCAACAGGCGGAGCCAGCGAGCCAGCTTGCCAAGGTGACTATCGAGGATGAAAGAAATGGGCCGGGGAGGTGCGGGGCTCAGATGGCGTGCGGGGAGGATGGCAAAGGACCAGTCAACGGGATAGACGTTGATTCGGTCGCCGGGGTGCAACACATAGCCAAAATCCACCCATTGCTCCCGGCTTTGAATCAGGTCAACTTCCGTGTGCGGTATGCCCAACGCCTCAATGGCATCCTTGATCGCCGGGGCGCCGTTGAACCGGTACGCTACAGGTCCCTCCGTTTGTTTTCGGAGAAGTTGCCGCAGACGTCCGTAAAAATAAAAATCCGCGCGATGCTCCATGATCCTCCTGGTCGTATGTCTATTTAGTCACGTAATTCGTTGCCCCGTGTCAATAAACCTATGTGTTTTTCTGGATCTGTGTGGTTTGATGCTTTTGTAACATCTTGTATCTAATGACATTTTTACCTGTTTATCACTGTTTGGCAAAGGCTCCTGTGCTAAACTTGTCATTCAGGGAGGAATCGCTTATGTCACGTTGGATGAAAAGATCGCTGATCACTGTGGGGGTTATTGTCGGACTGCTGCTGTTGTCGATGTTGATTGTGCCCTGGCAGGTAAAAAAACAGGGAACCGCCTGGATTGCTGAAAATACCGAGCGGACTCTGACCATTGAAAAGGCTTACTTCAATCCTTTTACATTGAAGCTGCAACTCTCCGGTGTGACTCTCACCGAACAAGCCAGCGACCAACCCTTCGTCTCCTGGGATCGTCTGATGGTGGCCGTCAGCCTGCGCTCGATCATTGATCAGGCGTTGATTTTGCGCCGCATTGAGGTCGATCATCCCTATGTCAAGATCGACATGCTGGGTGCGCAGGAGTTTAACTTCTCCGATTTTATGCATTTGAGCGATGATGCCCCACCGGTTGAACCTGCTCCCGAAGAAGAGTCCGGGCCGTTCCTGTTTTCGTTTAACAATATTGTCATCAGCGATGGCGAGATTGATTTTAACGATCAGGCGTCGCCGCAAAGCTCCCACCATGAGATCCGTCAACTGACGTTAAGCGTGCCGGTAATCGGCAATGTGGACTATCTGGCCGATGAATATGTCACGCCGGAGCTGTCCATGCTGCTTAACGGGTCCGATATCCATGCCGAGGGACAATCCAAGCCGTTTGACAATTCTCTCGAAACCAACCTGTCGCTGGCGTTTTTCAATACCGATCTGGCGTTTTATGCGCAAAACGCCCCGGTGGCTCTGCCTGTGGATGTGCAGAGCGGCATCCTTGATTGCGAGATCAATCTCACCTATCTGGTGACTCAGGATGAATTACCCAAGCTGCTGGTTAACGGTGACTTTGCCCTCAGCGATCTGGTGGTCAATGAGCCGGACGGCAAGCCACTGTTTGCCATGCCGACCCTGTTGCTCGACGTTGAACAGGCCGACGTCTTCCAGCAGGATGTTACCTTATCCCAGATTGCCCTGTTTGAGCCCCATCTGTGGCTCAGCCGCGATGAACAGGCGCAATTGAACCTGACGCGGTTGTTCTCTTCCTCCGAGCCGCAAAGTCAAGAGCCGCCGGCGGTGGAGGATGGGGACGAGGGCGAGGGAAGCATCCCCCTGGTGCTGATCCGTTCCCTGGCACTGCATAACGGGCAACTCTCGTTTGATGACCAGTCGCTCAAAACACCCGTCGCCGAACGGATTCATGATCTGAATCTGACGGTGGACAACTTTTCCACCCATCCTGACCAACAGGCGACGCTTGATCTGCACCTGCAGACGGATCATCAGTTGGATGTTGCCATCAATGGCCAACTCGGTGCCGTGCCTGCTCAGGCTGATCTGGCTTTGAGTGCTAACGGCCTGCAACTTGAACCCTATTATCCCTATCTGGAACAGCTGCTTACCTCGCCGCTTTCCGGTCAGGTCGATGCCGCCGCTCAGCTTGTTTATGCCGATGGCAACACCCTGGTGCACGATGGCGCTGTGACACTCAGTGATCTGGTGGTGCCGTTTTCCGGTGAGGATCGTTTTACCCTCAAGCAATTGCAGTTGAGTGGTACTGCGGTGGATGTCAACGCCCAGAAGGTACAGTTGGGTCAGCTCAGTCTGACCGATGGGGATATCAAAGCCACCCGACTGGCCGATGGATCGTTGTCACCGGAAAAACTGCTGCGCCCGACTCAGCAGCAAACCTCGCAAACGACTACGACTCAGCAGGATTCAAAGCCGTGGAATATCAACCTCGCCAGCTTTGACCTCGGCCCCTTTAAACTGCAATTTCGTGATGAAACGAGTGAGAAAAAGCCTGTTCTCATTGTCAAGCAGGTCGGGGTTCATGCTGAAAACCTCAGCTATCCCAAGGCGACAAAGAGTCCGTTTAAGGTGTCGGCAAACATTGGCAAAAAAGGTGAGGTGCGTGTCGATGGTTCTGTCGTGCATACGCCATTGAATGTCGTGGCCACCTCGCGCATCAAGGCCTTCCCTCTCGATGATTTCAACGACTTTATCCCTGATGATCTGAAACTCAAGGTCAAAGACGGCCAACTGTTCTCCACCATGAATGTCCGCCTCAATCAGCAGCGTGATGGGGTGAAGGGGACATTCTCCGGTGATGTTGCCGTCCATCGCTTTAATCTGCTTGATAGTTTCGGCGGCGAAATGGTGCGTTGGGACGGCCTCAACCTGTCCGGCATTCAGGGCGATGTCGCACCGTTTGCCCTGCACATCAAAGAAGTCGCGCTCAACGATTATCAGGCTAATATCGAAGTGGCTGCCGACGGTCAGGTCAACCTGACCAGTGTTCAGGCCAGTGAAGCGGTTACAGCCGAAGGAGAAGAGGCTGTTGATCCTGAGCCGGAAGAGGTGGTTGTTTCCGAAGCAACGGCACCGGAATCCACCGAGCCGCCAGCGGATATCCGCATTGATGCCGTCACCCTGCAAGGGGGCACAGTTTCCTTCACCGACCGCCATCTGCCCAGCACCTTTGCCACCACCATGTACGATCTGGGTGGGCGTATTTCCGGTCTGGCGTCCGATGAAGAGATGCAGGCCGATGTTGATTTGCGCGGTCAGTTGGAAAACAACTCACCACTGACCATTACCGGTAAGCTCAATCCGCTCAGCCAGGATCTGTTTGCTGACCTGACCATCAGCTTCAAGGATATCGATCTGTCGCCGATGACGCCGTATTCCGGCACTTATCTCGGCTATGCCATCGACAAGGGCAAGCTGTATCTTGATTTGAACTACAACATCGAGCATCAGCAGATTGAGGCCGACAACAAGGTAATGATCGACCAGTTCACCTTTGGCGACACCATCGACAGTGAGCAAGCCACCTCACTGCCGGTCGCCTTTGCCATCTCTCTGCTCAAAGACCGCAACGACGAGATTCATCTCGATATTCCCATCTCCGGCAATCTCAACGATCCCGATTTCAGTCTCGCCAGCACCATCTTCACCGTTCTGCGTAATCTGCTGGTCAAAGCGGCCACATCGCCGTTTGCCTTGTTGTCATCGCTGATTCCCGAAGGTGAAGATGTCAGCAGCATCAGCTTCACTCTGGGGTGCTCCAATATCAGCGCAGATCAGACACATGTTCTCGACAGTCTGGCCGAAGTCCTCACTAAACGGCCATCGCTGATTCTCGAAATCAGCCCCTATGCCGATCAAAATAACGATCCCGAAGCGTATCGTCGCCAACAGCTCACAGAAATGCTCCAGGCCGTCAAGTGGGACGATATGAACGATAAGCAGCGCCAAGATATGACGGTTGGTGAAGTACAAATCACCGACGAGGAATATCCGGATGTGTTGAAACAGGTCTACAAAGATGCCGAATTCCCCCGACCACGTAACGTGCTCGGTTTCCTCAAATCCTTGCCACCGGAAGAGATGGAAAAACTGTTGCTGGCCAATATTCGCGCAGGCGATGAAGAGATGGCCGCTCTGGCTAAGGCGCGTGCCATGGCTGTGCGTGATGGTATTCTGGCGATCAATCCCGAGTTGAAACCTCGGCTGTTTTTGATGACCACAGAGATTTATGCTGAACCTGAAACTGGCCCAGCCAGTCGGGTGGAATTTGGGATTAATGCTAAGTAGGAGAACAGCGATTATTGCTTAGGATGTTCAATCCCGTCGGAATGTAATTGTGCATTATAGGACAAAAGAAAGCGGGGTTATCCGACAATGACCCCGCTTTCTTTGTTTTGATTATAGCCATCGAATAGATGATTAGAATTGTGGATTATTTCATGTGTGTTCGCTATTTTATGGTTCGTGTAAATCACGAGCCGTGAAAGGCTTTTATCGACTCTGCACGATAATAGATGTGATTTTAGGTGAACTAATCAATTCTGCCTAACACGGTACTTTTTTTGAGAATGTGTGGATATTTTCTGTCTATCACGTTTTTTTCGAGGAGGGGAGTCGAGGTGGTGGATTCTAATTACGAAGAATATGTGTATCTATCGCGCTTAGATTCGAAGATTTAAACTTGCTAGGCAGAATCCGTCAATATAGTGATAGGCGGAAACGTTTCTGCCTAATACACTGTTAGGCCTCGGAAATGAAATATTTGTTGGTCGTTCAATTTGACGTTGCTGAAAAAGACGATTTCGATTCGTTGATTGAACTTGAAGAAAAAATCATAAATTCAATTGATACAGCACATGAAATTGACGGTCACGATTTTGGGTGCGATGAATTCAATATTTTTATCGACACAAATGAACCAACTGAAGCATCAACCGAAATCCAAAAGGCATTAAATAATCAAGGACTCAAAAGGCAATACAAAATTGCGTACCGAGCAGTTGAAGGAGACGACTACAAAGTCATTTATCCTTCTGACTTTGCAAGTGAATTTGAAATCAAATAGGCCTAACAAATTAATACAGCGGATTCGCTACCGCTCTCCGCTGATCAAAACCGTTAGCCATAAAAAAAGATGACATCGATGTTTGAAGAAGGAATACCAGCAACTTTCGTACAGTACGCGGCAGATATATTGGCTGATACCAGTAAAGGGCTGAGTGGTGGAAATATCGTAAGGGCAACTGCGGCATACGCTGTCGAGTATGACGTAAACCTTCCTCATCCAACGTATCCGTTTGACGCCCCAAATAAGAGAACTGCCTTGTATGAAAATCTAATGGCGTTTTCTGGGGCACAACAATATCGAATCATCAAAGAACTTTGTGATCACTCTTCTTTCCATCCAAAGCCAAGTCAAGAGCGAAAAGAACTAAAAATTCGGCTGGTTACTCGCTATTCGCATCTTGATCCGAAAGACACCCCTTCTGAAGTCAACGAAACACTCATTGAAGAAACAAAACATTGGCTTGAAGATTACCCTGAACCCTTATCGCTCTATTCGCAAGCGTTGGAAAAGTATGATCATGGCGCATTTCAAAGAAACCTATTAGATGATCTTCGCCTGTCACTTGAAACGCTGTTGAAAGATATATTTCAAAACGGCAAGTCACTTGAAAATCAAATTAAGTTTGTAGGCTCTCACATTAAATCAAATGGCGGGTCAACAGAACTCGCTAATATGTTCCTGAAATTGCTGGATTACTACACGAAATACAATAATAGCTACGTCAAACACAATGATGCCGTCATTGAGGAAGAAATCGAATTTATACTCGAAATCACCTCATCCTTCATGAAGCATCTAGTCAGGTCGTAAGCTTCCCCGTCAAGTAGACAGTTGAAAAATAGAGTTTCCAGCGTTCTTTGACAAATATTCAGCAGGCGTCAGATCCCCGAGGGCATCATGTGGCCGCTGTTCGTTGTATTCGATCTTCCACCAGTATGTGGTTTCCCGAACCTCGTTCAGATTGCGGAACAGATATAGGTCGAGCACTTCTGCCCGATAAGTCTTGTTGAACCGTTCGATATACGCGTTCTGGTTCGGTTTGCCGGGTTGAATGTACTGAATCGTCATTCCGTGTTCTTCAGCCCAAGCGATAAACTCCCCGCTGAGGAACTCGGGACCATTGTCGGTTCTCACCGTATCAGGCAAACCGCGCTCCAGGCGGAGTCGCTCAAAAACTCGGATCAGGCGCTTGCCGGTGATCGAAGTATCAATCTCAACATGCAGCAACTCACGGTTGAAATCGTCGATCACGTTAAAAGTACGAAATCGGCGCCCTGCATAGAGCGAATCGCTCATAAAATCGGCTGACCAAACCCGGTTCGGTTGTTGCGGCACCAGCAATGGCTGTTTCACCCGTTTTGGTAGTCGCTTCTTTGCCCGGCGCTTCTGGTTCAGGTTCAGATTGCAGTAAATGCGATAAACCCGCTTGTGGTTCCAGCGATGTCGCTTATACAGATACTTCCAGCATTTCCAGAAGCCCCAGCGGGGATGTTTGTCGAGCAGAGCGTTGATCGCATCAATCACCTCGGCGTCACGATCCTGCGCAATAGGACTTCGGTAATAGGCCGCCCGAGACAGACCGATACAGCGGCAACTGCGCTGTACGGACATGCGGTGCTCGGCAGTCAGATAAGTAACAGCTTCACGCTTGTCGGACGGCCTTAAAGCTTTTTTTCGATCAGGTCTTTCAGAGCCCGGTTTTCAAGGGCCATGTCAGCATACATACGCTTGAGTTGAGAGAGTTCGCTTTCCATCTCCTTCAGGCGTTTTAAATCGGAGGCACTCATGCCGCCGTACTTCGATTTCCAGTTGTAGTATGTGGCGTCAGAGATGCCATGCTTGCGGCAAATGTCTTTAACTTTAACGCCCGCTTCGCCCTCCTTGAGAATGGCGATGATCTGGTTCTCGGTAAAACGTGTCTTTTTCATCAGAGCCTCCTGGTTGCATTTTGCCAGAAAACTCTACTTTTGACATGTAAACCTACCGGGGAAGCTTACGTATCCACGAAGACATTTGCGTAAGCACGAACCACGAAGACCCCTTCTCGAACCTTCGGGAAAACCTAGAAAAAATTATTTCCGAAAACATTGAAAATGAAAATGAGTCATTCAGCAATGTCGAAATTGAAGCATTAAGCCAAAAACTCGACGAGCTTTATCAGAAGTTTGAAGAGCTACAAGAAAAAAACCTTGTTACAGAATACGAGCTATCTCGTCTAAAAGAGCAGCTTTCAGAAGCAAAGAAAAATGCTTCGAAATACCCAAAGGGTTTTTGGGCTAGAACAACAAACAACAAATTGCTTCAAACCATTAACAATTTCGCTAAAACAAAAGAAGGTAGAGAACTTATTTTAGACGGTATTAAAAAGTTTTTTCTGGAATAAGAAATAAACATTCACTCACAGCCGACAATCAAATCCTTACGGTACGGCTTGATCAGTAGCAAGAACGCACTTGGACGCGTCGGAATATTTTTATGCAAAACAATATCGCCGCTCGAATCGAGAATGCAGATATACATGGCACTGCTATGCAGATCAATGCCACAATAAAACGGATGCTGTTTCGTGTAGAATCTCATGTGCAGGCTCCTTTCTTTGAGGGGTTGTGTGTTTCTCAAAGAATACCGGATGGTCCGGCATTTATGGAGGGGGCCTGCACTAGTATCAACTTAATCAACCGGACGGAAAATACGTCTGTGCAAATTTGAAAAAGCAAAATCTAAAATTGCGGAGGTGTTCGAGCAGTTCGTCGCCGCCGGTTATCATGAACCGTTACCGTTATGCACTAAAAAAGGAGTGGAGATTGGATAAGGACAACCCAATGGATCTAATTGGGATCCGTAGTGTTCGAGAAAGTTTTTTTGTTTTTTCCTTATTTGGCGCCGGGATAACATTGTTCAGTGGTATTGCGTTTGATTTAACTGAAGATCTTCCAGAACAAATCTCAAAAATTATTCAGGAGCCGCTTTCCATAAATACATTTGCGTTATTTAGCGTGATTGGGTTGGCGGTTGTCACTCTAGTCGCCTCAATTAAAGGCGAAAGTGCAATTAAACACCCATTCGTAACAGATTGGGTTTTAGCGGTATCTCGTGCTGGCCTGACGGCTGGTTCAATTGTCACTGGAATGTTGTTTGGTATTGGTGCAGCTCTTTGGTTAGTAACTCTTGGCGCAAAAAATAGTGAACTTGCAAATCACGCTATACTGTTCTTGGGTCTCTCCATCTTTTTTTTGTTGTTTATGACGCCGCTCATTCTGTTGCATTTATATATTTTGTTCCCATGGAAAGAAAAAGTTCTATTCTTGGATGTTGCAAGTATCATTTATTCGGTAGTAGTTACTATCGCTCTGTTCTCCGTCAGTAATTATCTTGGGTGGCAAACAGTTGGTATCCTATTCGTAGTTCTTACTATATTTGCCTTGGTAATGAAGAAGATGAAAACCCAAAAAACAAAGGGGGCAAATCGAAAGCGCCGGTAAAAGAATAGCCAAAGGGGTCTACCATCAGGGGGGAAATCTGGGGACAGTATATTTATATTTAAACCGCAAAATAAAAGCCGGGGACGAAACAGAATAAGGGATAGTTATATATACTGTCCCTGAGTTTCCCACAATGCGTTGATGGTCGCCATCGGCTACAACCTCAGGTTGATCTTGAGGGTCCTGAGTTGTTGGCTGCAAATTTTAAAAGAGCTATTTGAAACTCTGCGAAGGTCTCATGACCAAAGCCTCGGTCTCGCTGCCTGAAATATGGGCTTTTGAACTATCGACTTCTTACCGTTATATGCATGGAATATTAAATAGGAGGCATGAATTGTCCGATCCTTCAATAGATCCCCCAGTTTGGTTGACACGGTGGATGGAAGAACATGGCATTTCATTATGGGGGATAGCAGATCTCCGGGATTTTTCTACACCACAGGACGAAACAGGTCAAAGATTTCCGTTCGCTTTATCATGGGCTATTCCAATGGACCCCGAAATAATGGTCCAAATCCAGAACGGGCCAAACCAAGCATACGCTGATGAGTATGCCAGGGTGAATGATCATATCAATGTATTATCAAAATCTTTAGCAGCCAAAATCAAAGGGAGAGGATTTCGTTCTAAATCGTTGGGGGCATCGGAGCGGACAGACACGGTCAATATCAAAGGCGACTTCCCCCATAAAACAGCCGCAACAAGAGCAGGGCTGGGTTGGATACAAAAAGCAAAGGGGTCAAATCTACGGTTGACTTATCTTTGTTGGCCGGAGATTAAAATAGCCTCAAACATGTGGGGAATAAACATGTAACAAGCGAAGGTCGGGGTATCGCAGGATGCCCCGGCCTTCGCTTGTTCTTGATTTGGGATTAACGATCCTAGCGTTTGCTACGAGGTCGTTTATTGATTAAACTGTGGGACAGCGGCAAACCCTTATCTCTCTATTTCTACCAAGTAATTCTGTTGATAGAGATTAACGTGTTTCGAGGATGTGCATTGATGCGGAAATTAATTCATATAGCGATTTTGTTTGTTCTCCTCCAAACCTCTTTGACTTTTGCTCAAAACAGCATCGACAGTTTCTCTGGGCGCTCTATCAACAGTCAAGATGCACTGAATGAAACAGCATCTCTTCCGGATCTGACAAACGAGGAGAAAGAATATCTTGCACAAAAAAAGACCATTAAAATCTGTGTTGATCCCAGCTGGATGCCTTTTGAAGCAATTTCAAATAAAAAACATGTCGGAATGAGTGCAGACTATCTTGATTTGGTCGCACAAAAACTGGGAATAAACTTTCAACGTGTTCCAACTGAGTCATGGACGGAAACACTTGAGAAAGTGAAATCCAGGGAATGCGATATTCTGCCACTGGCCATGGCAACGCCTGAAAGAAAAACATACCTGAACTTTACAACGCCCTATATCGTTATTCCTCTTGTCATTGCCACAACCAAGGACAAGCCCTTCATCGCAGATTTGACTGATGTGCTTCATCATCGCATGGGGCTTGTCAAAGACTATGCTTTTACGGAATTTCTGAGAATGGAATATCCTGAAATGGATATTACAGAATTTGACACGATCTACGATGGTCTTGCTGCTCTTGAGAAAAATGAAATTTATGGGTTTATCGATAACCTGACAACCATTTCATATAAAATTACCCATTACTTTTCATCGTCGATCAAAATTTCTGGACGAATCAATAGGAACTGGGAGCTTGGCATTGCCGTCAGAAATGATGATCCTGTGCTGTCTCGCATTCTTGAGAAGGCGGTTAGAAGCATAGACAGTAATGCGGTCCAGGAAATACACAGCAAATGGATTGCCGTCACCTATGAACATCTGTTTGACTATTCATTATTATGGAAAGTGTTGTCGGCTGCCGGTGTTGTCGGCTTTTTGTTCCTCTCCCGCTATCGCAAGATAAACAGGTTTAATAAAACACTTCAAGATCTCAATGTGCGGTTAAAGGAGAGTGAAGAGTCTTTTCGCAGTCTGGTCGATAATGCCCATGAAGGGATCGTTGTCGTCCAAAATAAGCGGTTGGTATTCGTAAATCCGCGTGCGTGTGAAATGACCGGTTATGATCACGGTGCACTGCTGGAACTGGAAAATTTTTTGCCTCTGATCGCTCCTGAAGCACGGGAGACGATGATGGCCAATCATCTGAAACGGCTCGCCGGTAAAGCATCTCCTGTCCGCTATGAAAGCCAGTTTCTTAAGCGTGACGGTACGATCTATCCGATAGAGCTGACGGGGGTGTTGATCAGTTGGAAGAATAATCCGGCCACCCTGAACATCCTTTCCGATATCAGTGAACGCAAGGCTTCAGAAGACGCCGTGCGGTTTATGGCTCTTCACGATAATTTGACGCGTCTGCCCAACCGCTACTTGTTGATGGAACGTCTGGAACAGTCCCTTGCTCAGGCACGGCGTTCCAGGCAGCCGATGGTTGTTCTATTTATGGATCTGGACGGTTTTAAACAGGTCAATGACATCTATGGGCATGATGTTGGCGATAAACTTCTTCAGGGTGTTGCCGAGCGGGTGCAGCAGTTGATGCGGGATTCAGATACGCTTGCGCGGATGGGCGGTGACGAGTTTGTCATCCTCTTGCCCCAAGTAGATGGCCTATCGGGTGTTGAAACTTTGATAAGCCGAATCAATGAGGCCCTGCAATCGCCTTTTCAGTTTGATTCTATAGAAGTGAAGGGCCGAGCCAGTGTTGGGTTTTCCCTTTTCCCCGAGAATGGGGAGACGGCAGAGGAGCTTTTGCGTGTCGCTGATCAGAACATGTATGTCGTTAAACAAAAAGGGCGGAGCAGGCCTGCCGAAACTGTTGCGTAGTCCTGTTGGAGGAATAAGGACCACGCCTTAGAGCCCGAGTCAATGGAACCTGCGACTGACTCAGTGCGATCGACACCGTACTACTCCTTGCGTCCGACAAGAATGATATGGTGATTGACGAAGCTCGTATCCGCCTCTCCAAAATGATCGACATCCGCTAATGGTTCCAGCCAGCCGACGACGGCATCGGGAGCACTTTTCATCATGGCCACCAATTCCTCAAGCGTCTCTGGCGTGCAGTTCATCCGTTTGGCCCAGTCGATAAAATTGTGTCGTTTGGTCAGTTGCCGGGTTTGCTCAACCTGCAGGCCGCCGTTTTCAAACATCTGCCGCCACTGCTGCTCGGAATAAGCGCGAAAATGGGATGGGTCGCGTAGACGTTCAAAATTGTCCACGTAGAGTGCGTGGCTTTCCTCTTCCGGCAACACATGATCCTGCACGGCCAGCAGCCCGCCTTTTTTTAACACCCGAACACTTTCCTCGATAAACTTCTGACACTCGGGAAAATGATGCGCCGCGATCCGGCAGGTGACGAGGTTGAAACTTCCGTCTTCAAAGGGCAGGTTTTCGGCGTCCGCCAGTTGGAAGGTGACATTGGACTGGCCTTTTTCGTCGCAGACAAACTTCCGCGCTGTTTCCACCATGTTGGGCGTCAGGTCAACGGCTATGATCTGCTGAACATAGGGGGCCAGCGTCAAGGCGGTATGGCCGCCGCCGGTGGCCACATCGAGAACCTTCCAGTCTTTTTGCGGTTGCACCATATCGAGCAGATAGTCGAGGTCAACGCCTTTCGCATGGCTCTGGCTGCGCACGTAAGCATCACCTACCTGGCTGTACTGATCTCGACTCATTTCTTTGGATGTTTTATCCGTCATAACTGTTCACCGTTTCATTTTGACTCTGGTTCTATGGCGTCCATTTTAGCGGCCATGTGTTCCGGCATCTGAACCGCGATCACTTTGCCTTGCACACAGACCTCTTCATCGGCACTGACCGTCACATTGACCACCACTTTGCGGCCTTTGAGTTCGCTGATTTTTCCCCTGATCTCAAGGGGGCCACCCAGCGGTGTGGGGCGCAAGTAATCGACCTGTAACGAGGCGGTGACAAAGCGCAGCGGTGGGGCGGTGTCCATAGCGCGTCCCTCATTGCGGTAGGCGGCTGCCGAAGCCGTGCCCGTGCCGTGGCAGTCGATGAGCGATGCGAGCAGGCCGCCATACACGTAACCGGGAACCGCAATGTGATAGGGCTTGGGCTGAAATGTGGCAACGGTTTCATCACCGTCCCACGAACTCTTGAGTTGCATACCGTGTTCGTTATGGCGACCGCAGCCATAGCAATAGCTGAGTTCATCGGGGTAGTGGTCCTGAAAATTGTCGCTTTCCATGAGTGGACTCCTCCTGTCACATTATTTGAAAGCTAAGTAAAGCTCTATACCATGGAGGCAGCAGGGTTTCTAACTTTTTGGCGTGATCGGCTGATCATGGCATTATCCTGCATAAAGGTTGATTCTAGCATTCGATTAGAAAAATCAGCAGTGCTTTTCTCTTAACTCAGTAAAAGAGTCTCTAGACGATATCTCTCTTTACGGGTTTGCAGCCCCATAGGTTTCAGTTTTAGAATCCGAGTAAAAAATTAGAAATAGTGTATTTAAATTAAGCCTGTAGTAAGGTCTGCTTTGTCTTTCTCTCTTTCATCGTGACATCACTATTGAATACCTGGGGCGACTTAGAGAACTTTTGACATGGTCGTGCTGTTCCATCCTGAGTCAAAAATTTATGCGAATTGAAAAATTTCAGGGCCATCAACGCGTCATTATTAATCCGGGCGAGCATTATGCCTCGAATGTCCCGGTGACGATTTCGACGCTTCTTGGTTCATGTATTGCGGTTTGTCTGTTTGATCCTGTCAATCACGTGATGGGGATGAATCATTTTTTGTTGAGTTGCCATCGGCCTTTTGGCAATGGACCTATTTTTGCTACCGATGCCGGGCGCTATGGGATCAATGCCATGGAGCTTTTGATTAACGAGATGTACAAGCTTGGTGCGCGTCGTTCTTGCCTTAAAGCGAAAGCTTTTGGAGGCGGAAATCTTTTAAAGGATCTTCGTTCGGTCCACAATCAAATGAGTGTCGGGGACGCCAATGTGAAATTTATTCGTGAATTTCTTGAATGCGAACAGATCCCCCTTGTCGCTGAAAGTCTCGGTGGTGAAGAAGGAAGGGTGATTCACTTCTCTTTTGGCAGTTTTAAGGTCTATGCCCGTAAGATCAAAAACGTTAATCAGGAAAAACTGATTGCACAACGAGATCACAACTGTTGGCTTCATGCGATTCGCGAGCAGGAGGAGTATTTACGCAGTCCCGATCGTATTGAACTGTGGGATACGCAACGGCACCTATCCAAGCCCTAACCCCCTGATTTAAAAAAGATAACCTGTAGCCACATTTTGCTCACGATGTGACCACAGGTTGTTTTATGGGGGTATCCTTTAATCGCTAAGAGACCTCTAAAAGGCGACAATGTCGCCATTAAAGCAGTGCTCAAAAATCTGTTTCATCTCTTCCGAACTTGGCTGACGCGGATTGGTGCCGGTGCACGGGTCTGCCAGGGCGTTGGTGACCATGGCGTCGAGTTTCTTCTGCCATGCTTCAGGGGGAATGCCGTAGGCCTTGAAGCTGTCTTCGATAGCCACTGCCTGACGCAGTTTTTCCACCTCTGTGGCAAATTCCTCGGCCGTCTCTTTGCCCAGCTCCTGGGCCATCAATTCATATTTATCGGTGGCGCGGCTGTTGAAGCGGATCACATTCGGCATCAAAATGGCGTTGGCGCGTCCGTGGGGAACACCGAACATGCCGCCGATCTGGTGGGAGATGGCGTGAACAATGCCGAGGATGGCATTGGAAAAGGCCATTCCCGCCATGCAGGAGGCATCGTGCATGGCCTGGCGGGCTTCCATGTCTTCTCCGTTGGCGTAAGCCTGTGGCAGGGTGTCGAAAATCATGCGGATGGAGCGCAGTGCCATGGTGTCGCTATAGTTGCTTGCCAGGGCTGCGACAACCGCTTCCACATCGTGGGACAGGGCGTCCATGCCGGTGTTTGCCGTGATATCGGCAGGCATGCTTTTCGCCAGCTCACCATCGACAATGGCAATGTCGGGACAAATTTCATACGACACCAACGGATGTTTGATCCCTTTTGCCGTATCGGTGATGACGGCAACGCAGGTGGCTTCGGTTCCGGTGCCACTGGTTGAAGGAATGGCAACGAAGCGTGCCTTGTTTCTCAGCGGTTTGATGGTGAACGGTGCCGTGATCTCTTCAAAGGTGGCGTCGGGATACTCATAAAACACCCACATGGCCTTTGCCGCATCAATGGCCGAGCAGCCACCCAGGCCGACAATCAGGTCGGGGTTTTCACTGTTGCACAGTTCCACGCCTTTCATGACCGTCTCGACCGACGGGTCTGCTTCCACACCTTCAAAAACCACCGAAGAGATGCCGGCGTCTTTCAAGAGGTTGATGGTTTTGTCGAGAAAACCAAGTCGTTTCATGGAGCCACCACCGATAACGATGACGGCCTTTTGGCCGGTTGTTTCCTTGAGGTTTTCCAGGGAACCGGGGCCATGATAGATCTTTTGCGGGATGGTGAATGAAGCCATTTTTTTCTCCTTGATGGTGTCAGGGCGTTGTTTCCCTGCGGGGTTGAAAAGGGAACACGATACTGTGTTGTTGCCGTGAAAAGTGGTGGAACTTTACGTCCATCAACAGGAGAAATAAATATCTGTTTCTGCTTAAAGTATGCTCAATTCTGTCAAAATATAGTTATTTATGTCTTTTGTGGATGTTTTTTGTGACTAAATCTACTATGGTTTGAATGTCGCCGGAAAGAGGACAGGATCATTGGTTTTTATTTGAAAGGGAATCCATCCATGAATGAGATGGTCGAGCTGATAGAGCAATTTGAGCTGAAGGAGTTCTTCAACCAATCCCGTTTGAAAGGGGTGCGTTTTTTTAAATCCCGCAGCCATATCCCTCGCTCGCCTCTGCTTTATGATCCGGGGATTTTTATTGTCGCCCAAGGGCGTAAAATCGGTCATTTGGGGGACCGCAGCTTTCAATACGATCCCAATAATTATCTGGTCACGTCCGTTCCCATTCCCTTCGAGTGCGAAACCTTTGCCGATGCGGATGCGCCATTTTTGGGCCTTTATGTCGATATCGATATGCCGGTGCTTCATGAGCTGATGGGGTTGTTGGGCCAGAGCAGGGCCGCGGCATCCGTTAACATGCGCGACATCCCCAAAGGAGTGGCTCCGGCCGACATGGATAATGCCATGCACGATGCAGTGATCCGCTTATTGAAGTGCCTTCATTCAGAGGCGGATGCCCTGGTCCTCGGGCCGGGGCTGATTCGCGAAATCATTTATCGCGCCCTGTGCGGGACCCAAGCCTCCTCGTTATATGCCCTTGCCGCCCAGGACGGCAGCTTTGCCCGCGTCTCAAAAACCCTGCACCTGATTCATCGGGAGTGCTCCAGCAAGCTCGATGTCGATCAGTTGGCCGGTGTCGCCGGTATGAGCGCCTCCACATTTCACCGGGCGTTCAAAGAGATCACGTCTGAATCTCCCATCCAGTATCTGAAAAAAGTGCGTCTCAACAAGGCTCGTGACCTGATCGAACATGAGCGCATGAAGGTTTACATTGCTGCGGACAAAGTCGGCTATGAAAGCTCCTCGCAATTCAGCCGCGATTTTAAACGGTTTTTTGGAGTAAGCCCTGCTGAGATGATGAAAGGGGGCGGGGTGTGAAAGGCTTTCGTTTGTTATCGGCTATATTTTATGCGAAATAAATACCTCCATTGCCACGCGATCTTCCCGGTTCAATGAAAAACTCCTTTTGTCCAGGAAGATCGCGTGGATTTTGGTTCAGTGGAGATCAATATGTGCCGGACTCGTCATCATCAAGGGAGCTATTGGATCTGTTTTTACCTGAAGTCGTTGCTCCCCCCCAGTTGTGATGTTTGGAACGTGCTCTCGGCAATGGCAACACCGCAGTTGGAGTTTGAAAATTTATTGAGCCGGAAGAGAGAGTTTTTGGGCGACCGAGCCATTTGCCAGCTTGAAGCGGCTTAACATATGTTGTAAATGGGCTGCCTGGCTGGAAAGCTCTTCAGCGGCCGCGGCAGACTCCTCAGCGGTCGCGGTATTTTGCTGCACGCCCTCATCAATTTGCCCCAGTCCCTGATTGACCTGAGAAATTCCCTGTGCCTGTTCGTTGCTGGCCGCTGCAATTTCGGCAACAAGATCCGTGACCTTGGTGATGGCACCGACGATCTCTTCGAGCGCCTTGGAGGTCTGTTGGGCAATCTGGCTGCCGTTCTCGGTTTTTGAAACGGAGCCTTCGATGAGGTCAGCGGTCTCCGAGGCGGCTTTGGCGCTACGCGCCGCCAGATTGCGAACTTCTTCGGCAACTACGGCAAAACCTTTGCCGTGTTGACCGGCGCGGGCGGCTTCAACGGCGGCATTGAGGGCCAGCAGGTTGGTCTGGAAGGCGATTTCGTCAATGGTCTTGATAATTTTGCTGATGTTCTGGCCCGACTCGCTGATCTCTTCCATGGCCGCGACCATCGCGGCCATCTGGCGACCACCATTTCCCGCCGCCTTGCTTGCTTCGCCCGCCAGCTGGTTGGCAGTGTTGGCATTTTCGGCATTGGTTTTGGTCTGGGAGGCCATCTCGTTCATGGAGCTGCTGATTTCTTCCAGAGATGCCGCTGTTTCCGTGGCGCCCTGAGAAAGGGTCTGGCTGGAGTCGGATACCTGGCTGCTGGCCGAGTCAATTTGTACGCCTGCCGACTGTATCTGGGCCATGACGTCGGTCAGTGACTGGTTGGCTCGGCTGAGTGGATCCTTGATCAGTCCACTGGCAACGAAAGTCAGGTCGCCATCGGCAATCTTGTTAAACGCGGTGACCACTTCATCCTGCAGGTTATCGGCAAAGGCATCCAGCGTGCGGGCCATTTCGCCGAGCTCGTCCTTGCGAACCAGGCCCAGACGGTGGCTCAAATCGCCTTGGCCGAGATTATTCAGCATCTTGCCGACCAACTGCAGCGGCTTGACAATACTGCGGGTTGTGAAGAAAGCCATCACCAGCATGACAAATACGGAGATGAGGACCGCGATAGAGATGGCGGTTTTTGACGTGGCTGCGGTCGCCTCGACATTGGCTTCTATGGCATGCATGCGGTCGGTACTGGCGGCGTGGATCAGGGCCGCGTTGTCAATCAGCTCCCGGATCGAACCTTTTAACGGTCCCATGGCCTTGTTGCCGGCCTGTGGCGTTGTGATTTCTCCGGCCTGGATCTGGCGATAGATCCCTTCAAATCCCTGTTTATAAGCCTTGGCGCCGCCGGCCATTTTTTCGGCAGCAGCCTGCTCGTCCGGCAGGTAGGCGACCTTTTTCAAGGCCGCAATGCTTTCGCTCAGCTTGGAATATTCTTTTTGCCATTTCCCAAAGTAGCCGGCGATCTTTTCACTGTTATCAATATTGAGAAAAATATCTTTTTCAAACCGTCGTAAGCCCAATGCCTGACTCGATGCCGAGGCAATGTGTTCGGCGATGTTACCATCGGTTCTAAGAGTCGTGATGATCTGCTCGGAAAGGCTTGTGGATCCCCAGATGCCGGTGCCACCGGCGATTAATAAGAGCAGAAGCAATGCGCCAAAGCTGCCGCTCAGGCGGATCCAGACAGGCAGGTTGTTAAGGCTCATGATGGGACTCCTCTGAATGGTCTGTTGGGAATGATGCCCTTTAGAAAAAGTTCCACAAACTGGTAATTATTATAGTTTTGTGTGGTGTTCAGTTAATTTTTATTGTTTGTTTGGTTAACTGTATTCCGGAAATGTTTCATTTTGGTTAGGGTGGTCATCTACTTAAGGTGCACTTAAAGCCGATTTTCTCATCCGAACCACGACTCCCCTGTGCATAGCACTTAACTTCACTATACTCCCTGCCATTGATTTGTCCTCTTTCTGTGATTTTTTATCCACTGACGTTGAACTGTTCTGCTGTAACTGCGCATCCTTCCCATTGAGTACGTCCCCAGGGATTTACCCCGCGCGTTGTTTTTTGCTGGAGTCGCGCCGTAGAAGCCGTTAGTCGGGTGTGGTGAATCATCAGGTATGTTTTGCGATGCTGATCAGGCTGATTCGCCGTTTGTGGCGTGAGGCTGCTTGGGAAGGGATTCGGCTGGCTAAAAATTGAGACGTCGGCTGTTAAATCCGGTTGCCTGTTTATTCAGTTTCGCCAGCTCCGCACCAGCTTAATCTCTTCATCGGGTTTTTCATGGACAAGGGGAATTTCACCGGCATAAATGGCACCGCAGTTACCGTCCAGGGAGAGAAGATCGCCTTCGGTGAATGTTTGACCGGCGATACAACAACAGTTGCGTGTCTGATCGATCGACAACTCGTGACAGCCGACCAGACACACCTTGCCCATCTGTCGGGCAACGACGGATGCGTGCGAGGTGCGAAATCCGGCGGCGGTGAGCAAGCCCTGCGCTGCGGCAATCCCGCTGATATCTTCGGTCGCGGTGGATTCGCGAACCAGAATGACGGCTTGACCTTGTTGTGCCATCTCAATGGCGCGTGCCGGACTCAGAGCAATGCTTCCCACGACGCTGCCGATACTGGCTGGCGTGGCTCGCGTCAGCGGCTCGCTACCCGGCGGTGGGGCAAACGAGGTGCGTTCCAGAGTGTCAAGATCGTAGTCTTGTAACCGTTCCATGACCGCCTGTTCGTCAATGGCTCCTTCGCGGTAGAAATCCATGGCGATTTTCAGACCGGCCCACGGGGTGCGATTGCCGCGCCGGGTCTGCAACAGGTAAAGACGCTCATTCTCAACGGTGAATTCAAAGTCCTGCATGTCACTGAACAGGGTTTCAAGCAGATCTCTGACCTTGTGCAGTTCCACCATCACCTCGGGCAGGACCGTTTCAAGGTGCATGGAACTGTGATCACTCCGATGCCCGGCAACGACATCTTCACCTTGGGCATTGAAGAGGAAGTCCAGGTACATGGCTTTGTCGCCGCTCGCGGGATCGCGGGTAAAGCCGACACCGGCTCCGGAGGTGGCTCCGGAATTGCCGAACACCATGGACTGAATCAGGGCGGCGGTTCCGGCCAAATCGTCCAGCTGATGAAGGCGCCGGTAGGCCACGGCTTTATCGCTGTTCCAGGAACGAAACACCGCTTTGAGGGCAGCGGTCAATTGTTCCTGGGGAGAATCGGGCAGGGCATGACCGCTCAGGGCGTGCAGTGTGCGCAGAAACAGGCCGGTGATGGTTTGCAGGGTGTTGGTAGAGAGCTCTTCCGGTGCTTCCAACTGTTCCTGGTGCAGATGTTCGCGGATAATCTTTTCAAAAGGGTCGCCATGAAAACCGTGGACAACCTCGGCATAGGTCTGGATCAGGCGGCGATAGGAGTCCCACGCCATGCGGGGATTGCCGGTCATCCGCACCAGACCGCGCAACGAGGCGTCATTCAGGCCGACGTTGAGAATCGTTTCCATCATGCCCGGCATACTGATGGCGGCACCGGAACGCACCGATACCAGCAAGGGGCGGCGCACATCGCCGAATTTGCGTCCACTGGCGTGTTCCAGCCATTCCAGTCCTTGTTGCAGTTGCTGGTCAAAGCCTTGCGGAAACTGCTCTTGTGCCGAGAGGAAACCGGCGCAGGTTTGGGTGTCGATGACGATTGCCGGTGGAATGTTGACCCCGGCTTCAGCCATGCGCATGAGATTGTAGGCTTTAGAGCCGATACGGGCCGGTGAAACATCGGCGGGCATTTTTTTGTTGCGGCAGATCGGGTAGACATACTGAGAAGTTTTGTTTTCCATAAGTCACCGCTGGCTGGAAATGACGTCGTCCAAAATATAATGGCGCAGCTTCAAGCTGCTGATGGCCAGGGCATCGGAGGCATATTCCAGAGACTCAGCAATTTCGGAATAAAGATGGAGATGGCGGCAGTCGTCGACATCCTGGACAATCATTGCGGTGACTCCGCGCAGGGCATCATCGCAATCGTGTTCAATTTTGACAATCTGATCGACGGCGTGGAGAAAGTCATCGATATCCTCCCGATGGGCTTCGCGACTGACCAGCTTGGCGCTCTCCAGAGATTTGATGTATTCCCGACTGGCCTGCACCACCAGTTCGTTGAGATGCCGAAGGCGGGCGAAAAGCTTGCGGTTTTTCATGTCGTCCGTCACCAGCGTGAGTAAAAATGCCGTGTCTTCGAGACTGTCGGCACTGTCATCAGCGCGTTGAAACACATCTTCCAGCGTGGAAGACAGACCGGAACTGTTACGAATCAGCTCGCGCCCCTCATTGAGCAGATCGTCGGCCTGATGCTCCCAGTGGCGACAACGTTCCGCGCAGCGTTTCATGTAGGGGATTGACTCCGGCTGCAGCGTCCGTATCAGGCCACTGAGTGTGAGGCTGGCCAGATCGTGGATAATTTCAGCATGACGCTCAGCAATGGTGACAAACGATTGATAGGTGGTCTGAAAGTATTTCAGCAATTCGGTTTTGATTTCATCACGTAGCAATTGTTCCGATTGGCCCGCACTCAGGCCGGTACTCGATTTTTCAAGAACGTATTGCAGATACTCAATCGCCTGATCCCGGCCGAGCATTTCATGCAGGGGCTGACCGTAGTGCAGCATTGATTTTGCCGCATATTCGATGGCCTGATTGATAAATGTCTCGCCGCCGAGCACCAGAAAACCGCGGTGGCCGTAATCTTTTTCCGCCGCCCATTTGAGCAAGCCGATGGCGTCACGTTTTTTGACGAAATGGCGCAGTCGTTTCCGAGCCTTGTTCCAGTCAATCAGGAACACCAGCCGTGAGCCGATAAATTCCAGGTAGCGTAACAGGCTCTCTTCGGCGACGGCGTTATAGGTGCCGATGCGCAGATAGTAGTTTTCCTGTTCCATATCTTTGGCTGCGCAGGTGCTGACTTTGTTCCAGGTGACGGCAAAAGGATCGAACAGGCTGATAAAAAATTTCATCCGCTCGGCATGAACATCGGTGTAGGTGAGGCTGACACTCTGTTCAACCACATGGATGACCAGCACATGGGCATCCGTGGTGCCGATATCATTCTGAATGATCAGTTTGGCCCCGTCGCGCGTTGCCGTGGTGCCCAGCCCCGGGTGGTCGAATTTAAGCGGTGCCGTCCGATTAAGCCCCTTCATAAATGCACGGACAAGGGCGTGATCAGGCTCCTCCAGCAGGTAGACGGAGGCCCCGTCGATGGAATCTTCCGCCACCAGGGCCTGGAGTCGATTGAGTTCTTTGTGCAGATCCATCACCAGCAAATGCAGGCTGTCGCCCGGTTCACGTAAACCGCGGGTGATCAGATCGAGATGGTCGGCAGTCAGTCGGTTGTCCGGAATCGGCCCAACCTTATCCGTCAGAGCGGCATGGCGCCGTTGAAAGTGTTCCGGCAGGGCATTGCTTTCCATGGTGAAGCCCGCTGCCAGGGCCGCGCCAAGAGGGGAGAGCATTGTCGCAATCTGAATATGAATGTCTTTGACAATGGTTTCGGAGCAGGGCAGCAGGTAGGTGTCACTCTGTTTGAGGCTGTTATCCACCACCTCGTCATATTCTGCATGCTCCAGGCCACAGGACAGACGTTCATTGCGCAAGTTGGAGATCTGCAGCTCCAGTTTTTCAGCATGGGCAACGGAATTCTGCAGCAGGGTGAACAGATACTTGACTCTGTCGTTGGCCAACAGAGCGGCATTGAGCCGCGCCGGGACCAGCAGGGCGCCCTCACCAAGATCGTCGATAATATGTTGTTTAAACGTCATGCGCTCCCCTTGTTAGAACCGACAACAAAAGGGTCTCTTTCTTTAAGAAAATTATAAGGCAAAGCGGGCCAAAAGGAGTGTGAGAACTTCGTGAGCGTGTTTTATGGTGGGAGGTGTCGCAAGGGAGAACTCTGCGGTTTTAGCGGTGGATGAACGAGCCCCTTTCTCGTTCGGTGCTGTTTTCGTTGGGAAGGGTCGATCCGATTTGATGGGAGGTGGCTCTTTTATCTCTGATTTTTTGTATAAAAGGCGGCCAACCGTTCTCTCGCCTCGCTAAAATCACCTAAATTCGAATAGTCATTAATGGTCTCCAGGCGCAACGCATCATCCAGAGAACGGCCGACAATGTCAAAAACCGTTTCTTTGGCGGAGCGAATCGCTTGTTGACTGTTTTTAAGGATCATTTCGGCATAGGAGTGCGCAGTGGCCATCAACTCTTCCGGCGCAACAACCGTACTCACTAACCCTAAACGCAGCGCTTCATCCGCCGCAACTTCACGCCCGGTCAAAGTCAGTTCCAGGGCTGTTGCCATTCCGGCGATGGCAACAAGCCGCACCAGCCCACCATCGCCCTGATGCAGACCGTAGCGCACTTCAAACACGCCGAATTTGGCCCGTTGTGAGGCAATGCGAATATCGCAAGCCAGGGCCAATTCAAAGCCGCCGCCAATCGCGTGCCCGTTGATCGCCGCGATAATCGGCTTATAGATACGGTGCTGCCCTCTGGTGATGCCCCCGGCAATCCCTTGAGCGACATTGTCACGTGGAGCCAGCATCGACGCTTTCTCCCATTTTGGAATAAATGTCTTCAAGTCAGCACCGGCACAAAAGGACTTGCCTGAGCCGGTAACGATGGCAACGTCAACGTCTGGATCAGCATTGAAGTCATTCCATATCGTCCACAGTTCATCATTGAGGGCATCGTCCAGAGCGTTGAGGGCGTCAGGGCGATTCAGCGTGATGGTGGCGATTCGATTCTTCTTTTCATAGATGATATTGCTCATGACGTATTCCTTTTGATTACTCGCAGTGGGAGACGTGTCTATTTTATGCGCGAGGAATCAGATTGCCAACCCTCCTTTTGTCATTAATTTTGTCCATATAAAATAAAATAGTATCAATGTGTTGTGGATATTTTTGGCAGAAAAATGTCCATTATTTTGTCCAATCTTGCACTTGATAAGTTTAGTCTGAAGAAGATATTTTTTTCTGATTGAGAACTTTGATCATCCCTGTCGCGAAACCTGTCCAACTTCGTTATACTCGCCGTCGTTAACCTCTGATGAAACGACGAATTTTATGTCTCTTCCCATAGACCACATCCTGCCGCAACTACTGGGCGAACTGCAAACCCACGATAGCGTTGTTCTGCAGGCCGAACCGGGCGCGGGCAAGACCACGCGGGTGCCGTTGGCGTTGCTCGATGCTGAATGGTTGCAGGGCCAGCGGATTATTATGCTGGAGCCGCGCCGTCTGGCTGCGGTGCATGCGGCGCGCTATATGAGCCGTCAGCTGGGGGAAGAGCAGGGCCGGACCGTGGGTTACACCATTCGCCATCAGCAGGCGGTAAGCCAACAGACGCGCATTGAGGTGGTGACCGAAGGGGTGTTGACCCGACGGTTGCAGAATGACCCGGCTCTCGACGGCGTGGGACTGATCATTTTTGACGAATTTCACGAGCGGGCGTTGCAGGCCGATCTCGGTATGGCGCTGGTTGGTGATGTGCGGGCGGCCTTGCGTGATGATCTGAAAGTGCTGGTGATGTCAGCGACTTTAGATGGCGCGGCTTTGGCGGATTACTTTGGCGGCTGCCCAGTGGTGTCGAGTGGCGGACGCAGCTATCCGGTGGAGGTGATCCATCTCGGCGATGATGACGACCGGTTGGAGAACCGGGTCAGCCGGGCGGTGCACAAGGCCGTGGCGGAACAGTCGGGCGATGTGCTGGTGTTTCTGCCGGGGGCGCGGGAGATTCAACGGTGTTACGATGCCTTGGCCGGACGTTTGGATGGCAACACCTTGGTACTGCCCCTGTACGGAGCCTTACCGTTTGAACAGCAACAGCAGGCCATTCAACCGACCGCACAGCGCAAGGTGGTGTTGGCGACCAATATTGCCGAAACCAGTCTGACCATTGAGGGCGTGCGCGTGGTGATCGACAGTGGTTTGGAAAGGCTGATGACCTTTGAACCGCGCACCGGTATGAATCGGCTGGTGACGCGGCGTATTTCGCAGGCCAGCGTGCGCCAGCGCAGTGGACGGGCCGGGCGCACGGCTCCGGGAGCCTGTTATCGGCTGTGGTCGCTACAAACCGAAGCGGCCATGATTGACTATGTGGCGCCGGAGATTTTGCGCAGTGATTTGACCGCTCTGGCTTTGGACCTGATCGCCTGGGGCGTGACCGAGGCCGACGCCCTGCCATGGGTGGATGCGCCGCCTGCGGCCCATCTCAATGCCGCGTTTAGCCTGCTGCAACAGTTGGATGCGATTGACGAGCAACGTCGCCTGACTCCGGTCGGCCGGTCTATGACCCGCCTACCGCTGCATCCCCGTTTGGCGCGAATGCTGGTGGAGGCCGAGGATGAAAGCGAGCAGGTTTTGGCCTGCCAGCTGGCCGTGGTTCTGGAATCACCGCAATGGTTTCGCAGTGGGCAGGGCGATACGGTGAGTGACAGTGATCTGCTCGACCATCTGGAGCAGTGGCAGCCGCATCGTAAAAAATCATCGTCGCGTATTTCGCCGTTGGCCGATCAAAGCTATCGCCAGTTGTGCCGCCGTTTGGGCTGTTCATCAACCACCGCGCCGAGTCGGGATGGCGTTGCGCTGGGGAGGTTGTTGATTGCCGCCTACCCGGATCGGGTCGCTCAGAAACGGGATGACAACATCGATGGCAGAACGGATCACTTCCTGCTCAGTAACGGCCGTGGCGCACGCTTGTCGCCGCGTTGCCGGGTGCGACAGCATCGCTGGCTGGTTGCGGTAGATGTGGAATTCTCTGCTTCGGGCGAGGCGTTGATTCATAATGCGTCAGCACTGGATGAGCGTCAGTTGGATCACGTGTGGCCGCATCCGGTAAATTGGCAGATGGAAACCGTGTGGGATGATGCCGGACAACGGGTGGTGACGCGTGAAGTGCGGCGCTGGGGAGCGCTGATTCTCTCATCGCGTCCGCACGCGCTGAATGCGGAACAGGCTTTGCCGATTGTGCTTGAACAGATCCGTCTTGGTGGTTTGGAGCGACTGAGCTGGTCGAAGGAATCGTTACGCTTGCGTCAGCGGATGGCGTTCGTTCAACAGCAGCAACTGGTCGACGATTGGCCGCAGGTCGATGATGAGGCTTTGCTTGATACGCTGGATGTCTGGCTGGCACCATGGCTGAACGGGATAAGTTGTTTTGAGCAAGTGACCAAGCTGAACCTGCTTGAACCACTCTCCAGCCTGCTGAGTTGGCCGCAGCGCCGGCAATTGGATGAACTGGCCCCGGAGCGGTTGACCGTGCCGAGTGGGTCCAATATCGCCATAGATTACAGCGATCCGCATCAGCCGGTGTTGGCGGCGAAATTACAGGAACTGTTTGGCTGGCAGCAGACGCCGCGGGTCGGCAACGGCCGCGTGCCGGTTATGCTGCACCTGCTGTCTCCGGCCCGGCGCCCCATGCAGACCACCACGGATCTGGCCAACTTCTGGGCGACCACCTATGACGAAGTCAAAAAGGAACTCAAAGGGCGGTATTCCAAACATCCATGGCCGGATGATCCCTTACAGGCTCCGGCGCAACGCGGTGTGAAGAAGAGGCCGAACCGCTAAGTTGCTACATCTGTGACTTTTTTTCTTGGTTTGAATGCCAACTGCCGTTACACTGGCGCCTCTTTTGATACCAATATCAAACCTCATAAAATAGAAGGAGTCCTGTCATGGCCATTGCCAGCGCACGTCACATTCTGGTTTCCAGTGAAGAAAAATGCCTTGAACTCAAATCGCAGATCGAAGCCGGTGCCACCGATTTTGCCAAAGCTGCCAAGAAGTTTTCCCAATGCCCGTCCGGTCGTAAAGGCGGTGATCTCGGTCAGTTCGCTCCCGGCCAGATGGTTAAGGAGTTTGATGAGGTGGTGTTCAGCGGCGAAGTGGGCAAAGTGCTCGGTCCGGTGAAGACGCAGTTTGGTTATCACCTGATTGAGGTGACCAAGCGTTCCTAATAGCTTCACGATGACTTCGCGATCAAATCGGATAAGGTCCCCGATTAAACCCAATTCCTTCAGTTCTCTGGAATTTGTTTTTTTTTGAGATTATGGCTTTAGGTTTTATCCGAAGTTATCGAGGCCTTTATCGCGAGGCTAAATAAAAGCTTTTGACCTTAAGCTTAAACCCGCAAGCAAATTTAAAGAACCACTGAAAAGCCGGAGCAGGAATTTCCTGTTGCGGCTTTTTTGTGTTGACGGGTCCTGATTTATTTAGTAAGTAAGTGTTTACTTACTAAGTGGAGGACGCTATGGGACGACCTAATTTGAAAAAAGAGGTGATCGAGGATGCCGCCATTCGCCTGTTTGCCACCAAAGGGCTGGCGCGTACTGTGATTCGCGATATTGCCCGCGAAGCCGGGGTGACGGAAGGGGCACTGTATAAGCATTATCCGAGCAAAGACGCCATGGCCTGGGCCTTGTTCCAGCGTGAGATTGACCGGTTCACCGCGCCTTTTGCCGAACTGTTGGCTGAGGAGATTCCCGTGGCGCAGCGTCTGGTCAAAGCGATCCACTATACCTACGAGTACTACCGGCAGTTTCCGACCCGATTTACCTTTATCCTGCTGATGCAGCACGGATTCCCCGAGGAAGACCTTGAAACGCAGACCAACCCGAATGACGTAATCATCCGTTTTATTGAAGAGCTGCATGGCGAGAAGCCGGGCGGAGCCGTTTTGCTGGCGGCCATGGTGATGGGCGCCGTCATGCAGCCTTTGGTGATGCATCGTTACGGACGTATTCCACTGATCTCAGAGGAGGTTATCACTGAAGTGAGCCGGGCGGTGTGCCGCCTGCTGGAGGTGGATGATGCGCTCTGATCGCACATCATGGCTATGGCTGGCACTGTGGCTGGTGTTTCCAGCCCTGGCCACCTGGACGTCATTTACTTTGCAATGGTGGCCGCAGGTGCTTTATCCGCTGTCCAAGGTGGTGCTGGTGGTGGCTCCGTTTGCGGTATGGCGTCTTCACTCCGTCATTGCAGCTTTACGTCAGGCGGGAGTCAAAGCGACACACGGTCTTTGGGGGCTGGTCAGCGGGGCGGTACTCGGTGCCGTGATTTTTGCGGCATGGCAGGCGCTGTTTCAAGGGCAGATTAATGGCGATGGCATTGTCGCCAAACTGACCTCGCTGAATCTGATCGATCATTACTGGAGCGTGGCGCTGTTTATCGCCATGGTCAACAGCCTGTTGGAAGAGTGGTACTGGCGCGGTTTTGTGTTTGAACGCCTCAAAGAGCGTAGATTGGCAGCTATCTGGGTGGTTCTTCTCGGCGGCGCCGGGTTTGGTTTTCACCATTATTTTACTTTAATTGTTTATTTTTCGTTGCCGATTACGTTATTTTTCACCTTTGCCACCATGGTTGCCGGTGCTCTGTGGAGCTGGATGCGCACCCATGGGGCCTCACTGATTGACTGCTATATCAGTCACCTGATTGCCGATGTCGCTCTGTTATGGATCGGCTGGCAATTACTCGGAGGGACTCATGTCATATGACCCGCAGGTTCAGGATCAGATTCGCCAGGGGCGCAGCAAGTTTATTGCCATGGCCGCGACCTATTTTCTCGGTGCATTTAACGATAATTTTTTCAAACAGGCTGCGCTGCTGCTGGCCGTCAGCACGGCCATGACTCAATTGCAGGGCACGGCGACCACTTTGTTCGCTTTGCCGTTCATTCTGTTTTCCGCCGGTGCCGGTTGGCTGGCGGATCGTTACAGTAAGAAGCATGTGGTGATCGGCGTCAAATTTCTTGAACTACTGGCCATGCTGGTCGGCGCCTGGGGCGTGATTACGCTGCACTGGAACGGAATTCTGGCCATGGTGTTTATCATGTCGCTGCAATCCACCCTGTTTGGCCCGGCCATCAACGGATCCATCCCGGAACTCTACCCCAGTGCCTATGTCACCAAAGCCAATGCCGTGCTCAAGCTGGTCACCACTCTGGCGATACTCATGGGCATTGCTCTGGCTGGAATTGCTCTGGATCGCGGCATTCCTGAGGATCATTTTTACGACGGACGATTGGTCGTCGGAGCAGGCGTCGTGCTGGTTTCGGTGATTGGAGTGGTCGCCAGTTTTGGTGTGGTGAAGCGTCCGGCACAGGGCACCAAGACGCCGTTCCCATGGCTGGGACCGTGGCATTCGGTCTGCGATCTGTGGCGGCTGCGTCAGGATCGCCCCTTGTTTCTGGCGATTATCGGCGATGCCTTCTTTTATTTTATGGCGTCGCTGGTGGTGCTGGTGATCAACACCCTCGGTGTGCAACAGCTCGGCTACAGCTCGACCTTGACCAGCCTGCTGATTGTCGCCCTGATGGTGGGGATCTGTGCCGGATCATTCCTGTCCGCGCGGCTGACCCGGGTCGACCGCTGGACCCATGTGGTGGTGCCTTCGGCGGTGGGGCTTGGCATTGGTCTGGTTGTCAGCGGTCTGGCACCGCATTTACCTCAGGTCATCCAGTTGCCGGTGCTTTTCGTGGCCCTGTCGGTCAGTGGTTGCTGCGGGGGCATTTTTATTATCCCCCAGTCCAGTTTTATTCAGGTTCGGCCTGCCGATCATGAACGGGGCCGGGTGATCTCGGTCTCCAACTTTGGCGCTTTCAGCGGCATCCTGTTTTCCGGTCAGCTGTTCACTTTGTTAGACGCGACCTTGAGTCCCGCGTGGGGCATGGTAGTGTGTGGTATGTTGACATTAATAATGGCCGTGGTGTTTTTCCAACTGCTCACCAAGGAGGCATGGCGTGTTTAGATCATTTATCCTGTTTTTGATGCGCACCCTGTTGCGCTTGCGTTATCGCATTGAAATAAAAGGTCTCGATAAAATTCGCCATGAGGGGAGGTTGGGCATGTTGTTCCTGCCCAATCATCCGGCTCTGGTTGATCCACTGATTGTTAATGTGGCGTTGCAGCAGCGTTTCGCTGTGCGACCTCTGGCCGATCGGGCGCAGGCGGACCATCCGGTTACCGGGTTCCTCCTTAATAAAATGCAGGCCTTGTTGATTGCCGATTTGAGTCAACAAAGCAATCAAGGTGAGCGTGATGATGTTGCCGAGGCGTTGCAGTTGATGGAACATAGCCTGGAGCAGGGCGAGCATCTGCTGGTGTATCCGGCCGGACGTATCTACCGTGGACCCAACGAAGAGTTGCGTGGCAGCAGTGCTGTGGACCGCCTGGTGAAAGCCGTGCCCGAGGCGCCGGTGGTGCTGGTCCGTACCTCGGGATTGTGGGGCAGCCGTTTCAGCCGTGCCCACGGCGACAAACCGAATTTCTTTAAAACTCTGTTGGCCATGCTGCCGAAACTGCTGATCAACGGTCTGGTCTTCATGCCCAAGCGTACGGTGACCGTCGAGTTTATCGAAGATCCTGATTTCCCGCGCCAGGGCAGTCGCCAGGAGATCAACGGGTATCTGGAAACCTTTTACAATGACGTGGCGCAACCGGCGTTTACCGTGCCTGATTATTTCTGGCAGGGCAACCAGACCCGCGAGTTACCGGCACCTGTGCAAGTCACGTTTGACAACGATGCCGGCCATATTCCGGCGGCAACACGTCAACTGGTGGAAGACAAGCTCAAGGAGATCAGTGGTCACAGTAAGATCAGGGACGATATGACCCTGGCCTATGACCTGGGGCTCGACAGCCTGGCGGTGATGGAGTTCCTGACCTGGCTCAACGAGGAATTCAGCGTCGATGTGGAAAATCTCGATGCCCTGCAGCGGGTGTCCGATTGCCTGCTTGCCGCGCGTGGTGAGGGGCTGGGGTTTGCCGCGGAACCGCTTAACCCGGTGGCGGATGGCTGGTTTGACCAGCGCTCAGATAAGACTCTGGCGTTTCGTCAGGCCGGCAGTCTGGCCGAATTGATCCTTTATCAGGCCAAAACCAACCCGGATCAGGTCATTGTCGCCGATCAGCAGGGGGGGGCTAAAACCTGGCGCCAGCTGTTGACCGGTGTGCTGGCTTTGCAACCTCTGTTGAAAGAGATCGAAGAAGATTCCGTGGCGATCATGTTACCGGCGTCGGTCGCTGCTTGTCTGTGCTGGTTGGCCGTGGTGTTCAGTGGCAAGCGACCGGTGTTGTTGAATTGGACCACTGGCGAACGTTACATGGCGCATGCTCTGGAGCAAACCGCAACAACACGTGTGCTCACTTCCGCCACCCTGATGGACAGACTGAGGATGCGCGGGATTGATGTCGACAAAGTGGATGCTGAGTGGTTGGCTTTGGAGCATCTTGTTGGTCAGTTGAGTTTGATCGACAAAGTCAAAGCGCGGCTCAAAGGCCAGTTTTTCAGCTTCTTTTTATCGACGAAGGAGATCCATGACACCGCTGCCGTTTTGTTCACCAGTGGCAGCGAGGCTCTGCCCAAATCCGTGCCGCTGAGTCATCACAATATCCTGACCAATATGGATGATATGACCCAGGTCATTCCACTCAAAGAGAGGGATCGCCTGCTCGGCATGCTGCCGCCGTTTCACTCCCTCGGCTTGTCCGGCACTATCGTCATGCCGTTGTGTCTCGGGCTGCGTACGGCCTATTATCCCAATCCGACGGATGGGGCGATATTGGCCCAGCATGTGGAAGCATATCGTTGTTCGGTGCTGGTCGGTACCCCGACTTTTCTGGCGGCCATCGCCGGTGCGGCCCATGAACATCAGTTGGAGAGTTTACGCATGATTTTTACCGGAGCGGAGAAATGCCCGGAGTCCACCTATCAGCTGCTTGCTGAACGCTGTCCGCAATCCATCGTTTGCGAAGGTTATGGCGTGACGGAGTGCTCGCCGCTGGTCAGTGTGAATTCGCCGAATAACCCGGTGCCGGGCACCATTGGACAGGTGATGCCGTCCATGGAATATCAGCTGGTTCATCCGGAAACCCTTCAGCCGTTACCCGAGAATGAACCCGGCATCCTGGTGGTGCGGGGGCCCAATGTCTTTAAAGGCTATTTGGAAGACAGCGTCAAATCGCCATTTATTGTTCTTGACGGTAAAGCCTGGTATAACACCGGCGATTTGGTTCGGCGCAACGAACAAGGCGGTTTGACCTTCTGCGGGCGACTTAAGCGTTTTGTTAAGCTCGGTGGTGAAATGATCTCCCTGCCGGCGATTGAGGAGATTATTGCCGCGTCTCCAGAGCTTCAACAGGTGGCGGAAACGGATGGCCCGCTGATTGCCGTCGAAGCCATTAACCCAGACAGTCATGCGGAACTGGTGTTGTTCAGTCGGGTACCCTTGGAGCGTGAGCAGGTCAATCAGGTGATTCGTGATGCCGGATTGTCACCGCTGCATAACATCCGTCAGATCCGCATGGTGGATGAGATTCCGGTGCTCGGCACCGGTAAAACCAATTATCGGGCCTTGCGCGAGATGCTGGCGGAGTAGGGTTTTCTGACATAGATGAAAATGCAGGCAGAGTTGGATGTTCCGCTCTGCCTGTTGCGTGTTTTGGAAATGGTGACGTTGTGAGGCCGGACGTGGTTTAACTATGATTCAAAAAGAGAAGACTAACCGGAAAACTCCACAGCCGTCACCCGATTACGCCCTGTATCCTTGGACTGATACAAAGCCTCATCCGCTGTACGAATCAAATGCTGCGGCTGCATATCTCTTTGGGGAATGGTGCTGGACACTCCGAGGCTCAGAGTAACATTGTCCGCAACTTCAGACGCCCGGTGCTCCAAAGCCAGTTGTTCAACGTTGTTGCGCGCTGTCTCCGCATGGGCGGCGGCTTCCTCCAAAGAAATGCCGGGCAACAGAAAGATGAACTCTTCACCACCATAGCGGGCAACCAGGCCGTTGCTTTTATCGGATAGACTTTGTTCCAGAGCCTTTGCTACGTTGGACAGGCAGGTATCGCCCTGCTGATGTCCATAGGTGTCGTTGTAGCGTTTGAAAAAGTCGATGTCGCACAAAATAATGGAAAGGGGAGATTGCTCAACAAGGCTTTTTTGCCATTGCTCAGTAAAACTCTCATCAAAGGTGCGGCGATTGGCAATCTGAGTGAGACCGTCAATGCGGGCGATGCGCTCTAAAGCGGCATGGGCTTTTTCCAGTGCCTGCTCGGCTTTTTTACGGTCGGTAATATCTTTGTACTGGGCGAGGGTGCCGGGGCTGCCGTCGAGGGTGACCAGGGGAGTGGTGGTCATGATATAGTTACTGATCTCACCATTGTCATTCATGATTTCAATATCAGTCTGGCTTTTTTTCTTGTGAGAGTTGGCCAGTTTACATTCCTGCTCGCTGAGCAAGTCCGTGCAGGGGTGGCCAATGATGTTTTCACCTGGGCGGTTGAGATGTTCCAACATGCTGCGGTTGGCACGAACGATGATCCCGTCGTCGCGGATAACCATCATCGGGTCGGCGCAGGCGGAAAAAATCTGCTCCAGTTCCATGTCGGACATTTCCGATTTGAGCAGTTGTTCGTTGGTGCGACTGATGTAGTCTTCCAGAGCAGTGGTCATCTCCCGCAACTCAAGGCATTTTTCACAGACTTTAGGGCCTTGAGGTGTTGTTTCCTGAAGAGACGAAGACGCTTCTTTGGCGGATGAAGACACTGTCTGCTCCTGCAATGAAAGAAATTCATTAGAATATATACCTCATGGTTCTAGCATATTCTTCGTCAGTTTAACAACCGTGTTTTTATTTCGTAGGTGGGGGACACCTGTTACACTGACAAAAATAAAATTTGCGCCATAAAATCTACGAAATTACCAAGATTGAAGTCGGACAGGAACAGATGAACCATGAGTCTCAGTGAATTTGAAATAATCCGTTTAAAGCGGCTGTTTGATGCCTATTGTGAGGTGCGGATTCCCCAGGAATTAAACACGAAACTGCGTCTGGATTACCGTATTCGCGACAGCCATCTGACCTTATATGAATCCCGTCACCACCATGAGAAAGTCGATTTGTGGTATTCCACAGCCATCGCCCGTTTTGAAAAAGATCCCCAGCAGCAGGTCTGGCGGTTATTCAGTGCCGACCGCAACGAAAGCTGGCTGCCTTACCATCCTCATCCCGAGGATCGGGATATTGAGCGGTTACTTGATTGCGTCACCGATGACCCCACCGGAATTTTTTGGGGGTAGAGAGTGGACGGGGTCTGTCTGTTCTGCGACTCTCTGCTTAAACTTTAAGCGCTCCGCTGCCATAAAATGAGAAAAATGGTCAGGCATTGAGCAGCCCATCTCGAATCTTCTGAAGAATAAATTTGTTTTTTCAATTGGTTATCTAAACTGGCCAGCCTTTTGCAAATGCACAGGTCAAGAGGTCAAATGTATGATGATTCAGGTCGCTTGTTGGTACTCCCGGCTTTGCGGCCCAGTTCTGTTGACGGTATCCCCTCAGGCATTCCGTCAACAGAATGCCTGCGCAATGCAACCTTCCCCTGGTTGAGAGACTCAACGGCGCGTTTCTCGGCAAGAGGTTTAACGACTCTTGTGAAAGGACATGCTGTGTCTGACAAACCAAAAATCAAAGACTTGCTCGATGAAAGTGCCTGCGAGCACAGTGCCACCAAAAAGAAAGCCTGCAATACCACCACACCCGGCGCCACCAGCGGCGGTTGTGCTTTTGAAGGCGCGCAAATCTCCCTGTTTCCCTATGCCGATGCCGCTCATCTGGTGCATGGGCCGCTGACCTGTATCAGCTCATCGTGGGAAACGCGGGCCACGCCGACCAGTTTTGACGGTCGCGACATGACCCAGATGGGCTTTACCACGGCGGTGACCACCAATGATGTCATCTTCGGCGGTGAGGACAAGCTGTACGATGCCATCATTTACCTGGTCGAACATTATGCGCCCAAAGCAATTTTCGTTTATTCCACCTGCGTGACGGCCATGATCGGTGATGATATCGATGCCGTGTGCCGCCATGCCGAGGAAAAATTCGGCATTCCGATTGTGCCGGTGCATGCGCCGGGTTTTGTCGGCGGTAAGAATCTCGGCAGCCGTCTGGCTGGCGAAGCGGTGCTCAAGCACCTTGTCGGCCGCAAGGAGCCGCAAGGGGACGTGACCCACGCCATCAACCTGATCGGCGATTACAACGTTACCGGTGATATGTGGCAGTACAAGCCGATTCTTGATGAGTTGGGCATTCGCATCCTGGCCACGTTGAGCGGTGACGGCCGCATCGACGAAATCTGTACCGCCCATCGCGCCAAGCTCAATGTCATTGTCTGTGCCAAATCCCTGGTCACTTTTACCCGCAAGATGAAGGAGCGCTACGGTATCCCGTTCGTTTCGGTGTCGTTTTACGGTAAGCGCGATACCACCAACGCCATCATGGCCATTGCCGAAGGCATTGGTGATCCCGAACTCATCGAGCGCACCCGCAAGGTGTTGGCGCGCGAGGAGCAGCGTCTTGATGAGCAACTCGAACCGTACCGTGAACTGTTCAAAGGCAAAAAAGCGGTGCTCAATACCGGCGGTAACAAATCGTGGTCCATTGCTTCGGCGTTGCAGGATCTAGGCATTGAGGTGGTGGCCACCTCGGTGCGCAAGTCCACCGAGGCGGATAAGGAAAAAGCGCGCAAATATCTGGGCGAGAACGGCGTGCTGATGACCAACCCCGGTGCCGAACAGGCCAAGATGATCGACAAATTCAACGCCGATCTGCTGCTGGCCGGTGGTCGCAGTCTGTACACGGCGATCAAAAAGGGGATCTCGTTCATCGACGTCAATCAGGAAAAGAAGAAAAGCTACGGTGCCTACAACGGGCTGCTCAGCCTGGCGGAAGATGTGAAGAACGCCCTGGAGAATCCGGTGTTCCGTTGTGTGCGCAAGGAGGCCCCATGGGAGAAATAATCCATAAAAATACCAAGCCGCTGCAGGTCAACCCGTTTCGTCTTACCCAGCCGATGGGCGCGGCGCTGGCGTTTCTCGGCGTTGATCAATGCATGCCGCTGATGCACGGCGCGCAAGGCTGTACCTCCTTTACCAAGGTGTTCATGACCCGTCACTTCTGCGAACCCATCGCCATCCAGACCACGGCGGTGAGTGATGCGGTGGCCGTGCTCGACGGCGGCGACTACAGCATCAGTGAAGCGGTGAAGAACATCACCGGCAAGATCTCTCCGGCCCTGGTGGGGTTGCATACCACCGGTCTGCCGGAAACCAAGGGGGACGATATTCGCGGGGTGTCGAAACTGATCGATTTTCCGCTGGTCTATGTCAATTCCCCCGACTACGAAGGGGCGATGGAAAGCGGCTGGGCCTTGACCACCAAGGCGCTGATCGACCAGCTGACCGCAGAGCAGAGTGCCGTCAATGACCGCAAGGTGGTGCTGTTACCACATGTCAGCCTGACCCCGCTGGAAGTGGAGAAAATCCAGCAGTTTATCGCCGCCTTCGGTCTGGACGTGGTGGCGGTACCGGATCTGTCCACCTCGTTGGACGGTCATCTCGGTGACGGCCAGGCGGCGTTGAGTAAAGGCGGCGTCTCGGTTGAGGCGATTCGCGAATTGGCTGATGCCGGACACGTGCTGACCATTGGTGATTCCATGCGTGACGTGGCCAAAGCCCTGCAGAAAAAGAATCCAGCCGTCCGGCATCAGCATTTCTCTCATGTCAACGGCCTGGATGCGACGGATGCGTTTGCCGCCGCATTGTTGGAGATTTCCGGCCTGCAGCGTCCGCCGGAGTTGATCCTGCGCTGGCGTAAGCGGTTGCAGGACGCCATGCTTGACAGCCATTTTTCTCTGGGGCAAACCCGCTTCATTCTCGCCGGTGAACCCGATCAGATGGCGGCTCTGTCGCAATCGCTTTATGATGCGGGAGGACGTATCCCGCTGTGTGTGGTCAGCACCGACTCGCCGATTCTCGACAAGATCAAGGCGGATAAAGTGGTGGTCGGCGATCTGGAAGATCTTGAAGCGGCCCTGGATGAGACCGACATGGTGCTGAGTAATTTCCATGTCGAGCGTCTGGTTCATCCTGCCGGAAAAGGACTGATGTTACGCGGTATGCCCAACTGGGAGCAGGTGGGCAATGCGCTGAAATTTGACGTGCTGTACGAAGGGGGCGCGTACTTTTTGTGTGAGGCGGCGAACCTGGCGGAAGAATGGCGTGTTCTCCATGTGCGTCACCGTGACGAAGAAGCTTTAAAAAAAGGATGTTTGAAATGACGTTGACTGAGGAACCGGACCGTTATGTGTCCTATAAAGGGATTGATTGTGAAGGCAACTCCAAACTGTTGATGTGTATGCTGAAAAAGCATCTCGAAGATCCGGAGAAGAACAACGCCTTCTGGGACATGTTTACCGAGAAACTGGGTAAGGCCGAACGGGGTGAAACCGTCAACGGCATTTTGATCGACGAATTGTTTTTGATCCATGCCTACATCAACAATCTGCAGGAGTTTTTTGAAGATCATGAGGATGACGAGGCTATGGCTTTGTTGAAAAAAATCGAACGGGAGTGCTGCTGATTTTTCTCTGAGTCGCACAGAAATAAGAAGTAATTTCTGGTGATTATAAAAAATGCCGCCGGGGAAAGCGATCCCGGCGGCATTTTTTATCGATCGGCAACTTGAAAATAATCTTGACAGGAATACTCAGGTGTTTATCCTTGGACGCATGCATTAAGAGAGGCGTGGCGGCATAAGCCAAGCGCCCGGCAACCTGACAACCAAGGTGCCAGCATGTTTTGCGAACAGAGGGTTCGCAGAACAGCGATGCGCCCCGCAAGGGGAAAGTTGACCTGCCGTACATTGTACTCCCGTCATCTCTCGCGTCGCCTCTCTTGCAACATCGTCATCCCTTTAAAGAGAGGAGTTCACCATGAGCACACACATTGAGACCCAGGTTCTTCACGCGGGTTACCAGCCCGATCCAACCACCGGCAGCCGCGCAGTGCCCATTTATCGCACCAGTGCCTATCAGTTTCGTGATACCGAGCATGCCGCTAATCTGTTCGCCCTCAAAGAGCTGGGCAATATCTATACGCGGTTAATGAATCCGACCACCGATGTGCTGGAGCAACGGGTGGCCGCACTGGAAGGTGGTGCCGGTGCTCTGGCCCTGGCATCGGGCACCAGCGCGATTTTCTACAGCATTATCAACCTAGCCCAGGCCGGCGATGAGATCGTCGCTTCCAGCCACCTATATGGCGGCAGCTACACCCAGTTTAACGACATTCTGCCGCAATTGGGCATCAAGGTGGTGTTTGTCGACCCGGCCGATCCGCACAACTTTGCCAAGGCCATCACCGACAAGACCAAGGCCGTGTATACCGAGGCCATCGGCAATCCGCAACTGGATGTGGCCGATATCGAGGCGTTGGCGACGATTGCCCATGATCATGGTCTGCCGCTGATTGTCGACAGCACCTTTGCTACGCCCTATCTGCTGCGTCCCATTGAGCATGGCGCGGATATTGTGATCCATTCCCTGACCAAATGGCTCGGTGGTCATGGTGCCGGAATCGGTGGCATCGTTGTCGATGCCGGTCGCTTCGATTGGACGACCGGCAAGCATCCGTTGCTCAGTGAACCCGATTCCAGTTATCATGGTATCCGCTATGCGACGGACCTTGGCGAGCTGAATCCTCTCGCCTATATCGTGCGTATGCGGCTGGTGCCGTTGCGCAACCTCGGCGCCTGTATTGCGCCGGACAATTCTTGGTTTTTCCTGCAGGGAATTGAGACCCTGCCACTACGTATGGAACGGCACAGCGCCAATGCGCTGCAGGTGGCGCGTTATCTTCACAAGCATCCGCAGGTGGATTGGGTCAGTTATCCCGGACTGGAAAACGATCCCTCTTATACGAAAGCACAAAAATATCTGAAAAAAGGCTGTGGGGCGATGGTGGTGTTCGGCATTAAAGGGGGTGAAGCGGCGGGGTGCCGTTTTATCGAACGGCTGCAGCTGTTTTCGCACCTGGCCAATGTCGGCGATGCGCGCAGCCTGGCGATCCATCCGACTTCGACCACCCATGCTCAGTTGACCACGGAGCAACAGGCGGCCGGGGGGATCACACCGGAACTGATTCGTCTGTCCATCGGCGTCGAGCACATTGACGACATCGTGGCGGATCTGGAACAGGCTCTGGTCGCCACGGCGTGATCAGCAGAGAATCCTTTATCGTCCCCCAGTGCGTGATCACGCTGGGGGCGTTTTTCAAAGAAATGCGATGGCAATATCTCAGTATCATTCCAAGCTCGTTTTGCCCCATGCCACACCGCCGTATCCGGATCTGGTGGAATTTCTCGCCGGCTACTTTCCCCATGTTCCACAGCAGGAGTGGGCCCAACGGGTGGATGACGGCAAAGTGCTCGATGCGCAGCACCGGCCTTTAGGACGTGGCGGTTATCGACCACACCAGGTGATTTATTATTACCGTGAGGTGGATGAACAGCCGGTGATTCCGTTTGCCGAAACCATTCTTTACCAGGACGAGGCGCTGTTGGTGGCGTGCAAACCTCATTTTTTGCCGGTGCATCCCGGTGGCCGTTATGTGACGGAGAACCTCGTCTATCGGTTGCGTCAATCCACCGGTAATGACCAGTTGGCTCCGGTGCATCGCATTGACCGTTTTACCGCCGGTCTGGTGCTGTTTGCTCAACGGCCTGAAGATCGGGCGCGCTATAACGCCCTGTTCAGCCAGACAGAGATAACAAAACGCTATGAGGCCGTGGCACATTGCGTGGACAAACCAAAACAGTGCCATTGGCAGGTGGAAAACCGCATTGAGCAGGGCGAGCCCTGGTTTTGCTGGCAGGTTGTTGCGGGCGACGTCAATGCCCGGTCCCGTATTGAACTGCGCCATTATTGCGATGGCCTTGGTCTGTTCTCTTTGCAGCCGATTACCGGAAAAACCCACCAACTACGCCTGCATATGAGTGGTCTCGGCTTCGGCTTGGTCAACGACCGCTATTATCCGACTCTGCTGCCGGAACAGCCCGATGATTTTTCGGCGCCACTGCAACTGTTGGCCAAAGAGATTGCTTTTACCGATCCGGTGACCGGAAAACACCACCATTTTGAATCGCCGCGAACATTGGCTTGGGCGTTTTGACACACCCGTGAAGCTTTCCCATTCCGCGTTCGTAGCGTTACACGTCGTTGCCATAGACTCACTATAACGCCTCCATGTGCCTTGCTGACACAAAAAATCTCTCAAAATAGTGCTTATTCTTCTCATTGAGAACGCCGCCCAGGGGTTGTGATGCCTCACAGGCGAGATAGAATGATATGTATGAAATTATTTATTGATTTATTGGGAAGTCATTCTTCTCGTTGAGAGCTCCTGCGAAGCTCTGAAGGAGGGTTTATGAAATTTTTTGCCATTGCTTTTGTTGTTCTCTCTCTGACCGGATGCAGTGTTTTAAAGGGGAAGATGCCTCTTGAAGAGTGTCGCCATGGTGGGAATTTGATGGCCGCTGTGGTTGCTTAGGGAGCCTTCTCATCCAAAAACACGTGACGAGCGTCGCTGATAAACTGGCGGCAATCCTCTCGCAATTGTTGATAATGTGTTTCCAGTTCAGCGTAGCCCTCCGCCAGCGGATTGTCATGGCGGATTCTCCCGGCGACATGCACCAGAGCGCGTTGCATGACGGCTTGATCCTGGTAACTGGTCAGCCAGTCTTTTTCAACCATGCGCGGCAACACAGGTAGAAAGTTTTTCGGCAGGATCGCCTGATGGTGCTGCAGGGTGTGATAAAGGGATTGGGAGAACTGTTCGAGGGAAACCGGATGATACTCGTTCCAGTCAAGCGCGGTAAAATGATCGTAAAACAGATCAATCATGATGCCGCGGTAGCGACCGAAGCGTGCATCAAGACGTTCCTGACTGCGACAGAACACCGGGTGATCATGAGCAAAGCGGTCCAGTTGTCGATGTTGCTGCAAACCGTGTAACAGCTTTGCGGGAAAGCGTCCTTGCGTCAGGCGGCCTTTGACAAAGTCGCCCAGCAGGTTGCCCGCCCGAATCAGTGGGTCATCATCACTGAGCAGGGCGTGCAGCAGGTAGTTCATAGCGTGGTTTGCACGTCGTCACCTGTGGTTTCTTCCTCAGGCAACAGGGCCAGTTGCTGTTTGGCCTGGGCCAGTTGTTGCATTAATTCGGCTGTCAGCTGGTCAAATTCAGCCCGGTTGGCCTTGGTGATCGGCTTGGCCGGTTCCGATTTGATTTTAAGTGGATTAATCGGCTGGCCATGATGGAACACCCTGAAATCGAGATGAGGGCCGGTGGCAATACCGGTACTGCCGACATAACCGATCACATCACCTTGCTGCACCCGTTTGCCTTTTTTCATGCCGCGGGCGAAACGGCTCATATGGATATAGGTGGTTTCGTAGTCGTTGGGGTGACGGATACGAATCTTATTACCGTTGTTGCGATCATAGCTCTTCTGGGTAATGGTCCCGTCGGCCACCGCCTTGATCGGGGTGCCCGTCGGTGCGGCATAATCGATGGCCAAATGCGGTTTCCACTTGTTGAGTACCGGGTGGAAGCGTCGCTTGGTATAGCCGGACGAGATGCGGGTATAGGAGAGCGGTGCCTTGAGAAACGCTTTGCGCAGGCTTTTGCCGTCCTGATTGTAGTAGCCGCTGTCATTTCCATTTGTGTAATGGAAGGCATAGAAACTCTGGCCCTGGTTGTTGAATTCCGCGGCGAGGAGATCCCCGTAGCCCGCCAGGTTGCCGTCCCGGTAGCGTTTTTCCACCAGAGCGGTGAAGTAATCCCCTTCGCGGATATCGCGGATAAAGTCAATGTCCCAGGCAAAGATGTTCATCAGTTCCGCGGCCAGCTCTGAGGATTCTCCGAGTTGCGCGACCGTTCCAAACAGGCTGGAGCGAATGACACCGCCCACCTGTTCAACATCAACGACGTAAGGGATCGGTTTGCGTTCAATAAAAAACTCACCGTTTTCCTGACGAATGATCAGTTGATCTTCGCGGTTGATATCATAATAAAAGCTGACGAAATTCTCGTTCTCCACCTCAATTTGATAAGGATGCCCGGCACACAGCTGGCTGAGGGGAAACACGTCTTCACTCTGGCGGGCGATGACGAGGATCTCCTGCGGCGAGAAATAGTGGCCGAGAATCGCGGTGATCGTGTCACCGGGTTGTACCGATTGACAGATGGTTTCCCGCTGGATCTGAATTACCTGGTCCGCAGCCGGTTCATGAAAGGCTGCCGGAGCGGGGAGGACACTGTCTTCGCTGGTGGTGGGAACGGAGGGGGTATTGATTTTCAGTAAGATAAAAACGACCAAGACAGCACTTGCCAGAAGCAGAAGCAACGTCGTATTCTGCTTGCGCTGGCGGCGGGTGGTTGCCATGGATCGGAACGACCGGCGATGTTGGCGCGACATGGGTATAAGTATCCGTCCTGTTGATCTGTAACCTGTTAAGGATCAATGAATCGGCTAAAGATAGCAGTTTTGCTTTGCGGGTGTCCAGAAGTTGTCCATGAGTATCGTCACATGGGAAAAGCGTGCCGTGTTATTTCGGTAAGTTAATGAAGTTTTGGCCGGTCGACGTTGACCGGAGTCGTTGAGAGAAAGAATCGTTATGATCAATCGACAGCGTATCAGTGATGAGTTTTTTCGCCTGGCTTCCATCAGCAGTCCCTCGTTTCACGAGGCGGAAATTGCCGATTATCTCGGCCAACGGTTTCGTGAATTGGGCGCCGAAGTGGAAATGGATGAGACGGCCGGCGCCATCGGCGGTGAGGCCGGTAATCTGATTGCCCGTTTTGCCGCGCATCAGTCGTCGGCAGCGCCGTTGCTGTTGTCCGCGCACATGGATACCGTGTCCCCGGCAGATGAGGTGCAGCCGGTTCTGGAAAACGGTGTGTTCCGCAGCGCCGGTGAGACTATCCTCGGTGCCGATGACAAATCGGGGATTGCCGAAATCATTGAGGCGATCTGTGTTCTCAAGGAGCAGAATCTGCCCCATCCTCCGCTTGAAGTGGTGATTACGGTCTGTGAAGAGGTCGGTCTGCTGGGCGCCAAACATCTTGATGTGTCGCGGCTCAGTGCGCGCTCCGGTCTGGTGTTGGATACGTCCGGAGTCGGCACTGTGGCTTACATGGCCCCCTGTGCCAACAAGCTGCGCTTTCTCATCGAAGGCGTGGAATCTCATGCCGGTCTTGATCCGGAACACGGTATTTCCGCCATCCAAGTCGCAGCCAAGGCGATCTCCGCCATGAAACTGGGGCGCATTGACGAGCAGACCACGGCCAATATCGGCATCATTCAGGGCGGGCAGGCAACCAATATCGTGCCGCGTCATGTCCAGTTACTTGGTGAGGCGCGCAGCTTTGATGAGCAGGCTTTGCAGCAGCAGACCGAGCACATGGTCGCGTGCCTGCGTCAGGCCGCCGATGCCACTGTGGTGGAGATTCACGGCGAACCGACACAGGCCCAATTGACCACGGAGATTTTGGGGGATTACCCGTTGATGAATGTGCCGACGGATGCCCCGGTGCTGCAGCGTTTGTGCGCGGCGGCTCAACGCCTTGGCCAGCCGCTGGAACCGGGCCGTTCCGGTGGCGGCAGCGATGCCAACCTGTTCAATCAATACGGCATTCAGACGGTGAACCTGGCCAGTGGCATGCAGAAGGTCCACTCGGTGAATGAGTTTGTTCTTGTCGATGATCTGGTCCATGTGGCGACCCTGGTTGTCGCTTTTATCCAGGATATGGCGGAGGCGTAATGAAGCGTTCTTGCCGGCTGGATGCAGTGACGTTTCCACCGATCACCGAGGTAAAAGGGTGGCTGGCGGGGCGCTCTTTTCCGCAGGATAAACCACTGGTGGACCTGTGTCAGGCCATCCCGGACTATGCCCCCCACCCTGACCTTATCGGCCATGTTCAGCAGCGGATGACCGCGCCGGAATGTGCGGTCTATTCCCCGGATGAGGGGCTCATTGAGGTGCGTGACAGTGTCAGTCGCTGGTATGGGCGGCGTTATGGTGATGGCCCGAACGCGTCGCAGATCTGTCTGACCATCGGCGCCAGTCAGGCCTTCTGGCTGACCATGCTGTTGTTATGTCAGGCCGGTGATGAAGTGATTATCCAACTGCCGGCCTATTTTGATCATCCCATGGGCATGGAAGCGTTGGGCATTGTACCGCGTTATGTTCCTTTCGATGCACAGGTTGAGGAGTATGCTGCGGCGATCAACTCGCGTACCCGAGCTATTCTCATGGTTACGCCGAGTAATCCCACCGGGGCAATTGTGAGTCCGGAGAAACTTGACGCATTGTATGATGTGGCTTGCCGGCATGATATTGCCCTGATCCTTGATGAAACCTACCATGCCTTTGTGCCGTCAGCAGAGGCTCCCCATACCCTGTTTTCACGTGTGGATTGGCCGGAAAACCTGATCCATTTCGCCTCATTCGGCAAAACGTTTGCCCTGACCGGTTATCGTGCCGGTTGCCTGGTGGCCGATGAAACCTTAATTCGTCAGGCTCTGAAGGTCCAGGACAGTATGGTGGTGTGCCAACCGCGGGTGACTCAATATGCCGTGGCTTATGGCTGTGACCATTTGGATGACTGGGTGGCTGAAAATAACCACATGATGCAGCAGCGCCATGATCTGTTTTGCCGGTTGTTTTCAGAGCAGAGCGCGTTTGAACTCTGTGCCAGTGGCGCCTTCTTCGCCTGGGTGCGTCATCCATGGACGACGCTGTCCGGCCGGCAAGCGGCGCGACGGTTGGTGGACGAGGCTCATGTGGCCTGCCTACCCGGTGACGTCTTTGGGCCCGGGCTGGAAGGTTATCTACGTCTGGCGTTTGGCAATGTGCGACTTGACCAGATCCCTATGGCGGTCGAGCGTTTCAAACACCTTGATATTACGTCGTAAAGTGCACTGTCTACACCAAATCTTCGAGTCTGGCTTAGCCTCGCACCATTCCCGCGGCGTTGCATCACCCTACGTGAAATGACCACTTCTGCGATTTCGCGCCTTGTGTCCCATGCACCTGAATCTTCAGCATCGACACAACACTCGGCGTGGTCGCTTGCTTTTGAGCGAAAAACCTCACCACCTTGTTGACATTGTCCTCAGGTCTGGCGGCGAACGCAGTTGCGGCCATCGTGCTTGGCCTGGTAGAGAGCGGCATCCGCACGGGAGACGACCCGATCAATCTTGGTTTCCGCGTGCCATTGGCTGATGCCAAAGCTGGCTGTGACGGAAAAGTTACCCTCCGGTGTGGAGAAAGACAGGGTTTCTATGGCTTGGCGGATCTTCTCGGCATGCGTCTGGGCACCATCCAGGTCCGTTGACGGCAGCAGAATCAGAAATTCCTCTCCGCCGAAACGACACACCAGATCCGATTCACGACAATGATTACGACAGGTCCTGGCCACTTCAATCAGCACCTCGTCACCGATCTGATGTCCATAAGTGTCGTTGACCTTCTTAAAATGATCAATATCCATCATAACGAGTGTCAGGGGTGTTTCGGCGCGTTGATTGCGCTTGATCTCCACAGCGGCTTGTTCGAGAGCGAAACGGCGATTGGCCAGACCGGTAAGGGGATCCGTGGTCGCCTGTTGTTGAAGTTGTTGCTGAATGCGGAACTGTTCCTTCTGTGAGCGAACCGTTAAGATCGACAGGGTGAACAGGATCGCAGCGACAACGATGCCGAAACTGCCCATGATGACACTGTGTCGTCGCCAATCGGCAAAGAAATCCGCCTCGTTCACCGACACCGCCGCGATCATCGTCGTATCGGCAACCCGCTCAATACTTGCCAGCAAGCGTGATCCGTCCACCGGAGAGACACCATGGAATATCTTGTTTTTATTTAAACTGCACAACAATTTATTGATGTCCGTGAAGGTTTTTCCAACGACCTGCTCATGTCCGGGAATCCGTGTATAGACATCTCCCTCGTCGGAGACAATCGTGATGATCATATCTTCCGGCAGGTTCAGACTGCGATAACGGTCGTAGAGATGATTGATGTCAATAATCGCGACCAGAATCCTTTGCAGCTTGCCGCGTTGGTCTCGTTCCGCTTTGCTGAAGCCGAAAAACCACTGATCTTTATGGACTTTGGAGAGCTGGGGTTTGCCGATGAAAAACGTACTGTTGTCGTGGTTAAGATGGTAGCGCAGATAATCGCGATCCTGTATGGACGGTGGTGCACCGGGACCGCTCCAGGTGACGATTTTCCCTGATGGGGAAAGAATAAGAAGGTCCATCAGGTAGGTGTTGTTTTTTTTCAGATCAACCAGGATACGCTGAATTTCTTGATGGTGGCCCTCATGATTGTTGGAGAGTAGATTGTCAAGACCGACGAACATCTGTTCGACACCGTAAAACATCCGCTCAATATCCATGGTCAGAAAACGCACCAGTCCCGTTGTATCAGCGTAGGCTTCACGAATGGCCACCTGGCGCGCCGAATAAATGTTGCTGCCGATAAACGACAGCGTCAGGATGATACTGAGAAATCCAAAAAAACAGGTGCGTCTCACAACAGGCCTTTCTCCAAAAAAAAATCTATACTTGCTCATTATACGATATCGTTTCATAAAACATAGAGAAAAAAGAGCTTATTTTTCAGTGAGATAAGTGTGTCCTCATATAATATTTGTATTTATATATAATTATTAATCGGTGAATAAAAGACCTTTTCGGTAATATTTGTCTTGACAGGAATAGAGCGATTTGTAAAATAAGACGAAATTTGTCCTCATTGCCACGTCGGCAAAAAACGACAGCAAGATGCTGTAAATGTTAAAAATTGCGCTAGGCTATTTTTATCCCTTAATCAGTTTCATATCCGTGGAGAAGTCTGATGGTCTCAGTCCGTTCGGTCGTGAATTTTTATGTCGAAGGGTTCCGTTCCATGAAGCTTGGCAAGACGTTATGGAAGATTATTCTTCTCAAGCTGCTTGTCTTTCTGACGGTTTTGAACCTGTTTTTTCCCGATTATCTGAACACGAATTTTGAAACAGACCAGCAGCGTGCTGATCATGTTTTAAACCATATCGCAGCGCTCCCTGCCACGGGACGCTAACGCTTAAAGGAGGTTGTCTGTGCTAGAACAACTTGATGTGTCACAATTGAATTGGGCCAGGGCGCAATTTGCCCTGACAGCCATGTATCACTGGATCTTTGTCCCCCTGACTCTGGGACTGTCCTTCCTGCTGGCATTCTTTGAAACCCTTTATGTTAAAACAGGCAACGAACAGTGGAAGAGAATCACCAAATTCTGGATGAAACTGTTCGGGATCAACTTTGCCATTGGTGTTGCCACCGGCATCATCATGGAATTTGAGTTCGGTACCAACTGGTCGAACTATTCCTGGATGGTTGGTGACATTTTTGGTGCACCGCTGGCTGCAGAAGGGATTTTTGCCTTTTTCCTCGAAACCACTTTTTTTGCCATTATGTTTTTTGGCTGGAATCGCGTTTCCAAGAAATTCCATTTACTCTCCACCTGGCTGGTCGCCATCGGCTCCAACCTGTCCGCACTGTGGATTCTGGTCGCTAACGGCTGGATGCAGCATCCGGTCGGCATGGCTTTTAATCCGGATAACGCCCGTTTCGAGATGGAGAACTTCTGGGATATCCTGTTCTCTCCCGTGGCGATGAGCCACTTCGTTCATACCACCAGCTCCGGCTTCTTGCTGTCCTGTCTGTTTGTTGTGACGGTCTGTAGCTGGTATCTTCTCAAAGGCCGCCATGTGGAGATGGCTAAGAAGAGTCTCGCCGTGGCCTGTACTTTCGGTGTGCTTTCCGCCAGCTTTGTTGCCTTTACCGGTGATGAGTCTGCCTATGTCGCCGCTCAGGTTCAGCCGATGAAGCTGGCTGCCATGGAAGGTTTGTGGGATGGTGATGTCAATGCCGACCTGGTGGCGCTGGGGATTGTTAATCCGGCCAAAAAGCCGGGTGATGATCAGGATGCCTTCCAGATTGAAATCAAGATTCCTTACCTGTTGTCACTTCTGGCCAATCGTGAGCTGGGCAGCTTTGTTCCCGGTGTCAATGATCTGCTCTACGGCAATGCCGAGCACGGTGTCATGGGTACCGATGAAAAAATTGTTCTCGGTAAGCAAGCGATTCATCAGCTTGCACTGTATAAAAAAGCCAAGGACGCCGGCAATGAGGCTGCTGCTGCCGCAGCTCTGGAAGAATTTAACAAAAACCAGGAGCATCTTGGATATGGTTATCTCACCAGCGCTGAAGAAGCCGTGCCCAATGTTCCTCTGGTGTTCTACAGTTTCCATGTGATGGTGGTTTTGGGCACTCTGTTCCCGATTTTGTTTGTCGCCATCCTGTTCTTCCTCTACAAGAAGAATCTCACCGAGCAAACCTGGTTTCTGCGTCTCGGTGTTCTCTCGGTCTTTCTTGGTTATGTGGCTTCCCAGTCCGGTTGGATTGTTGCCGAGGTTGGTCGTCAACCGTGGGCGATTCAGGGCTTGCTGCCCGTGTCCATTGCCCGGACCAACCTGACCACGACCACTGTACAGATGACCTTTTTCATGTTCCTGATCATTTTCACCACCCTGCTGATTGCCGAGGTGCGGATTATGACCAGACAGATCCAAAACGGACCGGAGGGAGAATAAAATGGGTAGTCTCGATCTTTCACAATTGCAACACCTGTGGTGGTTGCTGGTATCCGTCGTCGGTGCATTGTTTGTCTTTCTGATGTTTGTCCAAGGTGGTCAAGGTCTGCTGTTGACCATCGCCCGTACGGAAACGGAAAAAACGTTGGTGGTTAACTCTCTCGGCAAGAAGTGGGAGCTGACTTTTACGACGCTGGTTTTGTTCGGCGGAGCTTTCTTTGCAGCCTTTCCCCTGTTTTATTCCACCAGCTTTGGTGGTGCGTACTGGGTGTGGATGCTGATTCTGTTCACATTTATCGTCCAGGCGGTCAGTTACGAGTACCGTCGCAAACCGGATAACTTTCTTGGTGCCAAAACCTATGAAGTGTTCCTGTTCATCAATGGTACCGTTGGGGTTCTGTTGATCGGCGCAGCGGTCGGTACTTTTTTCACCGGTTCAAATTTCAGCCTCAGCGACTATAATTTTGTCACCTGGGAGCATCCGGGACGGGGGATTGAAGCGGCTTTCAGTCTGTTCAACCTGAGCTTCGGCATCTTCCTGGTGTTCCTGGCGCGTGTTCTCGGTGCTCTGTATCTCAATAACAACATTGAGCATGAGGTGCTGATTGAGCGTACCCGCAACGCAGCCTTTAAAAATCTTCTTCTTCTGCTGCCGTTCCTGCTCTATGTGCTGATCCAATTGCTGGTGATGGAAGGTTATGCCGTCGATCCGGCGACCGGAACGGTCTTCATGGAGAAAGGCAAGTATCTCAATAATTTGCTGGCCATGCCGATCAATGGTCTTGGCTTCCTGCTGGTCGGTCTGGTTCTGGTGGTGTGGGGCGTTGTTGCCACACGCTTTATGGGCAGCCGCAAAGGGATCTGGTTTGCCGGTCTGGGCACGGTCCTGGTGGTTCTGGCCGTGTTCTCTATTGCCGGTTACAACAATACGGCGTTCTATCCTTCCAAATTTGACTTGCAGAGCAGCTTGACCATTGCCAATGCTTCGAGCAGTCACTATACCCTGACGGCAATGAGCTACATCGCTTTGGCGATTCCGTTTGTTCTGGCTTATGTCTGGTATGTGTGGAGCCTGCTGGACAAGCGTAAGCTCACCGAAGCGGATTTGTTTGTTGAAGGTAGCGACGAAAAATACTAAGGAGAAAATCATGACGTTTCTTTTGATTGCCGGATGGTTCGCTGTCGTTGTCGGCTCCCTGATTGCTTCAGAAATCGTACTCAAAAAACTCAATCTTCTTGATTGATTTCCCCTGGGGCGGCGCAGGTATTTCGCGCTGCCCCTTTTTTAACCTTTCTCTTCTCCATCCTCGTAACCCTCTTTTTTGTCTGATTGTGCTTTTCTGATGTTGCGTATTCATCAAACCCTGTTTGATGTTTAGCAGAAAAATTTGACACTTTCCCTTGGCTCACGTATACAAGACGACCAATACTGACTGCTACGTATCCAGTCGTAAAAAACTCCAATACAAAAAAGGTCTTACGATGAATTTGAAACCTGAGATGATTGAGCAACTCGAACGGGTGCTCAGTTCTGTTGAACAACTCCTCCCCAAACCTGTCAGGTCTGTCGACTGGGCCAATTGTCCTGCAGCCAACTGGCGTCGCCATTCGTTCTCCGGCTTTCTTGAGCCGGTCAAGGTCACCGACACCACTCGTCTTGAAGAGTTGCTGGGCGTGGAAGAACAAAAAGAGATTCTGGTGAATAACACTCGTCAATTCATTGCCGGACTGCCGGCTAATAACGCTTTATTATGGGGATCACGCGGTACCGGGAAATCCTCTCTGGTCAAAGCGTTGCTCAACGAGTTTGCCTCAAAGGGCTTACGGGTGATTCAGGTGGAAAAAGAGGATCTGATTTACCTGTCGGAGATCTTTGCGGCCGTTGAAAATGAGCCGTATCGCTTTATTCTGCTGTGTGATGACTTAACCTTTGAGGTCGGCGAGTTGAGTTACAAGATGCTTAAAAGTGCTCTGGATGGCTCGGTGTACTCGGCTCCGGAAAATGTGTTGATTTACGTCACCTCCAACCGGCGTCATCTGCTGCCGGAATATGAAGGCGATCACCTTGGCGGCAAGTACGTTAAAGGGGAGTTGCAGCAGAGTGAAGCCATGGAGGAGAAGGTCTCTCTGTCGGACCGCTTTGGTTTGTGGATCGCTTTCCATGTTTTTACCCAGGAGCGCTATCTCGATGCGGTACGCTTGTGTGTGGAGCGTTTCGGTCGTGAGCGCAACATCGATATCCCCTGGAGCAAGTCGTTAGAAATGGACGCCATCCAATGGTCTCATGACAAAAGCAAGCGTTGCGGTCGCACGGCCTACCAGTTTGCCAAAAACTGGGTCGGTCGCACCCTGTTGCAGCAACAGCAAAGCGCGCAATAAATACGGGATTCTTAGCGCAGCAATTTTGACTACGCGACGATGCTCTCGTCACAAGCCGCAATCTTTGGATTGCGGCTTTTTTTGTTCATCATTGTTGCCTAACAGTGCTGAATTATAAGCTGTGCAGCGTATACTTGAGACAGATGCTATGACAAGGGGGGATTATGTCGGAAATTTATGCGCGCAGTTGGGCTCAACTGCATGACATGTTATTTGCCGAGTCGTGGGATGATGAGATCGGCCGTTTTCGGTCGCGTTTAGCGTTTCGTGGCCTGTCCGATGAGAATTATGAACTGGCCACCACTCTGATGCGACTTGGCGGTGATTACAGTATTTTGGAACGCCACCTACTGCGTAACTTTAAGAAATATGCCCACCGCAGCATGGTTGAGCGGGACTCGGTCTGGCACTGGCTGGCCCTGGCCCAGCATCACGGCTTGCCGACCCGACTGATGGACTGGACCTATTCACCGTACATTGCCCTGCATTTTGCCACGGCCAACCTGGAGCGTTTTGATTGTAATGGGGTGATTTGGTCGGTTAATTACCTGTTGGCCCATCAGAAATTGCCGGAGCGGTTTCGTCTCAAGCTCGAAGAGGAGGGCGCCAATGTCTTCACTATGGAGATGCTCAGCCAGTGTGTCGGTTGCCTCAATGAATTACCGAAGATCGGTGAGGGCGATTACCTGATTTTCGTTGAGCCGCCCTCGATTGATGATCGCATTATCAATCAGTACAGCATGTTTACCGTCATGCCCGACTCGACGATGTTGGTCAACGAGTGGTTGAGCAGCCACCCGGAATTGTGGCAGAAGATCATTATTCCCGCTGAACTCAAATGGGAGATTCGTGACAAGCTTGACCAGGCCAATATCACCGAACGGGTGCTGTTTCCCGGCCTTGATGGTCTGAGTCATTGGCTCAAGCGGCATTACAGTCCTAAGAGTGAGTATGGGAGGTAGGTGAGTACGCGTTCCGAAAGAATGTGCATAAGCGACTGTTGGTTTTTTGTATTTCAATCGTACGTCATGCTCTCACAATGCTTGGTACGCACGTGACGTGGGCTTCCGCGCCCACACGTCGTATATGGTCTCCCCCCATTTTGCAACAGCAAAGTAACGTTGATGACAAAGGCAGGGTTGCGGTCGTATATCCGGCCTCATGGTGAGAGATTCTATTCTCTCGGGCCTTGATGAAGTCCGCGCGCATTCTCCTTATCGGGCCATCGGCATTGAGTGCCTGACGTGTGGTCTGGTTTTAAATGCGCCGGTCTAACCTGTTTTGTCATCGCTCGTTAGTAAGCTGTCGCACTGTCTGGCGGGGTGAATCTATTTTTTACTCCTGTTTTTTCTCGCTGTTAGCTTGCCGCTTGACTGGATTGGTAACGACTGCCATTTTTCAGGATCGCCCACCCGATGCGGGCCATCTTATTGGCCAAAGCCACTGCGGCCTTGTTGGCACCGCGTTCTAAGCGTATTCGATTGATCCAGCGACTTAACGGATCATCCTTTCCTGCGGCATAGGCCACAACGGCTCGGGCGCCATGCACAAGCAAACTGCGTAAGTAGCGATCTCCGCGCTTGCTGATGCCGAGTAAATTCTGTTTGCCGCCGCTGCTATGTTGCCGTGGCACCAGACCCAACGATGCGGAGACATCTCGGCCTCGTTTGTAGTCTCGGCCGTCTCCGACTGCGCTACGAAAGGCACTGGCGACAATGGGACCAAATCCTGGAACCGTTTGCAGCCGGACACAGGCTTCATCGCTTCGACTGAGTTGACTGAGCTGCTGGGTGTAAAAATCGATCTGATCATCCAAAGCGACAAAGTGCTCATAGCTGCGCGCCACGACCGACCGAAACGAATCACTCAAACCGTTGTCAGCGTCTTCCAGTATGGCAGGAATACCACGGCGAAGCGCACTGACCCCTTGAGGTATGATCAATCCGAACTCAGCCAAGAGCCCGCGAAGACTGTTGCCCAATGCTGTACGTTCCTTGACCATTCTGGAGCGCAACCTATGCAGCGCCTGCATCTCCTGTTGTTGCACTGTCTTCACCGCAACGTTAGGCATGGTCGGCCGAGTCGCCGCTTCGGCAATGGCACAGGCATCGTTATAGTCATTCTTGTTGCCCCGCAAGTAGGGTTTGACATACTGAGGTGGGATCACTTTAACCTCGTGTCCCATCTCCATCAGCTTACGCGCCCAGTAGTGACAACCGGCACAAGCTTCCATGGCGATAGTACAGATTGGCAGCTTAACAAAAAACTCAGCGACTTGATGACGGCGCAACATCCGTTTCATGACCTGCTTGCCAGCGTGATCAAAGCCGACAACATGGAAAACATTCTTTGCCAAGTCCAGCCCGACTGTACTAATCTTCATGGTGGTCTCCTCCTCGCATTTCGTTGATGGATAGTGATAACCCATCCTGGCACATAGATGCCGTATTTTGAAAGCGGGGGGAGACCATCTCATCAGGTCCCTTTTGCGTCGTCAAAAGAGACGGAAAAACGACTCCCGGGCTTCGCGCTCTTCGAGTTCCCTCACTCCACTCGCTTACGTCGTGATATCGGCAAAAACTCGCTAGCGCTCAAACAGTTTGCCGAAAACCATCACGACGACGCTCCTTGCGGTCGGCGCTGCAGTACGGGAGGGCTGAAGTGCAAAATAACACTCAACGGGTGGGCACTGCCCACCCGTTTAACAGGTGCCACGGAAGAAATAGAGTGAGGCGTAAGACTGTTATCAACGTTTTACGCCTGTGATGATGTGGCGCACGATTTGCCGAGCTGACAGACGGTTGAAAACCGTCTGTGGAGCCCAGGTTCAGGAGAAGTTCAGCCGGTTTTTGCAATCCTTTTGAGCGGCAAGTCAAAAGGATGTCGGCTGCCGGGACGAGACCCGGCGACCTTGACCTTGCTCCTCAAATAGCCTGTCAGCCGTTACTTTTCACTTCCCTCCTGATACAGGTGCACATCCCGCTGCGGATAGGGAATGCTGATCCCCTCTTCGTCAAAACGGATCTTAACGGTTTCCATCAGGTAAAAGTAGAGATCCCAATAATCCTTGGTCGCCGCCCAGGGGCGCACAACGAAATTCACACTGCTGTCACCCAGCTCAGAAACGGCAATGACCGGAGCCGGATCTTTGAGAATCCGCGTGTCAGACTCCAGAATCTCCTGAAGAATTTTCTTGGCTTTGAGTAGGTCATCGTCGTAACCGATGCCAAACACCATATCGATGCGACGGGTTTTATTGGCGGAATAGTTGATGATGTTACTGCCCATCAAATTGGCATTGGGAATGATCACCAGTTTATTGTCCGGGGTGCGCAGTTCGGTGGTGAAAATCTGGATCTGCTCGACCAGGCCGGCGACACCGGCTCCTTCGATATAGTCGCCGTTTTTAAACGGACGGAAGATGATCATCAGCACACCGGCGGCAAAGTTGGACAACGACCCTTGTAAAGCCAGACCGATGGCCAGGCCGGCGGCACCGAGGATGGCGACGAATGACGTGGTTTGGATGCCGAGTTGGTTGAGCGCGGCAATGATGACAAAAGCCAATACGCCCATGTAGGTGAGGCTGCCGACAAAGGAGATCAGCAGGTCATCGACTTTGCTGCGTTTGAGAATCCGGCGCACCGCATTGCGTATGATGCGCGCGAAAATGCGGCCAAAGATGAAAATGACCACGGCGGCAATAACTTTGGGACCGTATTGAAACAGCAGATCAAGAATGCGCGGTCCCAAATGTTCCATATCCAGTAACTGAGAAAAATCCATGTTCCCCTCCATTGATTAAAATCGTCAGCCTCTCCACCTTTTATTATCATAAAACCCTTTTAAGGACACGGCTAATTGTCGTCGGCCGTTGTGAAAGTGAATGTTTTTTCTGCCGTCAACGATTCCGAACTGACCGTGGTTTTGTGTTAGGATGGCCGGCGAAGACAATGATGTCGAATGAAGAGGTGGTATGGACGAAAAAAATGCGCCGGAAAACAGCCATCCGTTCCATGGCTTGACTCCGGATCATGTGATGGATGCGGTGGAATCTCTCGGTTTTGTCTGTGACTGCCGGGTGTTTGCGCTCAACAGTTATGAAAATCGCGTCTATCAGGTTGGCGTTGAAGAGCGTGACCCTCTGGTGGTGAAGTTTTATCGGCCACAGCGCTGGACGGATGAGCAGATTCTTGAGGAACATCAATTCTGTTTTGAGCTGGTCGAACAGGAGCTGCCTGTTGTTGCCCCATGGCGCGATGGAGATGGCCAGAGTCTGTTTTCCTTCGCTGGGAACCGGCTGGCGGTGTTTGAGCGACGTGGTGGTCATGCTCCGGAGTTCGACAATCTGGACAATTTGCGCGTGCTCGGTCGCCTGCTCGGTCGCATGCATGCGGTTGGTTCCCGGTGTGCTTTTGACCAGCGTCCTGCCCTCAATCGCGAAACGTTCGGGTCCAGTCGGGTGGCGCTGATTAACGAGCGCTTTATGCCGACAGAGTACCAGGCCACCTATGAAGCGGTGACGCGGGATCTTCTCCAGGGCGTTGATAGCATCTTTGATCGTCTGGGCAGTGTGTTGACACCGATTCGGGCGCACGGCGATTGCCATGCCGGCAATATCCTATGGCGTGACGGCCAGCCAAATTTCGTTGATTTTGATGACGCCCGCATGGCCCCGGCGATTCAGGATCTGTGGATGATGCTCAGTGGCGACCAGGCCCGTCAGCAGCAACAGGTGCAGGCGTTGATGGAAGGATACGAACTGTTCCAGCCGTTTCCCGTCGCCCAGCTTCCCGCCATAGAGGCGCTGCGTAGCCTGCGTATGATCCATTATGCCTCCTGGCTGGCGGAACGCTGGGATGATCCGACATTTCCGGTGCACTTTCCCTGGTTTAACACCATGCAGTATTGGGGAGAGCATGTGTTGCAGCTCAGAGAACAACTGGCGGCTCTCAATGAGCCGCCGTTGTCTGTGTTCTATTGACGTGATGAAGGTGTTTGGAATCGTCCCCCGGTCTTCATTGTTACCAGGGGAAGTAAACAACGACCCGAGGAATCGGTGGTGCCGGAAGGACGATTGTGGTGCGATAGTCGCGATGGTTCGTTTTGTAGCTGTTGCAGGTCGGCTGACGGTGGTGACGATACTCGGCCACATGATGTCGACGATGTTTCTTGTCATCGCGACTGACTTTGACGGCATGTTTTCCTGAGTGGCGATCATACTTGTCATGGCCGCGATCATATTTGGCATGATGAGTGTTGTACGAATCGTACTTCTGAACAACATGGGGACGTTTGCGCGAATCGTCATCACGCTGTTGTTTGGCAAAACTGGTGGAAGCCATCAGGGTCAGGGCTAAGGTGATCAGAACGAAAACGGTGCGTCGCATAATTTCCTCCTTTTGGTCGGGTACGAGTGACTGATCTGAATGCATTGCGTTGTGTTGCGCTTTTGAGTCAAGCCTAGCCCCGGCAAAACAGCTTTGCATTCGACATCGCGGTAAATTCGGGTCGATGTCGGGTCGTATTTGTGTGATTTCAGAAGGTTATGGCTGGTGATGCGTTGGGTTGATTTTGGAAATAATGGTGTCAAACAGGAAAGAATTTTATGAAAATCGACGAATGTCATCTCCATTTTAAAGCCGTTCGCTCGCAAGGTGCGGGAGGACAGCACGTCAATAAAACATCGACGGCGATCATGTTGAGTGTTGATCTGAAGCATTGCGGTTTGCCGCCGATGGTGGTGGAACGTCTGCTGGCCCGGCGGGACCGGCGCATCGATCAGGATGGTGTGTTGACCATCAAGGCGCAAAACTCACGCAGTCAGGAGCGCAATCGTCAGGAGGCGTTGCAGCGCTTGGAGGAGTTGCTTGAGGAGGCGAGTCGTACGGTAAAAAAACGGCGGCCGACCAAGCCCAGTGCTTCGGCCCGGCGTAAGCGGGTTGACAGTAAAAAGCATCGCAGCAGTATTAAGCAGTTACGCGGGAAGGTCGATCACTCCTGAATGTCATGGGCGTTTGCTTCGTTGAACTTCATCCGTTCACATTGCTGGTACGCACGTGACGTGGGCTTCCGCGCCCACACGGCGGACCCCTTTTGCGTCGACAAAAGGGGTGCAAAATCGACTCCCGTCATTGCACCCTTCGGGTTCCCTCACTCCATTCTCTTACATCACGATGTCGGCAAAACTCGCTAACGCTCAGACATGTTGCCGACAACCATCGCGCTGACGTTCATTGCGTTCGGTGCTGCTGAACGGGAGGGCTTGGCTGCTAAATAATAGACTCAGGCAGGGTGGGCATTGCCCACCCGCTTTACAAGTGCCACGGAAGAAATAAAGTGGGTCGTAAAATTGTTATCAACGTTTTACGCCAGAGATGATGCCTTGCAAGATTCGCCGACCAAAAGGGCGGCGAGCCGAATCCGTGAAGTCAAACGGAAATAGACTCAGTATCGATTGATCTAGGTTCAGGAGAAGTTCAGCTGGTTTTTGCATACTTTTGAGCGGCCAGTCAAAAGTATGTCGGCTGCCGGGACGAAACCCGGCGGTCTTGACTTTAGCTTTTACAGCTTAAAATGCCTGAAACACCACAACAAACGCTTCCCCCTTGATGTTCTCGGAACAGCACGGTATAACCCTGATGACCCTATCCCCCGTTTATGACGACCAGGAAAGATTAATCCAGCATGTTGCAACTCAAAGACGTTGAAGTCGATTTCTCCGGGCGTAAGATTTTTGCCGGAGTCAACTGGCATATCCGCCCAGGTGCTCGCATCGGTCTGTGCGGCGAAAACGGCGCCGGTAAATCGACCCTGTTAAAGCTGTTATGTGGCATCAACCACTGCGATAAAGGCGATGTCATTATCGCCAAAGGCACCACCTTCGGTTACCTGCCTCAGGACGGCTTAAGCTATCAGGGAAAGAGCTTGTTTGAGGAAGTGCGCAGCGCCTGTGCCGACCTGCTGGAAATGGCCGAAGAGATCAGTCGTCTGGAAGCACAGATCTCTCAGGATGCCGACGAAAAATCGCTCGAACGTTACGCGCATCTGCAGGATCTTTACAGCCAACGTGGCGGTTTTACCCTGGAAACCGATATTGCCAAGGTGCTCAACGGTCTTGGCTTTTCAGAAGACGATTGGCAGAAACCCTGCGAACAATTTTCCGGCGGCTGGCAGATGCGTATCGCCCTGGCGCGCCTGCTGCTGCAACGCCCCAATTTGTTGCTGCTGGACGAACCGACCAACCACCTTGACCTTCCGGCACGGAACTGGCTGGAAAGTTATCTGTCCCAGTATCCGTTCTCCGTTGTTCTGGTGTCGCACGACCGCTTTTTTATGGATCAGGTGGTGGAGCGCATTGTCGAGGTGTGGAATGGCGCTTTGACCGAGTACCCCGGCAACTATTCCCTTTATCTGGTGGAACGTGATCGCCGTGTCGCAGCTCTGCGTGATCAGAAGCAGCGTCAGGATGAAGAGATCGAGCGCATTGAGGCGTTTATCAACCGCTTCCGTTACCAGGCCAACAAGGCCAGCCAGGTACAGAGCCGGGTGCGCCAACTGGAAAAAATCGAACGCATCCAGATCCCGCCGCAACGCAAGAAGATCGCCTTCAAATTTCCCCAGCCGTCACGCGGTGGTAAAGATCTCCTCGTTTTGGAGCAGGCCGGCCAGCGTTACGGTGACCATCAGGTGCTCAAAAATGTGGATCTTACCGTGACGCGTAGTGAACGAGTGGCACTGGTCGGAGCCAACGGCGCCGGTAAATCGACCCTGATGCGCCTGCTCGCCGGCAACGAAGACCCCAGTGAAGGTCGCCGTATCGAAGGCCATAATCTGGAATTGGCCTATTTTGCTCAAGATCAAGCGGCTGTGCTGACACCGGAGAAAACGGTTTTGGAAGAGATTACCGCCTCATCTCCGGTGGACATGGTGCCCCGTTTGCGTGACGTGCTCGGCACCTTTCTGTTCAGCGGCGATGATGTCCATAAGCGGGTTAAAGTGCTTTCCGGTGGTGAGCGCAACCGGCTGGCCTTGGCGATTCTGCTGCTGCGTCCGGCCAACCTGATGCTGCTCGACGAACCGACCAACCACCTTGACCTGCAATCCAAGGAAGTGCTGCTCGAAGCACTGAAGAGTTACACCGGAACCCTGGTGTTTGTTTCCCATGATCGCTATTTTGTCGATCAGCTGGCCAGTCGGATCATTGATGTGTCCGGCGGTGGCATCAGTTCCCATCCCGGCAACTATGCCGACTTTCTTGCTGCGCGTCAGGCCGAGGGCTGTGACGATCATTCGGAACAGCGCGTTGAACATCTCCACAGTGCTGTAACAAATGGGGCTCCGGTAGCGACCAAGGAACAGCGCAAACAGGAACACGCCCAGCGCAAAGAGCAGCAAAAGCAGCAGCGCAAGCTGGAGAAACAACTGCAGCAGCTTGAAGCGGATATTGAAAGCGCCGAAGCACAGCAGGCTGATTTGGAACAGCAATTAGCCGATCCCGAGCTGTATCAGGACCAGAGCCGTTTTTCCCAACTCTCTGACCAACATCGTGACCAGGCTGAAGCGTTGGAAGGGATGTATGAAGAGTGGGAGAAACTTCAACATGACTTGACAACCCTGGCCGGGTGATAGATTCTGTCTAAATTCAATACGTTATTTACAGAGGTGAGACTATGCTCGTGCTTCCCCGCGGACGGGTGGTCAAAGAAGGGCTCGATCCCAAACGGCTGAAAATGCCCGATGCCCTGATCAAAATGTGCTCTAATGGCTTCAGTGGTTATCTGTCACTCGCCGGTGAAGATGATGCGGCGGTCTTGTGTTATGAGGCCGGTAAAATTGTCGCCGGGCTGTGGGGGATTGGCGAACGCCGCTTGACCGGAGTCGCGGCATTGGAACAGATGTTTCGCATGATTCAGGATGATACTCCCTGCCGCCTGGATATTTACCGTCTTGATGCCCGACTGGCCGCTCTGGTGCATAAGGCCTGTGAAGGCGAGCCTGTTTTCGAAGCGCAGGCCATGACCCTGCTCGATGTGGATCGATTGATGGACTATATCGATCGGGAGAAATTCAGCGGCGCGTTGCGTCTGACCGTCGATTCTCAGGCGGCCATGATTTTTTATCACGAAGGCGAAGAGTTGGGTTTTTTCCACGACACGCACTCGGAATTGAGTTATCAGGCCGATGTCACGCATTCTCTTGCTGCCCTCGAAGGCTGTCAACTGGATGTGATCCGTTTTGTCGAACACTCTCAAGTCAATCAGTTGCTGGCCGGGTTAAATCTGGAAAAGACCTGGTTGCATATCTGGCGGGAGTTGAATCTCTAGCAGAATGTTGAAAAAGTCCTATCCAGAGCCTTTTTTCACGAGGCAAGCCGAAAATGAGATTTCCGTCTTGCTGACAAAATCAAGGAATTGAAAACCCGCCATTGATTTTGCTCCCCCGTCTAGAGGTTCCACAGGCACTTTTTATCCAACCGGTAGTGTCCTCGAGAAAAGGACATTCTGCCATGGACCTGTGAATCTCATATTGCCGTTCCACATTTCGAAGCTGAAATAAGTCAATGGAGCCTGAACGATTTCAGATTGTTCCGGACCCTCAACTGACCCGCCGGATTGCACAGCGCATTGTGCCCCCAACAGGGGCATCATAGCCGGTCTCGAATGCCGGCTTTTGATCTGTTGATTTTTTCAGACAAGTTCTTGCTCTTCATCCAAACCTTTACCCCTCTCCTCCGATTTGGCTGTCGAAAATCTTTACACTAGCTTTAGTGAAACCTCTATGAATCTTTTAATGATTTTTTAATAGACTCCAGCAACGGAATAATATTGCTGTTTTTCTTTTTCAAATTTCGTATATGCCTTTTTGGTATAGAGTATGCTTTTATGTATTATTAGTGAAACCTCTCGGTTGAGGAAAAAATAAATTGTCACTACGCAGAGGAGGTACAGCATGTTTAAAAAAATTTTAATAACTTTCAGCATCATGGGCCTGCTGCTTTTTTCAGTGAATTCCTTCGCATATGTGACGACTTGGGAGTATACAGTGCAGTCGGTATTCACAGACAGTATATTTTCTTCCGGCAGTGGCGATGCCCCGGTGATCACAGATACCAGCCTGTCTTGGGGAGACATGACCTGGCAATATCCGACACAAAGCAGCCTGGTGCTCGATCCGGCCGTGGTTGCTAATACCGTGGACACCTATGTTGGCGGCGGTGAAGTCCCCAATATCGGCAACTACTGGGCTCCAGATGTTTCAATCACTCATAATAACTATGTCATACCGGGCGATTCTCGCTCTCTGCTGACAACCATTATCCGTTCAACCGTCACTTTGGATCCCAATCCTTTTGGCCCTTATCCTGCGGCCAGTTTTGACGTTGATATTGCTTTTTTTGAAACCCCCAATGACGGGTCCAATGAAAACGACGTTTTCGCCCTGCTCAACGGCTTCCCCAATTTCAATTTCTCCTATGATGCAGGTGATGGGGATGGCTTGGTCGATTATTTTGTTAATGTTTTCCCCAGCAATGGTGAGGTTCTCTCGCTGCTGACAGGGGCATATGCGGATTTCGTTGGCGTAGAAGACAACACGACACTGGGATTCACGACGGTCGAAGGACAATCCACGACGTTGCCGTTTGTCTTTACCATCTCAACGGATCGTCTGACTGTTGTTCCGGAACCGGCGACATTCGTGCTGCTTGGCGGTGGATTGCTGGGTCTTGTCTTCTATACACGGCGCCGTAGGCAATAACCTTTTTTCTGACCGAGGGGGAGGGGCAATACGTTGCTGTGAAATTCAAAGCGCAGCCGCGCGTTGTTCACACGTGAAATCGCTGAAGGAGTATCTTTAAAACTTTTGCAATGCCGCGATAAGGGTGCAAGGTGAAGCCGGACTCCAAAATCAGTGTTGTTCGGATGAACACAGAAGAAACAGACTTGAAGAAAATGCGTTAGAAGGCCCCTGAGGTGTTATCACATCAGGGGCCTTTGTTAATTGATCAGGATCAGGCATCGCTGGGCGGCACCAGCACAATCTGAATGCGCCGGTTTTGAGCACGGCCCTCGGCGCTGTCGTTGCTGGAAACGGGACGATAGGGACCGTAAGCGCCGATCTCCAGTTTTTCGCCGGGGATGCCGACTTCACGTTGTAGGACGCGAACCACATTGGCGGCGCGGGCGGCGGACAGCTCCCAGTTGCTGGGAAACTTGGCCTGCAGCGCCTTGCTGATGCCAAGGTTGTCGGTGTGGCCTTCAACTCGGATATCCTTGTCGTCCACTTCCTTGAGAATATCCCCGACCTGACGGATGACCTTGATGCCGGCCGGAGTCAGATCCGCGGAACCGGACGGGAAGAGGATTTTTTCCACCAGGTTGACGGTCAGCTTATCTTTAAGTTTGTTGATGGTGATCTCACCGCGTTCAATTTCCTGCTCCAGATTAGCCACCAGGCTGTTATAAGTGTTGGCCATCTTTGCCAGGCGTGCTTCACGGGCAATGCGCTCACGCTCCAGCTCCTGCTCCAGTTGCTGTTTGTTGTCGAGCAATTGCTGATAACGTTGCTGTTGCTGCTCCTGTTGAGCTTCGAGTTCTTTTTGCTGTTTTTCCAGCTCGCTAAGCTGTGCCTGCTGTTTCTGGCTGCGCGCCTGAAAGATGTTTTTCAGTCGGTCAATTTCGGCCATTGCGGCAATGTTCTGATCGTTGAGAGCCTTGTTCTGGTTCATGGCATCTTCAAGCTGTTGCTCTACGATGTCATAGCGCGCTTGCAGGTTATTCAGTTTTTCCGTGGTGCCATACAGATCGGTCTGCAATGCCTGATTCTGATCCAGCTGCTGCTGGTAGGTGGCCTTTGACACACAACCGCTGGCTGTGAGGAGTGTGAGAAGACTGATCAGGGCTAAAAAAGGAACGGGTATCATGGTTTTTGATTTCACGAATATCCTCCGTTGTTGTTTTGTTTAGCAATCGGCTTACATTTATCATATTCTGACAGTTCCATCATCCTTTTTAGCGGATTCGGCGGATTGGTTTTGCAATTGCGGCTGCTGACAAGATTGTGGTATAAAAACTGAATTTTCAATAAGTTATGGAGATTATCTCGTGTTTGAAATTGACCGTATTATTCAAATGGCTCTGAGGGAGGATATTGGCTCCGGGGATATTACCACCTTATCGACTGTTCCCAAGGGAACGCCCAGCCGTGCGCAACTGGTGGCCAAAGAGGATTTTGTCCTGGCCGGGATGGAGGTTGTCGAGCGGGTCTTTAAGCTGCTGGATGCGGATGTGGCTTTTGAAGCTTTGAAACAGGATGGGCAACAGATTGTCCGTGGCGATGTGCTGGCCTGGATCAAAGGTGACGCCCATACCCTGTTGCAGGGTGAGCGGGTGGCGTTGAACCTGATGCAGCGCATGAGCGGCATTGCCACCCATACGGCAGCATTTGTTGAGGCTGTGGCCGGAACCGACGCGATCATCGTCGATACCCGCAAGACCATGCCCGGGCTGCGCGTGCTGGATAAATACTCGGTGCGCATGGGGGGTGGCCAGAATCATCGGACATCCTTGTATGATGGCGTATTGATCAAGGAAAACCACATTGCCGCCGCAGGTGGCATTACCGCTGCGGTGAAAGGTGCTCGTGGTCGTGCTCCCCATACGCTGAAGATCGAAGTCGAGACGGAATCACTGCAGGATGTTCAGGAGGCTCTTGATGCGGGAGCGGACATCATCATGCTTGACAACATGACTCTGGATATGCTGCGTGAGGCCGTGGACCTGATTGGTGATCGCGCTGTGACGGAAGCTTCGGGCGGTGTCAACCTCGACACCGTGACGGACATTGCTAAAACCGGTGTGAATTTGATCTCCGTCGGCGCCCTGACTCATTCCAGTTGCGCCGTTGATATTTCAATGCTGTTTGAATAGGGAGCGGTTGTGGCGGAACATACCATGCGTCAGCAGATTCTGGAGCTGTTTCTCGCCGATCCCGAGGCGGTGCTGTCCGGTGAGGATCTCAGCCAACGTCTTGGAGTGAGCCGGGCTGCGGTCTGGAAACACATTCGTCAGCTGCGTTCTTTGGGCTATCAGATTGATGCCGTGCCGTCGCGTGGTTATCGTTTGATGACGCAGGCGGATTTGCTGTTGCCTGCAGCGGTTCAATCCGGACTGGAAACACGCTCTATTGGTCAGCGCGTGGAATATTTCACCGAGACCGATTCAACCAATCTGCGGGCCATGGAACTGGCTGAGCAGGGGGCGGAAGAGGGAACCGTGGTGATTGCCGACTGTCAGAACGGTGGTCGCGGCCGTATGGGCCGTCGCTGGACGTCTCCGGCTGGCGTCAATTTGTACACGTCGATTCTTCTACGGCCGATGATTGCACCGATCCAGGCGGCCCAGCTGACGTTTCTCTCTGCCGTGGCCACGGCTCGTGCCTTCGAAACGGTTGCCGGAATCGATGTGCAGGTCAAGTGGCCCAATGACATCCTGGTCAATGGTTGCAAAATAGCCGGATTGCTCAATGAACTCAGCGCCGAAACCGAGGGGATTCATCATGTCGTGCTGGGGATCGGAGCTAATCTCAATATGACCCGGGAGCAATTCCCGGATGATCTGCGTCGTCCGGCAACGTCGGTTGTCCTGGAAACCGGCCGGCCTGTCAGCCGTATTGCCTTTGCCCAGGAACTCTATCGTCAGTTGGATGCCCTGTATCCTCTTTACCAACAACAGGGTTTTGTGCCGATCCGACTGGCTTGGGAGGCATTGTTTTATCTGCAGGGCCGCAAAGTTCAGGTCGATTGTGGTGCCGATGTTTTCACCGGCATGGTCGCCGGTCTGGCCGAAGATGGGGCGTTGTTGCTGGATCTGGAGCAAGGGGGACAGCAGGTTATTTACGCAGGTGATGTGACCCCCATCGACTAACCTATAAGTTGATACATTTTCGCCACAATAACGGGGCGATTCAGGGAGAAAAAAGCCATGTTGCTGGTGGTTGATGTCGGTAATACCAATACGGTGCTCGGTTTGTATCAGGAGCAGCAGTTGCTGCACAGCTGGCGGATTCGCACGGATAAATCGCGTACCGATGATGAATATGCCATGTTGCTCAATGACCTGCTGACGTTCAAAGATCTGCAATTGTCCATGGTCAAAGCGGTGATCGTCTCCTGCGTGGTGCCGCCAATGCTGGATGCCCTGACCCGCATGTGTCGCAGTTACCTCAATACCGAGGCGTACGTGGTCGGGCCGGGATTGAAAACCGGTATGGCCATTAAATACGATAATCCCAAAGAGGTCGGGGCGGACCGTATTGTCAATGCGGTCGCGGCCTACGCTAAATTCAAGCGCAGCCTGATTGTCGTCGATTTCGGTACGGCAACCACCTTTGATTACATTTGCGACAAGGGTGAATATCAGGGCGGAGCCATTGCACCCGGTCTGGGTATTTCCGCCGATGCGTTGCATGAGCATGCCAGCAAACTGCCGCGTGTTGAAATCAGCCGACCTCCTCTGGTGGTGGCGAAAAACACCGTCAACAGCATCCAGTCCGGATTATTGTTCGGTTATGCCGGGCTCGTGGACGGCATTGTCCAGCGCATGAAACAGGAAGTGGGCGGCAATCCTCTGGTTGTGGCCACCGGAGGGCTGGCTGAACGGATTGCCGAGGCGTCGGATACCATTGATGAAGTAGATGGCTTATTAACGCTGGATGGTCTGCTGCTCATTTATCAACTCAATCAGAATAACGCAACGGTTTGAAGCGGGTTGCTTCATTTGAGTTGTGTTAACGCCAAACATTGAGGTGAAGACGAACTGAATAATTACAATTGATTAACCAGCGTTTTAATTTCCGAAAAAGCGTGTAAACTCAAGAATATGTTTCTGTCTTGAAATCTTTGTGATGTCATCCTCTAACCGCTGTCATGAAAGGGGTAATCATGGGAAAATACGACACTGCGCACTTGAGAAACTTGGGAATTGTAGCTCATGGAGGGGCGGGCAAGACCTCCCTGGTTGAGGCGATGCTGTTCAACACCGGCATGACGGATCGTCTGGGGAAGGTCGATGACGGCAGTTCCACCATGGATTTTGAGCCCGAGGAAATTAAACGTCAGATTACCATCAGTTCCAGCCTTAATCATTGCGAATGGCAAAATCACAGCCTGCATCTCGTTGACACTCCCGGTTATTCCAACTTTCTTCATGGCACACGCAATTGCCTGCGTATTCTTGGCGGCGGCATCCTGATCGTTTCCGCAATCTCCGGCGTCAAGGCACAAACACAAAAAATCTGGGGCTGGAGCCAGGAATTTGAGGTTCCACTCATCGCCTTTGTCAATAAAATGGATCGTGAGCGTGCCGACTTCTTGCGTGCCGTTGATGACATGGAAAAAATGCTCGGCAGCCGTGGGGTGCTGGTGAATATGCCCATCGGCCAGGAAGCTGATTTTCGCGGCATCATCGACTTGGTCGCCATGAAGGCGCGGATTTTCCAGTTTGATGAAAAGGGCACTTACACCGAAGAGGAGATCCCTGCCGAATATCTGGATGAAGCCCAACGCCTGCGCACCATGTTGCTTGAGGCAGTGGCTGATGCCGACGATGCCCTGATGGAAAAATATCTCGAAGAGGAGGATCTTTCTACCGAAGAGATTCTTCAGGGATTGAGGGAAGGGACGCTGACCGGCGTGTTTACCCCCGTTCTGTGCGGGAGTGCCACGGCCAATATCGGCGTGCGCCAGTTGCTTGATTATGTGGTGCACTGTCTGCCGTCGCCTCTGGATAAAGGGGTGCAGATGGGCACCGTGCCCGGCAGTGAAGAGATTGTTGAACGTCAGCCCAGCGAAGATGAGCCGTTTTCGGCCATGGTGTTCAAGACGTTTAATGATCCATTTACCGGAAAATTGTCACTGTTTCGGGTGTATTCAGGGGTACTGAACTCCGATTCCTCGGTGTATAATTCGACCAAGGAAGAAACTGAGCGTATCGGCCAACTCTATGAGCTGGAAGGGAAAAAACAGGTCCCGATTGATCAGGCCGTGGCCGGCGATATCGTCGCCGTGGCCAAGCTTAAAACGACGGCAACCGGTGATACTCTGTGTCAGGAAAATCAGCCGATTGTTTATGAAAGCCTGCTGCAGCTCAAGCCGGTGATCTCTTTTGCGATTAAAGCGTGCAGTAAAAACGATGAGGACAAAATCAATACCGGCTTGCAGCGCCTGATTGAAGAAGATCCGACCCTGCAGATTACCCGCGACGAACAGACGCATGAAATGATCCTGTCCGGTATGGGCCAGGTGCATATCGAAGTGGCGGTGGAAAAGCTCAAGCGCAAGTATGGTGTCGATGTTGAATTGGAGCTGCCCAAGGTTCCGTATCGTGAGACCATCAAGGGCAATACCAAGCTGCAGAGCAAGTATAAAAAACAGTCCGGTGGCCGTGGTCAATACGGCGATGTGTGGTTGGAGATCGAGCCGTTACATGCCGGGGGCGGTTATGAGTTTGTTGATAAGATCGTTGGCGGCGTGGTGCCGCGGCAGTATATCCCGGCGGTCAGTAAAGGAATTGAGGAAGCCATGCACAAGGGCACCCTCGGCGGCTATCCGGTGGTGGATGTCAAAGTGACTCTTTATGATGGTTCCCACCACTCGGTTGACTCCTCGGAGATGGCGTTCAAAATTGCCGGGTCCATGGGCTTTAAAAAAGGCATGGACCAAGCGAAACCGGTGCTGCTTGAACCGGTGATGAAAATGGAAGTGGTTGTCCCCGATGATTGCGTTGGCGATGTCATTGGCGACATGAATTCCCGGCGTGGCAAAGTGCTGGGTGTGGAACCCCAGGCCGGCAGTCAAGCCGTGGCGGTTCAGGTACCGATGGCTGAAGTGTTGCGCTATGCGCCGGAGCTGCGGTCCATGACGTCGGATAGAGGACTGTTTACCATGGAATTTTCCCATTACGAGGAGGTTCCTTCCCATTTAACCGCCAAGATTTTGGCTGAACGCAATGATGTATAAAGAGAAGGTTTGCCAAAAGCCGCCTCCGGCCTTTGGCACGCACGATTTTGAAAAAGGTGATTTAAAAACGTTACAAAATCCGGGTTGTCAACGAACCCGATCATGTTGATCGCCCCGCCATGGGCTTTTAGAGCCTTTTTGTACAGGTTCAAAGGATAAGATTGTTTTGACCGAACACCCCGCACAAAAAACCGAACGACTTCAGGTTTCTCCTGAAGTCGTTCGGTTACTTTCACCGGAAACCCCGCATAGCGTTAAACTGAAAGCCGCTCGTGGCGGCCTGCAGTTATCAATTGTTGACCAGATCCATGCGCAGTTACTGCTTTATTCCCAGGGGAATGCCGAGTTGAAAAATGTCGCCCTGGAGGCACTGAAAAGCAGCTCGAATAATGCTCTGCGACCGGTTCTTGAAGACCCGGGAATACACCATAAAGTCCTTGATTTTATAGCAAAAGTTAGGATGGATGATCTGGGCACTCTTATTTTGATGCGTTTGAACCCAGCGGTTGATTTTGATACATGGAAGTATATTTTCCGTCATTGCAGTTATGAAATTCTTGATTATTTCTGTGATGACAGATTTACACGTAGTTTTCCTCGTGATGTGTGTGAAGCGATTTTAGATAATCCTCAAGTCAGTAAGCAAATGAAGGAACTGCTCGCTGATTCTAAAGAGGAGGACGAGGATGTCGAGCTAAGTCCTGATGCGGATCTGGAAGAATCGTTAGACGAGGAAGATTACAGCGGCGATTTTGAAGAGACTAAAAACGTTACCAAGCAGCAAATGGTTCTTGAGTTGGATATCTCTGAAAAGATCAAATATGCCATGACCGGAGACAAGGAGTGGCGCACGATTCTGATCAAGGACAGTAATAAAATGGTCAGCGGTGCTGTTCTCAAGAACCCGCGCATTACGGAAGGCGAAGTGCTGTTTCAGGCACAGAACCGCAGTGCCAGTGAAGAAATTATCCGCTTGATTCTTCTCGAACGGGAGTGGATGAAGAATTATGCCATACGTCATGCTCTGGTTGTCCATCCCCGAACCCCTGTGCCTACCGCGATGCGCCTGCTTGGTACTTTGCATGAAAAAGATGTCCAAAAGCTGGCTAAAAGTCGCAACGTTTCCTCTGCCATTACCAATGCCTGCCGACGCATGTTAGCCACCAAAAAACGGTGATAGTTTTTTCCATATCAGGTGTATTCTTATCGACCGTTTTTTTGGTTTGACTGAACTTGGCCCCTATGTTATTCAGGAAAACCCTTAAATTATCACTATTTATTGTGAGCAAACTGCTGTTTGTTCTGGCGAAACAGAACAATTCTGGAAGGAAAGATTGTTATGTCTGAAACACTGCATTTTACCGTTGGAGGAATGGTTGAAGAGATGGCGCGTCGTTTTCCGAACAACGATGGCCTTGTCTATCCGGACCGCAATTTACGTTATAGTTACGAGCAGTTTAATGCTCTGTGTGATCGTGTGGCCCGAGGTATGCTGGCCATGGGAATTAAAAAAGGCGATCACGTGGCGATCTGGGCGACCAATGTTCCCGAATGGGTGATTCTGCAGTTTGCTTCAGCCAAAATCGGTGTTGTTCTGGTGACGGTCAATACCAGCTACCGATCCGCTGAACTGGAATATATTCTTGAGCAGTCCGATTCAACCACGCTGTTCCTGGTGCAGGAATTCAAAGACACCAATTACGTTGAAACGGTTTATGACGTGGTGCCTGAACTGAAGACGTCTGCCGTCGGAGAACTGAACAGCGAGAAACTGCCGTTTTTGAAAAATGTCGTGTTTATCGGTGACGGCGCGCCGGCCGGCATGACCAACTTCCGTGATCTCGAAACCCTGGCCGACCAGGTGCCCGAAGAGCAGCTTGATGCGGTGAAAGCCACCCTTGATGAGCATGAAGTGATCAACATGCAGTACACCTCCGGAACCACCGGGTTTCCGAAAGGGGTTATGCTGACGCATCACAATATCGTCAATAACGGCTTTAATATTGGTGAGTGTATGCGTTTTACGGAAAAAGACCGACTGTGTATCCCGGTACCGTTTTTCCACTGCTTTGGTTGTGTCCTCGCCGTTATGGCCTGTGTGACCCACGGATCGACCATGGTTCCGGTGGAAACGTTTGCTCCCGAACAGGTGCTTAAGACCATCGAGATGGAAAAATGCACGGCGGTTCATGGTGTGCCGACCATGTTTATCGCCGAGTTGGAACACCCCAATTTTGACAAATACGACCTGAGTACTTTGCGCAGCGGCATCATGGCCGGGTCGCCGTGCCCGATCGAAGTCATGAAGCGGGTGATCCGTGATATGAACGCCTCGGAAATCACCATTGCCTACGGTCAGACAGAGTCTTCGCCGGTGATTACCCAGACCCGTACCGATGATCCGATTGAATTGCGCGTCTCCACAGTTGGCCGGGCCTTACCCAATGTTGAAGTGAAGATTGTCGATATTGAAACCGGTGAGACCCTGCCTGCTGGAAAACAGGGTGAATTGTGCACCCGTGGTTATCTGGTCATGAAGGGTTATTACAAAATGCCGGAAGCGACGGCTCTGGCCATCGACGAAGAGAACTGGCTGCATACCGGCGACCTGGCGGTTATGGATGAGAATGGCTATTGCAAAATCACCGGCCGTATCAAGAATATGATCATTCGCGGCGGCGAAAATATCTATCCGCGTGAAATTGAAGAATTTCTCTATACCCATCCGGCCGTTTCCGATGTCCAGGTGTATGGTGTCCCCGACCGCAAGTATGGTGAGCAGGTGATGGCGGCCATCAAGATCAAAGAAGGGGTGGCTCTGAGCGAAGAAGATGTGAAAACCTTTTGCACCGGTCGTATCGCCAACTACAAGATTCCCCGCTATATCAAGTTTGTCGATGAATATCCGATGACGGCCAGCGGTAAGATACAGAAGTTCAAATTGCGTGAGATGGCCATTAAAGACCTGCATCTTGAAGAGGACGAAGGAGTCGAGACCGCTTGATGTATTCTGACGGCTGGAAAACTCCACAGGAGGAATTGCTGCGTCGCTGCCGGGAATTTCAACAACACCTGGTGGCGCAGCAGATTGATCTGGCGATCATTGTTCAGAATGCCGACCTGTTTTATCTGACCGGTTCCATTCAGCAGGGGATGTTGCTTGTTCCCTGCTCGGGGGAACCGGTTTATTGTGTGCGGCGCGATCTGGAAAGAGCACGCTTTGAATCAACTTTGCCGCAGGTGGTTGCCGCGCCGAGTCCTCGACATCTGGCGGAATTTGTTCGTGAGCAGTTCGGCCTCTCTGTTGAGACATTGGGCTTGGAACTTGACGTGCTGCCAGTCACGTTTTACGACCGTTTGAAGCGGCCGTTTGGGGAGTGTGCCGTCAAAGACGTGACTCCGTTGTTACGGCGGGTGCGCATGATCAAATCTCCCTTTGAATTGGGGCGCATGCGCAAGGCGGCTGACCAGTTGGCTGCGGTGTATGAAGCGGCCAAGGCAACGCTCCAAGAAGGGATCACTGAGCTGGAGTTGTCGGCACATCTTGAGCAGGTGGCGCGTTTGTCCGGACATCAGGGCATGACCCGCATGCGCGCCTTCAATGGCGAATTTTACGGCGGTCATGTGTTGTCCGGGGCTGCCGGAGCTTATCCGACATTTTGTGATGCCCCATTGGGTGGCACCGGTCTGACCCCGGCGATCGCTCAGGGTGCCGGAGTGCGACCTATTCAGGCGCATGAGCCGGTGATTATTGATTTTCTCGGTGCCTATCAGGGCTATCTCTGTGATCAAACACGCACCCTGTGCCTTGGCGGATTATCCGATGAATTGGTCCAGGGTTACGATGATCTGGTCGAGATTCTCTGGCACATGGAAAAAATCACCAAGCCCGGCGTTTCTTGGGGGCATGTTTATGACTCGTGCCAGGCGTTGGCTTGTGAAATGGGCTACAAAGAGGCCTTTATGGGGCAGAGCGGCTCGCAAGTGGGTTTTATCGGTCACGGTATCGGTACGGAAATCGATGAATATCCGTTTATCGCTAAAGGATTCAATGACGATCTGTTGGAAAAGAATATGACCTTTGCCTTTGAACCCAAATTGGTTTTTCCCGGCATCGGCGCACTCGGCATTGAAAATACCTACGTGGTGACGGCTGACGGCGTTGAAGTGCTGACGCGTTGCCCGGAACAGCTGGTTATTCTGTGACTCTTAGACCTGACTCAGTGAGTGATGTTAGAGAAAGATCAGGAGGGCCGGCAAGGCCAGGCAAGCAAAGCAAAAGGCCGTGCCTCGCAGCATTTGCCGTGTTCCCAACGCGGCGACCATTCCCAATTTGAACATCAGATTCGCCAGCATGGCAATGAGAATGCTGTTGGCTGCCTGAACCTGCCCCAATTCACCGATCAGTGATAATCGTGCGTTGGTCAACGTAATGGCATCGACATCGGTAAATCCGGAAATGAATGCCACCAGATACACCCCTTGTGTTCCCAGATGATGCTTGGCAAACGATACCGCCAGCAGTACGGCGGCGTAAAGGACGCCGAACATCAGGGCCTGTGAGAGTTCCGCCGGATTACGGCTTTCCATGTGGAGAGCATCTTCCCGTCGTGTATGGCTCCAGTAGAAAGTGATCGGAATCAGCCCGCCAATAAACATGCCTCCCATCGGCAGCCACAGATGGCTGATGAGTGCCGGATTAATCAGGTAAATAAATGCGGTGATGCGAACAAGCACAACCGTGGACGCTAACGCGACCACGACCGTTGCCGTACGGGCGATGTTATCGATGGATGAGGACTGACGGCTGAAGGTCAGTGTGGTGGCGGTGCTGGAAACAATGCCGCCGAGGATGCCGAGGACCGGGCTACCCCAGCGTTGTCCGACAAATTTCAGGGTGATGTAGCCGACCAGATTGATGGCACTGATCAGGACCACCATCAACCAGATATTGTAAGGATTTAAGGCGTCGTAAGGACCAAAATTTTGATTGGGAAGAACCGGAAGAATGATAAACGCCACCAGAATAAATTGAAAAATAGCGTAGAGATCACGCTGTTGTAAACGGCGTGAGAACGCGTGCATCTGTGGTTTGAAATACAGGATCAGCGTCGTAGCCAGGCTCAGGCTGATGGAGGTGACGGTCTGACCGAGAGTGAGGAGAATGCCGACCAGGTAGGCGATCAACAGGGCAATGGCGGTGGTCATGCCGGAGGACGTGTGCTGTTTAAGGCGTACCACATGACCCATCAATCCTTGGGCGGCAATCGTCGCCAGACCAACCACCATGATCCACTCGGCACCGGATTCGGCTGAAATGGTACCGCACAGACTGCCGAACAACGTCACCAGAATAAAGGTGCGCAAACCGGCAAAGCCGCTTTCGCTGCGTTCGCGCTCCAATCCCATCAGAGCGCCGAGCAGCAGGGCCAAGATGTAGGTTTCCAATAACTGAAGAGTCGAGCTTTCCAATGTGATCATCATAACTTACAGCATAGCTGATTTTGTCGATGATGCCACTGGTTGAGCGATAGATTGGAATTGATTCGACAAAAGGAGTGAGCATCATCCGTTTGCGTGGTTTGCTACCACGTGACGTGGGCTTCCGCATCCACACGTCAGTCGCTTACGCCTTGATGGCGGCAAAAAACCGCTGGCATCCAAACCGATTGCCGATCCCATTACAGCGACGCTTCTTGCATTCGATGCTTAATTTTCTAAGCAAGACGGAAATCGCATCTTCGGCTTGTGTCGTTGAGATGCGCCGAATGGGACTTTTTTCAATATCCTGCTTAAAAATAGCGACCGATTTGAAAGACCACTGAGTTGATGCCGTGATTGTCCCGATGCAGTTCACCATTGGACACATGATGGAGCCGCGCGGTGACAAACCAGCGTTGACCGGTTAAGGAGGAGAACTCACCGCCGATCCCGAGCAGGGGATTGAAGTTGACACGCAGCCCCTGATCTTTGACCTGATAGTCGGTATAGATCAGGCCGATCCCGGCCTCAACAAATGGTCGTAGACCGCAGCAGGTCAGGGACTCAAGAGGATAAACCGCCAGCATATCGGCATTGATGATGGCGCGGCAGTGCGGGGTGGATGCCAGACCGGCAGAGCCCTCTACCTTGAACTTCAGTCCTTGGGGCGCCCGATGCGCCCAGATGTGAGCATAATCCCATTCGGCACTCACGCCCAATTGGGTAAAGCGCAGTTCATTGTCGGGAGAATAACTGTTGCCGATGCCGGCGGTTGCCGCCCAGTGAGCTTGATCCCACAGTGTTTCTTCAGCATGGAGCAACCCGGGGAGGATCAAGAATCCGAGCAACATGAACATCAGCGACAAACGGTTCATATCCACCTCTGTCTTGCGGCATTACAGGTTAAAATCATCGGCCATTCGCCAGCCCTGTTCGGTCTTGATCAGTTTGAACTTCTCGTGATGGGGAATGCGGTCGCCCGCTTTGAACTGACCGTATTTCATCAGCTGCGCCAGCAGTTCCATGCCGGAGCCGAGGGCAGCCAGCGGATTGTCGCTGGTGGTGCGGTTGAGCTCTGCCGATAGCTCTTCGAGCCCTTTGCGAAACACCAGATCGTATTCCACCTCGGCAATATAGGTTTGCTGGTCAACACTGAGACCATTGACCTTGTGGAAGTTCTCCAGGCTGAAAATCTTTTCGTTGTTGTGACTCAGTACTTTCTTTGCGACCTGAATCTGGATCTCCGCATCCGTGGGGATGGACTGACAGCCACTCAGCAGAAGGATCAGAAATACGAACGATGTCAATGAGGTGAGGGTACGCATGGGGGGCTCCACACAAATAAGCAGCGGGGCGCCGCTCAGCGACGCCCCGTTGATTTTAACGTTGCTGGCTAAGCAATTTGTAGTAGTCGCTGTCCGTAGACAGGATCAGGCGGTTGTTCTCTTTGACCGTTTTCTGGTACGACTCCAGAGTCCGTAGGAAACGGTAAAAATCAGGCTCCCGGTTATAAGCCGCCGCATAAATGGTTGTGGCCTGGGCGTCGGCATTACCGCGGATTTCCACGGCTTTGCGATAGGATTCGGAACTGATTTTCTTCAGCTCCTTTTCCATCTGGCCGAGGATGTCGGCTTTTTCCCCTTCGCCTTCAGAACGGTATTGAGCCGCCACTTTTTTACGCTCGGAGATCATTCGTTCGTAAACCCGCTTACGCACCTGTTCAACGTAATTGATCCGCTTGATCTGCACGTCGATCAGTTCAATGCCGTATTCCGGGGTACTCAGTTTGGCCTGGGCGAGAATATTGTCGAGAATATCTTCACGCCCCACCAGCTCACGGTCCACTTGGGTGGTTTCCTCGATGTTGTCGGTGAGGTCGGTGGGCGGCTGATAATCGTCACCGCGCACCAGCTCCACCAGCAAATGACCGGATACCGCATCGCGCACCACCGAGTCGATGATGTCGTCCAGGCGACTCTGAGCCCCACGCTCCGTGGCGACCGTGGTGAAGAAGCGCAATGGATCAACAATGCGCCAGCGCGCCGTGGTATCGACCCAGATATATTTTTTGTCACTGGTGGGAATCTGGTTGGGGTCGGCATCCCAGTTGAGGATGCGCTTGGAGAAACGGTGGACTTCCTGAATCACCGGAATTTTGAAATGAATCCCGGCATTGCGGACTTCACCCACCGGCTTACCAAACTCGGTGACCAGAGCTTGTTCAGCTTCATTGACAACAAAAAAAGCGCTTTGGCCGACCAGCACCAGCAGCACAATGATGGGAACAATCAGACGTTTCATTGGCCACCTCCCTTCTGAGCCTGTTTGCCCAGTGGCAGCAGGGGCAGAATGCCGCCGCTTTTGTCATCGACGACATAAATTTCATCGACCTTGGGCAAAATCGTATCCATGGTTTCCAGAAACAGGCGTTGTTTGGTGACTTTGGGTGCCTTGCGGTATTCGGCGACCAGAGCGTTGAAACGCTCGGCTTCACCCTTGGCGCGATTGATGCGCTCCAGAGCGTAACCTTCTGCTTCAAGGATGCGGCTGCGCGCCACACCGCGGGCTTTGGGAACTTCGCGGTTGTATTGTTCGCGGGCCTGAAAGATCAGACTCTCTTTTTGTTGTTCCGCTTCGTTGACTTCGTTAAACGCCGCTTTAACCTGATCGGGCGGGTTGACGTCCTGGAATTTGACCGTGACCACGCGAATGCCGATGTTGTAGCTGTTGAGGATTTCCTGCAGCCCTTTTTCAACAGCCATGGCCAGGTCGGCACGCTCCGTCGTCAACACCTGGGTGACGTTGGAGTTGCCGATGATCCGACGCACCACGGCTTCGGACAGATCACGAATGGTCGCTCGGGGATCGGCAATATTGAATAGAAATTTTTCCGGGTCGACGATTTGATACTGGACGATCCATTCGACGTCACTGACGTTGAGATCGCCGGTAAGGGTCAGGGATTCTTCACTGTAGTCACGTTTGCTGTAGGTGGTGCGTACACCGGCTTGTTCGGTGCGAAAACCGAACTCCTCCTTGAGTACGCGGCCGGTTTTGACCCGATACACCTGATCAATGCCGAATGGCAGTTTCATGTGCAAGCCGGGCGAGGCCGTGCCGATCGATTTGCCGAGTCGTAACAGCACGCCGGTTTCTTCGGTATCAACCTTGTAAAAGGCGCTTTGTCCGCCAACAACGATCAGAAACACAACAATCAGACCGATAATGACTTTTTTCGGTGGGCCGCCGCTGGTCTTGATCTTCTTGGCCGCCATTCTCAGAGCTTGTTCCAATGGATCCTGCTTGGGTTCCCAGGGACTTTGAGACATTCGGGGTCCTCCTGAAAAAGGGGTGTAAGGTGGTTTGGGGGAAATTGAGTTGATCAGCCGACTTCATTGTAAATGCGGGTGCGAAACTCCACACCCAGTTCTTTCGCCAGTTGTTCGCAGGCATCGATATCAATCCCCGGCACCGTGACGGCTGACGCGATCACTTTGGGGATATAGGTCGGTGCCTGGCGGATGAATTCTTTGACCGCATCGTAGCCTTCGTCACCAAAACAGGATTGGCAGATGCGCTGGTAATCGGTGGTGTTCGGTGCATTGAGGGAAATGCTCAGCTCGTCGATCAGCCCTTCGAGTTCCGGCAGAATATTGCGTTGATGAACCAGATTGGCCTGGCCGTCACTGTTGATCCGTACTTTGATGCCACGCTCTTTGAGCCATGTGGCGACGTCTTTCACCAGATCAAGGCGCAGCAACGGCTCTCCATAACCGCAGAACACGACTTCCTCATACCCTGTCGGGTCGCCGATGGCGGCAATCACCTCAGCAAAATCAGGCTCATGGTCGAGCTTGAGTTGATGGCCCTTGACGTGAAAATCGCGAAACTTGGCGCAGAAGGTACAGCGGTTGCTGCAGCGGTTGGTGATGTTGAGATACAGCGAGTCACGGATGCGATAGGCGATTTTACTGGCTTGGTCCACTTCACCGACGCCAAATAATTCAAACGCATTAAGACTGGTGATGCGCGCCACGTCGGTCAGGGTCAGTCCCTTGATTTCGGCAACGGTTTCGGCGGTTTTGACCACATAGGAGGGTTCATTGCGCTTGCCGCGCCACGGTTGGGCTGCCAGGTAGGGGCAATCGGTTTCCACCAGAATGCGTTCCGTCGGCACCTGGCTGATGACGTTGCGTAAAGCGTCGTTTTTCGGATAGGTGATGGTACCGGTAAACGACAGGTAAAAGCCGAGATCCAGGCACGCTTTGGCCATTTCGACATCGCCGCTGAAACAGTGCAGTACGCCGCCGATCTCATCCGCTTTCTCTTCTCGCAGAATGGTCAGGACATCATCGTGGGCATCGCGGTCGTGAATCACCACCGGCAATTTGCACTGACGTGCCAAGGCTAGTTGCTGGCGAAAGGCTTTTTGTTGCTGGTCGTGCGGGCAGTGATTGCGGTAGTAGTCGAGGCCGATTTCGCCGATGGCGACCACCTTATCCGCTGCGGCCAGCTGGGCCAGCTCGTCGAGAACCTGCACAGTGACGGTGGCGGCGTCGTGGGGATGCACGCCGACGGTGGCATAAATGCCGGGGTAGCGTTGGGCCAGTTCAACACTGGCGCGTGAGCTGTTGAGATCACAACCGACGGTAATGATGGAGTGAACCCCTTGATCATCGGCACGTTGGATAACCTGTTCGAGGTCATCGGCAAAACGACTGCCGTCCAGATGGGCGTGGCTATCAACAAGGGAAGGGTGAGACATGGGATCTCCAGTAAAAAAAGGCGCTAGGGGGCGTCCTCAATGAGAACGTCCCCCTAATGCGCCCTTGAAGGTGTTTAAATCGTGTCGATCAATTTTCCTCGATGCGTGGGAACATCGGCGGTGTTTTCTCAATGGTCGTACCAGCTTTCAGGCCACCCCATTGATCCTGGCCGTCCAGCATCAGATTGTCGCTGTCCTGGTCGAGGATGTCCATAATCCGCTTGCCGGTATCCGGCATGAACGGTGCCACCATCAGGCCGACGAGTCGCACGGCTTCGAGCAGGTTGTACATGACCGTACCAAGACGCGCTTTCTGGGCCTCGTCTTTGGCCAGCGCCCAGGGCGCGGTATCGTCGATATATTTATTAGCACTGCTGATCAGCTCCCAGATGCTGAGCAAGGCCTTGTTGAAGGCCAGATCATTCATCTGTTGGTCGATCAGTGCCATCTTGGCCGGAAACTGGTCAATAAACGGCTGGTCGAGTTCATCCGCTGTCGTTGGTTCCGGCAGGGTACCGCCGAAATATTTGTTGAGCATGGCCGTGGAACGGCTGACCAGATTGCCGAGGTCATTGGCCAGATCCGAGTTGATGCGGTGGATCAGGGCCGAGTGCGAGAAGTCGCCGTCAAGACCGAAGGGAACTTCACGCAGCAGGAAGTAGCGAATCGGGTCGATGCCGTAGGTATCGACCAGCATGTTGGGTTCAACGACATTCTGCAGACTCTTGCTCATTTTCTTGCCCTCAACGGTCCACCAGCCGTGGGCGAACACTTTCTCCGGCAGCGGCAGACCGGCGGCCATGAGGAAGGTCGGCCAGTAAACGGTGTGGAAACGCAGGATGTCTTTGCCGATGACATGGACACTGCACGGCCAGAACTTTTCGAAGTTGCCCTGTTTGTCCTCCGGGTACCCCAGAGCGGTGATGTAGTTGTTCAGGGCGTCGAACCACACGTAGATGACGTGCTTGTCATCACCCGGCACCGGAATCCCCCAGGAAAAACTGGTGCGGGAGATCGACAGATCGCGCAGCCCTTCACGCACAAAGCTGAGCACTTCGTTGCGGCGTGAACGGGGTTGGATGAAATCGGGGTTGGCTTCGATGTGGTCGAGCAACTGTTGCTGGTATTTACTCATGCGGAAGAAGTACGACTCCTCCTTGAGTTTTTCCGTCGGCCGACCACAGTCCGGGCAGCAGCCGTCGATAAGCTGAGTTTCGGTCCAGAACGTTTCACAGGGGGTGCAATACCAGTCTTCGTAGGCACCGAGGTAGATGTCTCCCTGCTCCTGAATCTGGGTAAACATCTTCTGCACACCCTCTTTGTGGCGTTGCTGGGTGGTGCGGATGAAATCGGTGTTGTCGATATTGAGCTTTTGCCATAGCGCCGCAAAGCGTTGCATCACCCGGTCCGCCAGTTCCAGCGGTGTTTCACCACCGGCAATGGCGGCTTTTTCCACTTTTTGGCCGTGTTCGTCGGTGCCGGTGAGGAAAAAAACCTCATAGCCGCGCGCCTTTTTATAACGGGCCAGAACGTCACAGGCCAGCGTCGTGTAGGCGTGGCCGATGTGGGGCACGTCGTTGACGTAGTAGATGGGGGTGGTGATGTAAAATGTCTTGTCCATGGTGGCTCCTGCTATGGTTTGCGTGGCGGCCGACGACGATTGCGGCTGCGACGTTTATGAGTTTTTTGATCTTGGGATCTTTGATCCTGGGGACTCTGGTCCTGATTCGGTTTGCTGTTTTCGCCGGTCGCGGGTGTGGCTTGGACCTTGTCCTTGGCCGGCCCTTTATCGGGACGTGGCTTTCGGTTCGGCCGTTGGCTGTTGTCCTGCGACTGCTGTTCCTGCGGCCCGGACGTTTTTTTCGGTCGCCCCTGTTTTTCCTGGCCGGGTTTGCCGCCGCGTTTGTTTTTATTCGGCCGTCCTTCAGTGGGTTTCCCCCGCCCCGGGCGTTGCGGTTTGCCGTCGCGTGAGGGAGCTTTGCCTTTAGCTTTGGTCGCCCCTTTGCGTTCCCCTTCTTTGGTTTGGCGTTTTTCCGGGGGAGACGAGCCTGCGTCGGTTTTTTTCGGCTCTTCTTTGGCGGCCGGTTTACCGGTGGTCAAATTTGCCACAGGAACGTTACTGATGGTTCTTCCAGAGCCGCGTACGGTGACGGTCTGACTGAGCGTCTGGCTGGAGACAACCTCAACCGTCTGGCCGTCCAGAGTGGCTTTTGCCCCGGGCTTCGGCAGCTTTTTGGCCATTTTGCAATAGGTATCGTATTCATACCCCAAACAGCACAATAAACGGCCGCATTGTCCGGAGATCTTGGTGGGGTTTAACGCCAGGCCCTGTTGCTTGGCCATGCGAACCGATACCGGATGAAAATCCGTGAGAAAAGTGCCGCAACACAGTTCACGTCCGCAGATGCCGATGCCGCCGATCAGTTTCGCTTCATCGCGCACACCAATCTGGCGCATTTCAATGCGGGTATGGAAATGGTGGGCGAGATCCTTGACCAGTTCGCGAAAATCGACCCGGCCATCGGCCGTGAAATAGAAAATGATTTTCGAGCCGTCAAACAGGTATTCGGCCTTGACCAGTTTCATCGGCATGTTGCGTTGACGAATGCGCTCCATGCAGTGGTCAAAGGCTTCTTTTTCCTTGGACGAACTGATGCGCGCCATATTGTGGTCGGCGTCAGTGGCCAGGCGCAGGACTTTTTTCAGATCTTGGGGAAGGTCTTGTTTGGCAACGCTCTGAGGAGGGCGGGCAATCGTTCCAAGAGCACGACCGCGGTTGGTTTCCACCACCACGCTGTCGCCCTGATTGAGTTCCAGTCCGTTGGTATCAAAGTCGTATTGTTTCCCCGCCGAGCGGAACTTGACGGTGGCAATGATTTTTCCGCCCTCAGGAGTTGCGGAAGTTTCCTCGTTGTTCTGAGTCATTCGGTCACTTTAATATGTTGATCGTTTCCGTGATTACACAGGGTGTAAGGACGCAAACGAAGGGTTCAATCGACGTCGTAAATTACCTGAATCCGCCTTCTTCTGAGTTGACGCAAAGCGATTGTTTTTCTTTTCTCATTCACGAAATCAGGTAAAGAGTTAATTTAACGTATTCAGGGGCGACAGGCAACGGCTTAGTTGCCGTCAATGCTGGAATTCTCCATAGGATGAATCGTGCTTACTTCTCTCGACCGGCGAGAGGATTTTTACAGGATTACGTTTGGTTGCACAAGGCGAATCAGCAAACGCTCGACAGCCAATTGTCGGTTGACGTTGCGACGGAGATGATGAAAAAACTCAAGCAGCGCTTCCAGCTTGTGCTGAATGGATGGCAGGCTTTCGCGGGAGGCTTGATGAATAATGCGTTCTTTGAGGTCGCTATTGGCCAACAGGGAACTGGAGCCCTGACTGACAACGAGAAAGACGTCGCGATAACAACTGAGCAGCACGGTTGCCAAGTCTTCCAACTGATCCTTGTCCGCCGCCCATTTTTCGGCCAGGTCCAACATGGGAACGATACTTCCCGGCGTCAGGGTACAGACGGCTTTGAACAGGGCCTTGCGTTGTTCCAGATAGTAGTCTCGGTCACTACCCAGCGCTTTTTTGAGACTGCCTTCGGACAATGACGCAAGAATCCGGCATTCATCGTCGCTGAAATCCTGTTGTTTGAGAACCTTGGCAATCATCGCCTGGTCAAGGCGGGAAAAGGGCAGTTGCTGGCACCGGGAACGAATGGTTTGCAACACCGCTTCCGGATGGGCACTGATCAGAATCAGCATCACATCATGGCGCGGTTCTTCTAATGTTTTGAGCAGAGCGTTCCCCGCCGCCGGATTCATTTTGTCCGCCCCGTCAATCAGGCAAATGCGCCGTGGTGCTTCGAGTGGCGGATGTTGCAACTCCTTTTGTAGGTCACGGATGGCGTCAATCTTGATGAAACTGCCTTCCGGTTCAAGGATATGAAGGTCCGGGTGGTTATTGTGGTCAATGCGGCGGCAGCCGGCACAGGTTCCGCAGCCTGTCTGGTTTTCGCAGAAGATCAGTCGCACCAGGGCCGTAGCCATCAGACGTTTGCCGATCCCTTCGGCTCCGGTAAACAGATAGGCATGAGCCATGCGCTGATTATTCCATGCCTGGCGGAGCAGTTTTTTCTGGCGGTCGTGGCCGATGATGTTGGCAAAGGTCATGACGGATCCACCGGTTTGATGACGTGGCACATGGCTGACGTGATACGTTCGGCCACGGTTTGCGGCGTCCCTTGGGCGTCAATGGTCAGAAACCGCTGGGGCTCTTCATCGGCCAGTCGCAGATAGGCCTGACGGATGCGCTGGTGAAAGTCGAGGGCCTCTTGCTCAAAGCGGTCTTCATTGGGACCGCTGTGCTGTTCATTGCGTTGACGGGCGCGACCGAGACCGATCTCGACCGGCAGGTCAAGCAGCAGGGTGGTGTCCGGCCAAATTCCCTGGCAGGCATAGTCATTGAGTGCTGTAATCCGGCCAATATCCAGCTGGCGTCCATAGCCCTGATAGGCGAGGGTGGCGTCACAGAAGCGATCACACAGAACCGTTTTTCCGGCGGCAAGGGCCGGGCGGATTACCTCGGCGACATGCTGCGCGCGAGCCGCGGCGTAAAGCAGCAGTTCGGTCGGGCTGGTCATCCGGCTGTTTTTGGCGTCGAGTAACACCGCGCGAATCTGGTCGGCGATGTCACAACCTCCCGGTTCCCGCGTTTCAATAACGTCGTGCCCCTCTTGGCGCAGTGCGGCGGCGAGCAGACGAATCTGAGTGGTTTTTCCGCAGCCTTCAATGCCTTCAAATGTGATGAATTGTCCCATAACTTCCATAGCTTGTGGAGTGCCGATTGCTTGGGTCGTTTTTTACGGATACGGTCCGATTTTTTCTGAGTCCTCCATTACCGGAATCAGTAAAGCCATTGGCGTCAGATCGCACAAGTCATTGAGCTGCCTGAAGTTTGAAAAAATCACCGCCGAACCTCTAGGTGCGACTCAGATTTTTTCAAACCTCATTCAACCCAAGCACTGGCACGCTCTTGTTCACCATGACCTCACTGGTTCAGGTATTATAAAGAGCACGGGCGGTGACGCAAGGAGAAAAGCGCACTGCCCTGCCATTGCCTTATGGTGGATTTTTCAGTATCTTAAAACGTTTAACAGTTGACATTGACAAAGATCTGGCGGCAAAATGCGCGGCTTGTCCGCAGGACGGGTCGTAATTGTGGAGAATGGAACGTGGATTTTGACAAAGAGCTGAGCGAATTTGAAGAGCGATTAGGGTACCGGTTTAATGATCGGCACTATCTGCAGACAGCGCTGATCCATAAATCCTACGCCAATGAGCAATTGCGCGATCCGGCCGCGTGTAATGAACGCCAGGAATTTCTCGGTGATGCGGTTCTTGATCTGGTGATGGCGGATTACCTGTTTTGCACCTATCCGCAATTACCGGAAGGCGAGTTGTCGCGAATCCGCTCCGAATTGGTCAGCGCCCGTGCGCTGGCAAAATTGGCCCGCCGTCTCAACTTGGGACCTTGTCTGCAATTGGGCCGTGGTGAACGACGCAGTGGCGGCCAGGATAAAGATAATCTGCTGGCCGATGCTCTGGAAGCGGTGTTTGGCGCGGTGTTTCTTGATGCCGGCTGGGATGCGGCGCGAAAGGTTCTGGGACGGTTGTTCGAAGGCACGGCTGTCCAGGCCGCACGGCGTAAGTCACTCGACTATAAAACCCGTTTTCAGGAGTTGGCTCAGGCGCGCTTCGGCGTTGCTCCCGAGTATGAACTGGTGGCCACGGAAGGTCCCGATCATCAGCGCGAATATACGGTGATTGTCTCCTGTGAAGGCAAGCGTCTCGGGGAGGGCAGCGGCGGCAGCAAAAAAGCGGCCCAACAACAGGCGGCATGTCAGGCGCTGAAAGTTCTTGATGAAGAATGCGACGGTGGGGCGGTATAGTCCATCCACCTTACTCGTATGGCGTAGAGTATAGAGTTTTTGCAAAAAACCACTGGTAAAACCTCTTTGATAAGAAAGAAATGATCACGTGACAGATTCAACCCAAGCAGAGTCCACCTACCGATCCGGTTTTGTCTCGATTGTCGGTCGTCCCAATGTGGGCAAGTCCACATTGCTCAATCAGATCCTCGGCCAGAAAATCGCCATTACGGCCAATAAGCCGCAGACGACCCGTAACCGGATTCTCGGCATTCATACCGAAGATCATGCGCAGGTGCTGTTTCTCGATACGCCGGGTATCCACAAAGCGACGGGCAAGCTCAATCAGTATATGGTTGACCAGGCGTTATCCGCGTGCCGTGGTGTTGATGTGGTGGTGTTTCTGGTTGAAGCGACCGACCGTGTCGGTGGTGGCGATGACTTTATTCTCGATGTGCTTGGCCAAAGCGACATCCCGGTGGTGCTGGTGATCAATAAGGTGGATCTGGTCGAAAAAGACAAGCTGCTGCCGTTAATCGCCCAGTATGCCGAACGGTTTGATTTCAAGGAGATCATTCCGTTGTCGGCCCTCAACGGCAATGGTGTCGAGCGACTGGTAACGGCGGTTCGCGACATGTTGCCTGAAGGCCCGCCGTATTATCCTGAAGAGATGGTTACGGATTTGCCGGAACGCTTTATCGTCGCCGAAATGATTCGCGAGAAGATTCTGCGCAAAACCCATCAGGAAGTGCCTTACGGAGTTGCGGTGCAGGTCGATAGTTTTGAAGAACGGCCCGGTAAAAACCTGATTGCGATTTCGGCGACCATCTATGTCGGGCGCGATTCACACAAACGGATTCTGGTGGGCAAGGGCGGTAGTATGATCCGGCTGCTTGGTCAGGAATCCCGTAAGGAAATTGAAGACTTCCTTGATACACGGGTGTTTCTTGAACTGTTTGTTAAAGTAAAGAGAAATTGGATGGATTCGGAGCGCTTTCTGCGTGAATTCGGTTACGAATGAGTTTTTTGCAAAAAAGACATTCGTGTCTTTGTGCCGAAGGGCCGAATAAGCCCGTTCAAAGAGCTTAATTTTTTATACAGGTGAAACCTTATGTCTGTCGTCGCCATCGTCGGCCGCCCCAATGTGGGTAAATCTACCTTGTTTAACCGCATTCTCGGTGAGCGCAAAGCCATTGTCGAAGATTATCCCGGAGTGACCCGGGATCGTAATTACGCTGATGTGACCCGTTATGCCAAGCCGTTTACTCTGATTGATACCGGCGGTTTTGAGCCGGTCAGTGAGGTGCGCATGCTGGTGCAGATGCGTGAGCAGTCGCAACTGGCCATTGAGGAAGCGGATGTCATTCTGTTTGTCATGGACGGTCGCGACGGTCTGACGCCTTCTGACGAAGAGGTTGCCGTGATGCTGCGTCGTGTTGACAAGCCGGTGTTGTTTGTCGTCAACAAAGTGGATGGCGACAAGCAGGAGGAACAGGCCGCGGAATTTTATGCTCTGGGCATTGAGCATTTTTTTGCCACATCGGCGGAGCACGGTCGCGGCATGGGCGAATTGATGGCGGCGATTCTTGATGAATTACCGGAGGTCAAAACCGTTGAGGAAGACAGTACGGAAGTGCGACTGGCGGTCATTGGCCGTCCCAATGTCGGCAAATCCTCTCTGGTGAACAAGTTGCTCGGTTACGAACGGGTGGTGGCCAACCCGACGGCCGGAACCACGCGCGATAGTGTCGATACGCCCTTCACGTACAATGGCCAGCGTTATGTGCTGATTGATACGGCCGGCATTCGCCGCAAAGGTAAAGTCAGTCAGAAACTGGAAAAATATTCCGTGGTTCAGGCCCTCAAAGGGATGGATCGGGCCCATGTGGTGCTGGTGGTGATCGATGCTGAAGAGGGGATCACCGAACAGGATCTGACCATCGCCGGTTATGCCTATGACCGGGGGCGCGCCGTGGTATTGGTGGTCAACAAGTGGGACACCCTGACCAAGGACAACCACACCATGAAGAAGTTTACCGACGAAGTGCGCGGTCAGTTCAAATTCTTGTCATTTGCGCCGATTATGTTTGTCTCGGCGCTGACCGGACAACGGGTGGCCAAGATCATGGAGACCGTTGAAGATGTGGCTCAGCAGTTTAACCGCAAAATTTCCACATCCGAACTCAATCGTGTTTTAAAGCAGGCTGAAGAAGCGCATCCGCCGGCCATGTATCATGGCAAGCGAGTCAAACTGTTTTATATTACTCAGACGGCCGTGCGGCCGCCGAGCTTTACCATTTTTGTCAATAAGGAGAAGGGGGTTCATTTCTCTTACCGCCGCTACCTGGCCAACAAAATTCGTCAGCCGTTTGGTTTCAGTGGCTGTCCGATTCGCATTACGTATCGTGATCGCGAGCGTTAACTCTCTGAAAACAAAGGAATTGACCCGCCAGATATATTTCTGGTGGTTTTGGTGCAGTCTGTTAAAGACAGGTTGAGGTTTTGTGCTATACTCCTGATAATGTATTCACAATACATGAGAAAAGACGCTTTTCCAGGGAGGCCGTTTTGGCAAAACGAACCATACTTGTTGTTGAAGACGAAGAAAGTCTGTTGAAGCTGGAAAGTATTCTGCTGACTTCCAAGGGCTATGAAGTGATTGGCGTTCCCAACGGACTGGCGGCATTGGATGTGCTGGAAAAAGAGAAAGTCGATCTGGTTCTGCTCGACATCATGTTGCCGGAAATTGACGGCTTTGAAGTGTGTCGCCGGATCAAGGAAAATCCGGAAACCCGCAAGTTGCCGGTAATTATGCTGACAGCCAAGAAGAGCCATGAAGATATGTCCCGTGGCGATGAGGTGGGTGCTGACTGGTATGTGACCAAACCGTTCAAGTCGGCCAAAGTCATTGAAACCATCGAACGGTTCATCGAAGGAACTCCTTAGCAGGGATTTTTCAACGCGGCAAACGATAAGAGGTTGGAGCAGACGCCCGCTGATAACGCGTCGTTTGCTTGACAACTCCTTGAGATAAGTGTTATATGCAGTCACGCTCAAATGAGCGTGACTTTTCTTTTTTATACAACAGTTTTGGAGGTTCCTTTGGCAAAGGAAGAAGCAATTGAAGTAGAAGGTACAGTCATTGAGCCGCTGCCCAATGCCATGTTTCGCGTCAAACTGGACAACGATCATGTTGTTCTGGCCCATATTTCCGGGAAAATGCGCAAATTTTATATCCGCATTCTGCCCGGTGACCGCGTTACGGTTGAGCTGTCGCCTTACGATTTGACGCGTGGCCGGATTACTTACCGGGAAAAATAAGATTCTTTTATCGCCTTCATAGAGTGAGTTGTATTCAGGCGATTGAATCCATATACGTAAAAAGCCGGCTGAGGCCGGTTTTTTTCATTGCATAACGACCTTGCTCTTGCGCACGGAGGCAACATGGAAGAGCGTTACGAACCGATCGGTATTGAACTGGCCTGGCAAAAAGCCTGGGCCGATGCCAATAAATTTGCCGTATCCGAGCAATCGGATAAGGAGAAATTCTATCTTCTGGAGATGTTTCCCTATCCTTCCGGAAGAATTCACATGGGCCACGTCCGCAACTATTCCATCGGTGACGTTGTTGCCCGTTTCAAGCGCCTGCAAGGCTACAATGTGCTTCATCCCATGGGCTGGGACGCCTTCGGCATGCCGGCGGAAAACGCCGCCATCCAGCACGGCATCCATCCGGCCAAATGGACGGTGGAAAACATTGCCAATATGCGTCTGCAAATTAAGCGCATGGGGATGTCCTATGATTGGGATCGTGAGTTTGCCACCTGTGATGTCGATTACTACAAGTGGGAGCAGCTGATTTTTCTCAAGATGTTCGAGAAAGGGCTGGCTTACAAGAAGAGCTCGACGGTTAATTGGTGCCCGACCTGCCAGACCGTTCTTGCCAATGAGCAGGTGGAGGATGACGGCTGCTGGCGTTGCGGCACCGTGGTGGAAGATAAAGAACTCGACCAGTGGTTCTTTAAAATCACCAACTATGCTCAGGAACTGCTTGACGAGATCGACAAAATGGACGGCTGGCCCGATTCCGTTCTGACCATGCAGCGTAACTGGATTGGCCGCAGTACCGGCTGTGAAGTTGCTTTCCCGCTGGAAAACACCCTTGATACCATTAAGGTTTTTACCACCCGTCAGGATACCCTGTACGGTGCCACGTTCATGAGTCTGGCTCCCGAGCATCCCAAGGCGCTGGAGTTGACCACCGACGACCAACGTGAAGCGGTGGAAGCGTTTATCGCCAAGGTGCGCACTCAGGATAAGAAAAACCGTACCAGTGAAGACTTTGAGAAAGAGGGCGTCTTCACCGGTTCTTATTGCATCAATCCCCTGACCCGGCGCAAGATGCCGATCTATCTGGCCAACTTTGTCCTGATGGATTACGGCACCGGCGCGGTTATGGCGGTTCCGACCCATGACCAGCGTGACTTTGAATTCGCCCAGAAATACGATCTTCCTCTGGTGGTGGTGATTCAGCCCGAAGGTGAGGATATTGATCCGGCGACCATGACTGAAGCCTGGACCGGCCCCGGCAAGATGGTCAACTCGGACCGCTTTGACGGCCTGGATAACGAGGCCGCCAAGGAACAGATTGCCGACTACCTGGCCAAGGAAGGTATTGGCGCCAAAACCGTCAATTTCCGCCTGCGTGACTGGGGGGTCTCCCGCCAGCGCTATTGGGGCACGCCGATTCCGATCATTTATTGCGATCAATGCGGCGTGGTGCCGGTGCCGGAAAAAGATCTGCCGGTGGTTCTGCCCACCGATGTTGAGTTTACCGGTGAAGGCGGCAGCCCGCTGGCCAAACATAAAGAGTTCTATACCGTCAGTTGTCCGCAGTGTGGGGAAGTCGCGCGCCGTGAAACCGATACCTTTGACACCTTTGTTGAAAGTTCCTGGTATTTCGCCCGTTATGCCTGCCCTGACTTCGCTTCCGGCCCCATCGACCGCGCCGCTGCTGAATACTGGCTGCCGGTTGATCAATATATCGGCGGCGTCGAACATGCGGTCATGCACCTGCTCTATGCGCGTTTCTTTACCAAAGTGATGCGCGATCTGGGGCTGATGGATGTCAACGAACCGTTTACCAACCTGCTTACTCAGGGCATGGTGTGCAAGGAAACCCAATCCTGCCCCGAGCACGGCTGGCTCTATCCGGAACAGGTGGAAGACGGCAAGTGCACCATCTGTGGCAAACCGGTGACCATCGGCCGTACCGAGAAAATGAGTAAGTCGAAGATGAATGTCGTTGACCCAGACAAACTTATTGCAACTTACGGTGCGGATACGGCCCGCTTGTTCTCGCTGTTTGCTGCACCTCCGGAAAAAGACCTCGAATGGAATGATCAGAGTGTCGAAGGCTGCTACCGGTTTCTGAATCGGGTGTGGCGGGCCGTTTATGACAACCTGGATATTCTGAAAAATGCCGGTGCTCCGGAAACGGATGGGGATGCCAAAGCGTTACGGCGCATGACCCATCGCACCATCAAAAAGGTGACTGAGGACATTGACGGTCGTTTCCATTTCAATACCGCCATTGCCGCGGTCATGGAGCTGGTTAACGCCATCTATGGTTTTGAAAAGAAAACCGACTATCCCGGAGCCGTGAAGGAAGCCCTGGAAAGCACGGTGCGTCTGCTGGCACCCTTTGTGCCGCATATTACCGAAGAGTTGTGGCTTAATCTCGGCCACGATGAGGATCTGGAAAGTGCCGGCTGGCCGAACTATGATACCGCTGCCATGGTTGAGGATGAAAAGCTCATCGTCATCCAGGTCAACGGCAAGGTGCGCTCGAAGATCACGGTTTCCGCGTCGGCCGACAAAGAAGAGGTCGAGAAAGCGGCACTGGCCGACGAGGCGGTTCAACGCTTTATCGGTGACGGGACCGTGCGTAAAGTGATCGTGGTTCCCGGTAAACTGGTTAATGTGGTGGCATCATGAGACGTCTGACGGTCCTGCTTATCGGCATCACGTTGTTGGTTTGTGCTTGCGGCTATCATCTTCCGGGCCGTGGTACGTCGCTGCCTGATGATGTCCAGACCGTCTATGTGGAACCGTTTGAAAACAAGACCACTGAGCCCTTTTTGGAGACACCCCTGACCAATGAAGTGCGCGACCAGTTCTCCCGTCGTCGCACGGTGGAGGTCGTCGGCAGCCCTGATCTGGCTGACGCGATTCTGACCGGCACCATTGTCAGTTATCAATCCAGCACCGTTTCGTACGATCGTGATGATGATATCACCGAGTATCGCGTAACCATGATTGTTGATGCCGCCCTGACCCGGGCCAATGGTGAGGAAGTGATCTGGCAGGGCACTGTACGCTGGAATGAGGAATTTTACGCCAATGATGACCGTGCCCAGCAGGATTACAACGAAACACTCGCTCAGGAAGACCTGCACCGTCGTCTGGCTCAGGAAATCTACAACAGTCTGACTGATAATTTCTGATTGCGGCTGCCATGACTCCGGCCGATCTGAATAAAGCCATTCATGCCAACAAGCTTCCTCCCCTGCTGTTTCTCTATGGGGAGGAAGCTTTTCTGTTGGAACAATCCCTCAAACATCTTCTTGATACCGCCGTTGATCCGGCGACGCGTGATTTCAATCTGCTGGTCCTTTCCGGTAAGGATGCGGATCCAGCGCTGGTCATGGATACCGCGCGGACGTTTCCGGCTTTTGCCGAACGGCGGGTGATCGTCATTAAGCAGGCGCAGGATCTTTCTGCTGCCACATTGGACGCGTTGCTTCCTTACATTCAGGAACCCGTGGCGGAATGCTGTCTGGTGTTTTGCGCCAACCGGATCGATAAACGGAAAAAGTTTTTTCAGAGTTTTAAGAAAAACGGCGAGCTGATCGAGTTCAAGCCGCTGTTCGCCAATAAGATTCCCTCTTTTGTCCGCGAGCAGGCACGTCAGTTCGGCAAGCAGTTCAGTGAAGACGGATTAGCGCTGTTCTGTAAACGGGTTGGTAGCAATCTGACGGAAATTCACGGTGAGCTGTTGAAACTGGCCAGCTATCTGGGGGACAAACCGGTCATTGATGTCGCTGATGTGGCAGCCGTGGTCTGTGATACCCGGGTGGACAGTATTTTTGATTTGACCGACGTGGTTGGAGCCCGCAAATTGCCACAGGCATTGACACTGAGTGAACGCTTGCAGTTGGAAGGGGAAGCTCCGCTGAAAATTCTCGCCATGCTGACGCGCCATTTTCGCCAGCTATGGAAAACCCGCTCACTGCTGGAGCAGGGGGCCTCGCAACAGGATGTGGCGAAAACCGTGCGCATCAATCCCTATTTTGTCGAGCGGATTATGCGTCAGTCGCGTCAATTCGACATGGCTACCTATCCCAAAGCGTTTGAGCTGTTTTTACAGATGGACATGGCCATGAAGTCGAGCGGTGCCCATCCGCAGGCGTTGTTGCAGAAACTGCTGACGGATTTGGTGCGCTTGTCATAACGACAAAGAGTCATCCCTTAGCTTTTTAGGGGCCAAAAAAGTTTGGCGGCTCCGGGAATATGAACCACCCTGATACGACAATCTTTCTTTTACGTCACTCCCGCGCAGGCGGGAATGACGGCAAGAAGTGTTTTGATTTTGAAGATTGCGTTAAATTTCCCGGTTTGATCGGGGGATACTTACACAAGGCTGAACAAAAAAAAGGAGCCTGAAAGGCTCCTTTTTTTAACTCACTCTGTGGTGAAGCGCTTAAGCGAGAGTGTTGACCAGTTTGGTCAGACGACTGATTTTACGGCTGGCCGTCGCTTTGTGAATGATGCCGCGAGTCGCCATCTTGTCGATGAACGGAACCGCTTTGGTCAGTGCTGCGGTGGCGGCTTCTTTGTTCTCTTCAGCAACAGCCAGACGAACGTTTTTCACCATGGTGCGCATGGTGGAACGGGCTTGCGTGTTGCGATCACGACGAACGATGCTTTGCTTGTTACGCTTCAGTGCAGACTTATGATTAGCCATTGAATTTCTCCATCAATTGGTGTTGTTATTTTTATCTGGTAACGAAGAGAGGTTATAGCACTGCATTGAGTGCTGTGTCAACATTATAACCTGCTAACTGTTGTTTGTATTATTTTGTGATATCAGTATGTTACTTCTGTTTTATTTGGTATTAAAATAAAATAATCCCTTTTGGTGCTTATGTCAGAACGAAGGAAAATCACACTGGCTGCCGGAATTCTCAGTCTGGCGACCCTGATCAGCCGTTTTGCCGGATTGGCGCGGGATATGGTGATCGCTACGCTGTTTGGTGCCGGGTTTGGCAGTGATGCCTTTTTTATGGCGTTCACCATACCGAATCTGTTGCGGCGTTTTTTCGCCGAAGGGTCACTGACTGCGGCTTTTGTGCCGACCTTCAGTCAGGTGCGTGAGCAACAGGGAGAGCAAGCCGCGCAGCGGGTGATGGTGCTGTGCTGGTCTTTGTTGGCCACGGTTATGGTTGTGGTGACCATGCTCGGCATTGTTCTGGCACCGGGGTTGGTGCAGATGATCGCCCACGGTTTCGGGGAGATTGCCGGAAAGCTGGAATTGACCGTTGATCTGACCCGCATCATGTTCCCCTACATTTTCTTTGTCAGCCTGCTGGCGTTGTTGACCGGTGTGCTGAATGTTTATGGCCACTACTTTGTTCCGGCCATCTCTCCGCTGGTGCTCAATCTGGCGATGATCGGCAGCGCTCTGTTGTTTCATCACCGGTTTGTCATGCCTGTCGAAGCACTGGCCTGGGGGGTCATAGTCGGGGGCGTGTTGCAGTTGACCATGACGCTGCCGGTGTTGAGGCGTTACGATCTTCGCCTCGGCTGGCACTGGAACTGGCGCGATTCAACAGTACGGCGCATCGCTTTATTGATGGTGCCGGGCATTGCCGGAGTGGCCATTTATCAGATCAACGTGGTTGTCACGCGCCTGTTGTCCTCGTTTTTGGAGCAGGGCAGTGTGTCCTATCTGTATTACGGCCAGCGTCTGTTTGAATTTCCGCAGGGGATCTTCATCGTTTCTCTGGCTCAAGCCGTGCTGCCGACCATGAGTCGTCAGGCCGCGGCAGGCGAGGTGGATGAGGTCAAGCACTCTCTGCGTTACGCCTTGAGCCTGATCGTCCTGGTGACGTTGCCCGCAGGAGTCGGGCTGATCGTCTGTGCGGAGCCGATTTTCAGTCAGTTGTTTATGCAGGGAGCGTTTGGATTTGCCGATGTGCAGCAGACCGCTCTGGCTTTGGCGGCGTATGCGCCGGGTCTGGTGTTTGTCGGTATCAGTCGGGTGATCGTGCCGACCTTTTATGCCCTTCAGGACACGCGGACGCCGGTGTGGATCTCCTTCTGGACGTTGCTGGCCAATGTGGCGTTCGGCCTGCTGCTTATGGGGCCGTTTCAGCATGTCGGGCTGGCGGCGGCTTTGACGCTGTCCTCGGTGGTCAACAGTGTGATCCTGCTGGTGATGTTGCAGCGCAAGATCGGCAGACTCGGTTTGAAATCTCTGTGGCTGACAACCGTTAAAGCTCTGCTGGCCTGTAGTGTTATGGCGCTGGTGGTGGAGCGGATTCTGCTGCTGGGCGAGTGGTCAACAGGCCTGACCCTGGCCAACGCGACACTTCTTGGCGCTGGCGTGGCGGCCGGTGTGGCGAGTTATCTGCTGGTGGGCCGTCTGGTGAAGATTGCCGAACTTAAGGAGTTGCAGGCCATGGTGCAGCGCAAGCTGCGGCGGGGTTAACCCGAAGCGTTCTCCAGGGCGCCAACCTGGCGCAGGGCCTCGTAGAGAACAATACCCGCCGAGGTAGACAGGTTGAGGCTGCGCACCGCATCACAACTCATGGGAATGCGCAGACAGCGTTCCGGATAACGCGCGAGCAGATCTTTGGGCAAGCCCTTGGTCTCCTTGCCGAACACGATGAAATCTCCCGGCTGAAAAGTCGCCTGGCTGTGGACGCGACGGGCGGTTTTCGATGTGTACCACCAGCGACCATCGGGGTGAGCCTGTTCCAGTTGCTCCAGGCTGTCCCAGCGGTGCAAGGGGACATGGGGCCAATAATCAAGACCGGCGCGTTTCAGGTAGCGATCATCCAGAGAAAAGCCCAACGTGCCGACCAGATGCAGATGCGTCTGGGTGCCGGCGCACAGCCGGGCAATATTGCCGGTGTTGGGTGGGATCTCCGGTTCGACGAGGACAATATGAAAAGGCGGATCAATCATGACGTCTGCCGTTCCGCAGATTTACGCCAGCGTCGATGCACCCAGAACCACTGGTCCGGCTGCAGACGGATGGCTTCTTCAACCACATCGGTGAGTTTCTGGGTACAGGCCTGAATCGCTTCCTTGCCGGCGGGTCCGTCAAACACCAACGGCGGATGCACCACAACCCGATAATTGTAATCCTCCTGACGATAGACAAACACCGGAACGATGGGCGTCTGGTTTTTCAGGGCAATCTGTGGAATGATCGGTGTCGCATAGGCTGGTCGATCAAAGAAATTAACCACCACCGCCTGTTTTTTCGAGATATGCTGATCAAGCAGCAGACACACCATCCGTTGGTCGGCCAGTGCGCGGATAATGCGGCGGGCGCCTTTTTTGCTGTCGAGACAGCGGCCACCGGCACCTTCACGCTGCTTTTGAATGAAACGATCGACAAACGGGTTGCGGATTTTTTTGGCGACAAAGTCGACCGGATAGCCGAGAATCGGCATGAAAAAGGTGCCTGCCTCCCAAAAGCCGACATGGCCGGTGAGCAGAAACGCGCCCTGCTGTTGCTCCTTGAGCGCCTGGAGATGTTCCATCCCTTCAAAGGTAAAATGGGCTTCGACATCACGGCGGGTGGTAAAGTGGTTGAGACGCAGCATCTCCATACTGCTGATACCAAGGTGTTCAAACACCTTGCGGATCATGGTCTCGATCCAGGCGCTGTCTTTATCGGGATACGCCCGGCGCAAATTGTCTCGGGCCGTGGCCACACGTTGCGGTTGAAAAAAACGGCTGACGCGGCCCAGCTGTCGTCCCAGTTTTAGCGCCCACAGGCGGGGCAACAGGCGGGCGATGGCGACAAATAAGAAAAACGGCGCTGCTTCAAGGTAATTCTGTAAGGTTTCTTTATTCATAAGGTCTCAATGGGTTAAGAATCGACCGGATACTACCACGGCCAAAAAGGTTCAGCAAGAACCTCACATAAGTGAATGATATGGATTACTTTTTTCTCGATGCCCTCATCCGACAGTTGCAAGCGCAATTGCACGGCGCACTCATCAACAAAATTTACCAGCCTCAGGCCGATACCCTGGTGTTCAAACTTTGGAATGGTCGTCATGAAGTGCGTTTGCTGATGCGTCTCGGCCCAGCAGCCGGCGAAATGTATCTGACCGATCAGAGTGATCGCAATCCGCTGCGTCCACCACGCTTTTGCCAATTGCTGCGATCACGCCTGCACCGTCTTGAATCCATTCAACTGGATGCAACGGATCGGATCGTCCGCGTGGGTTTTAACGGTAAAGAGGGCAGCGCTTACACACTGGTGGCAACATTTTTTGGTCGTGATGCCAATCTACGTTTGCTGGATGAAAATGAACAGCTTGTTGACGCTCTTCATCGCCAGCACCCTCAGCCGGTAAAACACCCTTTGCCGGCAAAGAAGACGATTGCCCTGGCGGAGCTTCCTCGCTGGTTACATGAACATGGTGAGCCCGAATCCGTGCAAATGTTTTTGCTTGAGCGTGTCGTGCCAATGAGTCGTGCCGTGGCCTCTTTTCTGGCTCGAGGCGGAGAAAAGGGCGCTCTGAGTCAGTGTGTTGATGATTTTGTCACGGCATGGCAGCAGGGACAACTTAAGCCCCGTTGCCAGGGCAAGCGGTTGACGATGTGGTTGACCGGCGACGATGATGCCGTCGCGGACCTGAGTCGTTATGCCCGTGAACATGGCTCGGGAAAAGGACCGGATGATCTGGGCAAAGTGGTCAAAAAAGCCCTCAAACGTCTTCATAAACGTTTAGCGAGCATTGATGCGCAATGGCAGGAATGTGAACAGGCGGACCTGTTTCGTCAGCAGGCGGATCTGCTTTCTGCCCAACGTCATCTGCTCAAACGGGGCATGACGGAGGTTGAGGTGACGGATTACTATCAGGAGCCACCTGTGCTCTGTCGGTTATCCCTGGATTGTGCAAAGACACCCCAGGAAAATATCGATCAGTATTACAAACGCTATAGTAAAGCCAAGCGCGGGCTCGACCACTGCCTGCGTCGTCATGAACAGACGGAGCAGGAGATGACCTGGCTTGACGAAATTGCCGAACAACTGGAGAGCGACTCTGCCGGCGACCAGGAAGTCATTCGTCAGGAACTGATCGAAGCCGGGATCTATCGACCACAAAATTTTTTGAATCGTGAGACACGGCGAACGTCACCAGCGGATCTGGTGCGTAAAACCGTTTCACCTGCCGGTTGGCCGGTGCTGTGGGGACGCAATAACAAGACCAACGACTATTTAAGCAAACACATGCTCAAAGGCGACGACCTGTGGTTTCATGCCCACCTGATGCCGGGCAGCCATGTCGTCCTCAAGTGTGACGGCGCTGATGTTGCCGAGGAAGATGTGTTGTTTGCCGCTGCCATTGCCGCGCGCTTTTGTCGCGGCAAAAACAACGCGAAAGTCGAAGTGATGGTGGCTCATGGTAAACATGTTAAACGGGTGAAAAATGCTCCTCCCGGGCTGGTGACGGTCCAAGAATTTCGTACGGTGATGGCGGTTCCGGCCGCTGAGCTGAAAGAAGGATAAGCCGCAACGATTTTTTTGTTGCATTTGCCCAGACCGTTTGTTATAAAACGTCTCGCTTCAAGCCGAAGTGGTGGAATCTGGTAGACACGCATGATTCAGGTTCATGTGCTCGTTAGGGCGTGGGAGTTCGAGTCTCCCCTTCGGCACCAAATAAAATCAACCCGATGCTGCAAAGCGTCGGGTTTTTTTAGTTTGCCCAGCGGAGCTGGCAAACCCGGCCTGTTGAAAGAAACAGGCGTCGCCCCGATCAGGGGGAAGACAATCCGAATCGCAAGGGCGTTTCTGGCAACGGCAGGGTCTGAAGGAAGCGATAGGAAGTAAACTGCACATAGCGCAAGCGAACCTGATTCGGCGCTACGGGGGGGGTAAGCGTGCTAAATAACGCGAAGCCCGATACCTGATCGTACCCCGTAGCGTGATTGAGGATGGGGTAGTTTACCGGGAGCCGGAAGGTAACTGGGGAAGCCTCGTATTGTCCCGAAGCTGTCGGTCAAGGCGTCGGGTAAGAAAGGCACAAGAGGAGACTCAAGGTCTTTCGACGCGGTGCGAGGTGGCAGATGAATCCGTAGTAGTGAAGAAGTCCCGGCCTGAGAAAGCTGGTAACAGACTGGAGGATAAAACCGGGATGACCTGTCGCTCAGTCGTCAGGGGCTGGTGAGCGCCAAAAGCCTCATCAGAACGCGAAGGGATGAAGTTCATTCGAAAGTTTCCGGAAACGACGGCAAGGCGTAGGGCCGGACACGAAGTCGCCTGACGAGGCGAGGTACGTTGCATGCGGTTGAGGGGAAAGCAGACTGCCGCAACGAACCGTCCACGTCCAAGCAACCCGAACCATGCCGCAGCCATATTGCCCATCGGGATAGAAAAGGTCGGCACTCGGGCCAGGAAGGGCAGGCAAAACGCGCTCACCGTCGAGGAAGGAAAACGCAGGAAGCACAAGAGATGGCGAAAATTTACTACAGTCTCTACGACCGGCTGTTACACGAACAGAGACTACTTCGGGCATACGCGAAAATCAGGTCCAACAAAGGCAAGGCCGGAATCGACGGCCAGAGCGTAGAGGACTTTGCCGACCACCTGCCGGAAGAAATCGCCGCCCTTGTGGGCGAACTCAAGGACAAGAGCTATCGACCAAAGCCAGTGAGGCGGGTAGAAATCCCCAAGCCTGACGGCGGCGTCCGCCGGCTCGGAATCCCGACGGTTCGTGACCGTGTCGTCCAGCAGGCACTGCTGGACATCTTGCAGCCGATCTTTGATCCTGACTTTCATCCGTCCAGCTACGGTTATCGTCCGGGCCGCAGTGCCCATCAGGCGATCGCCAAAGCCAGCCTGTTTATCAGGCGCTACCAACGGCGCTGGGTGGTGGACATGGACCTGTCGAAATGCTTCGACACCCTAGACCATGACCAGATCATCCAGAGCATTCGTCGCCGGGTGACCGATGGAAGCATACTGGGATTAATTCGGCTGTTTCTGCAAAGCGGGAACATGACGCAAGACGGCTGGCAAGCAAGCGAACAAGGGAGCCCCCAAGGCGGGGTGATCAGTCCGCTAATCGCCAACGTCTACCTCGACGCCTTCGACCAGCACATGAAAAACCGAGGGCATCGAATCGTCCGCTACGCGGACGATATCCTGATCCTGTGTGGATCAAGAAGCGGGGCGGAAAACGCCTTCAACGTGGCAAGAAACTATCTGGAAGAAACCCTTCACCTGAGGGTCAACGAACGCAAGAGCCGGATTGTTCACAGCAGCGAAGGCGTACCCTATCTCGGAGTCATCATCACGAGCCGGTACACACGCATACAGAGCGAGAAGGTTCGACAGTTCAAAGCCAAGGTGAAGCGGATCACCCGGCGCAATACACCAGTCAATCTGGCCAAGGTCATCCACGACCTGAACCCGGTACTGCGTGGATTCACCAACTACTTCCGGGTAGCCAACTGCCGCGAGCAGTTCAGAAAACTGTCCCGGTGGATTCGCCGACGCCTGCGAGCCAAGCAGCTGACACTGTGGAAAAAGCCGCAACGGCTCCACCGCAGACTCCGGCAGCTAGGCTATCAGGGCGAGTTCAAGGCCATCAAAATGAACTCATGGCGCAATGCCGCCAGCAACCTGGCCAACTATGCAATGCCGAACATCTGGTTTGCAAAGCAGGGACTTTTTGATCTAAGCAGAGTAGAGACGGGCTATCTGCCTCAGAGCTATTAGAGAGAAGAATGAACAGGAGCCGTGTACGAGGCCCGTACGCACGGTTCTGTGAGAGGGATGAGGTGAGAATTGACCATCTCACCTCACCCTACTCGATTTTAGTATAGCGGTTTTGGAGACTCGAAGCGGAGCAAGCGCCGACTGAATGTCGGAAAAGCGGCCATGGACGGCCGCGTCAGCGAGCGTAGGGGAGCCGACGCCGGAGTTGCCGTGACGGCAACGACAGAGTGGGCGAGTCTCCCCTTCGGCACCAAATAAAATCAACCCGATGCTGCAAAGCGTCGGGTTTTTTATTTTGTAGATCCATTGAGGCTCGAAGCGGAGCACGCGCCGACTGAAAAATTTGTTCGAATTCTGTTTGCAATTATCGCCTTGGTTTGCTATAAATTCCCCACTTCAAGCCGAAGTGGTGGAATCTGGTAGACACGCATGATTCAGGTTCATGTGCTCGTTAGGGCGTGGGAGTTCGAGTCTCCCCTTCGGCACCAAATAAAATCAACCCGATGCTGCAAAGCGTCGGGTTTTTTTATTTAGTATAGCGGTTTTGGAGACTCGAAGCGGAGCAAGCGCCGACTGAATGTCGGAAAAGCGGCCATGGACGGCCGCGTCAGCGAGCGTAGGGGAGCCGACGCCGGAGTTGCCGTGACGGCAACGACAGAGTGGGCGAGTCTCCCCTTCGGCACCAAAATAAAACAACCCGTTACCGCAAGGTGACGGGTTTTTTATTTTGCAGATCCGTTATTGAGACTCGAAGCGGAGGGAGAATTAGCTGGTTTCACTTTTTTGTTTGCGTTGTACAGATGGTGTACGGATAGGGTGTCCTGAAATCAGCCGATTCTGCAAAACCGTGAGGTGGCCAATGATTATTTCGGGAGATGTTTGGACGTGGCGGGCAACTCTCTGCTATCGTGACAGTGACCTATTTCAAGGAGGCAGATGATGTCTGATCAATGCTGTTCCCCCATTCTGAATTTGTGTCTGCCACCCTGGATACAACATGAGGAAGCTCTGCTGACTCAACCACTGCTTTCAGTCGAACAACGCATGGATTGGGTGTTGACTCTCGGCGACAAAAATATCCATTGTCAGCACCCGAGTCAGGGCGGTCCCTTTGCCGCGGCTGTGTTTGATGCCGACGACCACCGCCTGGTGGCGGCCGGAGTTAATCTGGTGTTGCCGGCGGGATGTTCCGTGTTGCATGCTGAAATTGTCGCCCTGATTCAGGCCCAGCAACGTTTGGGGTGCCATCGCCTCGATCTGATTGAAGGACGGCGTTTCGAGTTGGTGAGCTCCACGGAACCCTGTGCCATGTGCCTGGGAGCTATCCCGTGGGCGGGAATTCATCGGCTGGTGTGTGGCGCTCGCGATGAAGACGCACGCGCCATCGGTTTTGATGAAGGGGATAAGCCTGAGGATTGGCAAAAGAAATTGGCTGATCGCTCTATTGCGGTTGAGACCGGAGTGTGTCGGGAGGCCGCAGTTGCTCTTCTGCAAGGCTATCGTGATGCGTATGGCCGGCTGTATTGATTTTTCCCGTTTACATCACCACGAGGCTTTTTTAAACTGACAGACGGAATGTTAAGAATATGCCTCTGTCCGACAGGAGAAGATCATGGCAGTTGTTCAAATCAGTTGTACCCCGCTCGGTGAAGGCAGCGGTGGCTTATCCAAATTTGTGGCTGGTTGTCTGCAACTGGTCAAAGAGTCCGGCTTGAAATATCAGTTGACCCCGATGGGCACCATTCTCGAAGGGGAGCTGGATGAGATTTTTGCACTGGTGCGCAAAATGCACGAATCGCCCTTTAATGCCGGTGCGCATCGCGTGTCCACGTTGATTAAGATTGATGACCGGCGTGACCGCGAACATACCATGGAACGCAAGATGCGTTCTGTAGAAGAGCAGCTGGCTGAGTAACCCATAACGATCACTTTGGGAATGTTTTCAAGACTTTTTTCTTGACAGTAATCACAGTGATTTGATATCACTAGCGGGCCTTGACGCAAGGAGCATTTTTGACGTCTCGGCCCCGTCGCCAAGTGGTAAGGCAGAGGCCTGCAAAGCCTTTATCCCCAGTTCGAATCTGGGCGGGGCCTCCAACATATGAAGCCAGCCTGTTTTGCAGGCTGGCTTTTTTCATTTTGGGAGGTTGTCATGACATTCTGGGCTCCACAGGTTCTCGCCGGCTTCGCTGTCCTCGGTATCTGTGCCGGATGTCTGTCCGGACTTCTCGGCATCGGCGGCGGTGTCGTCCTGGTGCCGCTGTTTCTGTGGTGCTTCCACCTTGTCGGTGTCCACCCCGACGTGCTGGTCCATTGTGCTTTCGCCACCAGTCTGGCCATCATTATTCCCACCTCCATCAGCAATACCCTGGGACATCATTCCCGAGGCCATGTCGATTTTCACCAGGTGGTGTTTCTTGCTGTGGGATCCGCTCTGGGGGCACTGGTCGGAGCTTGGGGCGCTTCCATGCTCAGCGGACCGATTCTCAAGATCCTGTTTGGGGTGATGCAGTTGGCCGTAGCGGCAAAGCTGGTGTTCGGCGGCATGGCCCCGGCAGAAAAACCATTGGTTGATCGCTCGACGGCATTGCTGACTGTCGGCGGCATCAGCGGGGCGTTTTCAGCCTTTTTCGGCATCGGTGGCGGTGTGATTGCCGTACCGTTGATGGTGTTGTTTCTGAATTTTCCCATCCATCTGGCGGTGGGTAATTCCAGTGCTCTGATTGTTGTCTCCTCTTTGACGGGAACCCTGGCCTATATCTATAATGGCTGGCAGATCCCTCATCTCCCTCATGGCGCGGTGGGCTTTGTTGTGATCCCGGTCATGCTCCTGGTGCTGCCGTTTTCCCTGGTTGGTTCGCGCATTGGTGTGCGGCTTGCCGGTGCCTTTTCCCATGCTAGACTGGTTAAGGTATTTGCTGTGCTGTTGGTTGTTGTCGCTATTCGTATCATGTCAACGGCCATTTAACAGAGGATTGAAAAGTCCCATCCGGGAACTTTTCAATGACGCAGGCCGAAAATGCGATTTTCGTCTTGCCCGCAAAATCAGGGAACGACACGGTTGTCCTTGATTTTAATCGTCCTTCGATACGCTCCACAGTCCGTTTTTCAACCGCCGTTTAATCTCCCCGGACGCCGGCAATTGCCCATGACGTCGGGTGTGAATGGGAGGATAGTATGATTCGCCAACCCGCTGTTTCCGGCCAATTTTATACCGATGATCCCTATGAATTAAGACAGCAGGTCGAGTTGTTCCTGGCAACGGATCAACCTGCAAAACCCGCTTATGGCGTGATGATGCCCCATGCCGGTTATGTGTATTCCGGTGCCATTGCCGGGGAAACCCTGGCTGGTGTTGAGGTGCCGGATACGGTTCTGCTGTTGGGGCCGAATCATCGGGGTGTCGGCCATCCCTGTGCGCTTTATTCACAAGGCGGCTGGAAAACACCTTTGGGCGAGGTGCCGATCGCGGAAACTCTGGCCCAGCGTCTGCTTGATGACGTGCCGCATTTGACGCAGGAGATGCAGGCTCATCGCGGCGAACACTCCTTAGAGGTGCTGTTGCCTTTTTTACAGGTGAAAAATCCTGCTCTGTCGATTATCCCTCTGATGCTTGGATCGCTGTCATTTCCGATTCTTCAGCAGCTCGGTGAAGGGATCGGCGCGGTTCTCAAGGAGGATGGGGGGAGGGTGCTGATCGTTGCCAGCTCCGATATGACCCATTATGAACCTTCCATTGTGGCGCGAAAAAAAGACCAGCTGGCGCTTGACGCCCTGTTGCACCTGGATGCTGCCGATTTGTACCACCAGGTCAAAAGCGAACACATTACCATGTGCGGGGTGTGTGCTGCGGTGTTGATGATTTTAATTGCCCGAGCCTTGGGCGCTCGCCATGCCCGTCTGATCCGTTACGGGGATTCCGGCGATGTGAATGGCGATCATTCCGCCGTGGTGGGTTATGCCGGTGTCGTTATTGATTGACGCCCGGCCTTGCCGATTGATAAATCCCTTGTTTCCCTCCGATGGTTGCAGTATAAAACCAAGGTCGCGATGACCTTTCTTTTTTTATCCATCAGGAGTTTCCCATGTCTGATCTACGTGTCCGTTTTGCTCCGAGTCCTACCGGCTATCTGCATATCGGTGGTGCCCGCACCGCATTGTTCAATTATCTTCTTGCTCGCAAAGAGGGCGGTACGTTTATTCTGCGTATCGAGGATACCGATGTGGAACGTTCGACTCAGGAATCAGTGGATGCCATTCTTCAGGCCATGGATTGGCTGGGATTGTCTTATGATGAGGGGCCGTTCTATCAGACGGAGCGCTTTGATCTGTACAAGGCGAAAATTCAGCAACTGCTTGATGAAGGCAAAGCCTATAAATGTTACTGCACGCAGGAAGAGCTTGATGCCAAACGCGAGGCAGCCATGGCGCGCGGTGATAAACCGCAATACGACGGCACCTGTCGTGCTCTTGAACCGCGTGATGATGACACGCCGTATGTGATCCGTTTTAAATCCAAAGAAGCTGGTGTGACCAGTTTCAATGATCGGATTAAAGGAACGATCAGTTTCAATAATGAAGAGTTGGATGACATGATCATCCAGCGTACCGACGGCACCCCGACCTACAATTTTGTTGTTGTTGTCGATGATGCGGAAATGGGCCTGTCTTTGGTGATTCGCGGTGACGACCATGTCAATAACACCCCCCGCCAGATTCAGATTTATGAAGCGCTGGGCTACTCGGTTCCTGAGTTTGCCCACGTGCCGATGATTCTCGGTTCCGATAAAAAACGTCTGTCCAAACGCCATGGTGCAACCTCGGTAATGGCCTATCGTGACATGGGCTATCTTCCTGAAGCGATGGTCAATTATCTGGTGCGTCTCGGTTGGTCGTTTGGAGACGAAGAGATCTTCTCCATGGATGATCTGATTGAAAAATTCAGCCTGGAAAATGTCGGACGCTCTGCCGGGGTGTTTAATCCTGAAAAATTGTTGTGGCTCAATGAGCACTACATCAAAACCGGTGATCCGCAGCGACTCGGCGAACTGCTCGTAGAATACCTGACCAAACTGGGCCACCCACCGGTTGAAGGGGTTGATCTGGCAGAAGTGGTTAAGACCCTGCAGGATCGCAGCAAAACCATGGTAGAAATGGCGGAAAAAGCGGTTTTTTATGTCACGGATTCCGTTGAATTCGATGAAGCCGCCGCCGAGAAATTTTTGACCGCGGATCAAAAGCCAGTTTTTTCAGCTCTGGCCGACGTCTTCAGTCAGTGTGAATTTACCCATGAAGGTGTCGAAGCCGCCTTTAAAGGTGTGCTCAAAGAAACCGGGCTCAAGTTTGGCAAGGTTGGTCAACCGACCCGGGTGGCTTTGTCCGGCGGCACCAGTGCTCCAGGCATTTTTGAAGTGATTTTGGTGCTCGGTCGCGAGCGCACCCTGCAGCGACTCAACGACGCCATTGCCCGTATCGGTTAAGGCGGTTGTTGATGAGGTAACGTACAAAGGCCACAACATAGTGTTGTGGCCTTTGTTGCATGTGGCTCAGTTTTCCGTCAGAAAATGCTCTTCGTAAAGATCTTCAAGCTTTTGCAGGTTAAGGCTTTCATCGTTGGCCAGTTGTTGAAAGATTGGTGCCATTGGCGCGCCTGTGCACCCTTTGGCCAATTTATCGTAAAACTCAAGACTGTCTTTTTTTAAGTGGATGACATAAGCCAGTGCCTGACGTGAATCCGCATCGGGCGTCAACTCTTTTTGTTTGAGCAACTCATCCAGATTCATCAACGGCATGGTTTGCTGGAGATGGTCGCCGGGGTCGATCCCACCCTCGATCAAGGCTTTTTCAAGCCGCTGTTTATGCTCTATTTCATCCAGGGCAGCGTCTTTGAGGATCAGCCCGGCAGCGCGATTTTTGACGGTGCGTATCGCCTGCAGATAGGCCCGGAAGCAACGCTGCTCCATGGTAAGTGCCATTTCCAGCGCCGCTTCAAAGGTGTAGCAAACTCCTTGTTGTGATGTCATGGCGTAGCTCCTTTCAGTCGGGTGCCAACGTTGTTTCCTTTTATGAAAAATTAACAGCTTGTCATAACCTGTCAATTGTCAGAGTCAGGAGGATAAATCCATGAACCGTTTTCAGAATGAAGAATCCCGTCCGGTTTACAGCAGTGAAAAAGGGCGGCTCTGCCCGCGATGCGGTGAGGAGGTAAAACAGTGCCGTTGCCAAGCTGCGAGTGCCGCGCCGGGGGATGGCATTGTTCGCATCAGTTACGAAACAAAGGGGCGTAAAGGAAAAGGGGTGACGGTGATTCGCGGGATTCCTTTAGCGGGTGCGGATTTGAAAGAGTTTGCCAAAACCCTGAAAAAAACCTGTGGCAGTGGTGGTGCCGTCAAAGACGGCATTGTGGAGATTCAAGGTGATCATCGCCCACAACTCATTGATCGTTTGCAGGACCAAGGGTGGACGGTTAAGCGCAGTGGTGGGTGATTTTAGCGCAGTCTCATTATGCCGAGAGGGTTTTTCGCCCCACCTTTAGCTTAAATTAATGGATTGGTTTGGGGGATTTCCCCCATTGCCAAAAGTGATCAGAACTATTCCGTATACGCATGTTGTGAAGATTCTCTTATGGGGCTAGTAGTGTTTCTTGGGGTTTGCTGAAGAACGCCAATGGAAATTCTTATAGGCTGAAAAATTGGTATCCATCTTGCTCTTAAGCTCTGTGTCAAACAGGCATCAGCTGTTGCGTGTTATGACCATGAGCTATGAAATGTCCATGGATTCCAATTTAAGATGTGAGGCCTCCCTGCATTATGATGTTGAATCTTAAATCACGTTTGCTGCTGACCTATGCAGGCTTCGTTCTGGTTGCCCTTTCTGTGGCGCTGTTTTCCTATTATTATTTTGTCCTGCCGGGGTATGCCGCGATTGAAGAACAGGATGCCCGTCACCACATGGAACGGGTTCTCACGTCGATTGACCGGGAGGTGGTTAATCTCGACCGTTTAGTGCGTGATTACGCCTTCTGGGATGATACCTACGCCTTTATCGAAACCGCGAACGAAACCTACCTGCAAAGCAATTATCTTGATGAAATGCTCATTGATAACCGCCTGAGCAGTGTTGCGATTTTTAACAGTGCCGGGACGGTGCTGTTTTATAAACATTTGGATCTGGTCACGGGTGTGGAGCGGCCGCTGGATGATTCTATGTACAATGATGCGCTGGCCGCATTGGGAGGTGGTCTCATACGGCCCGCCTCCGGATTGCTGGCTGGTGACAATGGCCTGCAGATGGTAGCGGCGCGCTCCATTATGACCAGTGATGCCCGTGGCCCGGTGAGGGGAACCCTGGTGTTCAGCCGACCGCTGGATGCCGCTTTAATCCATGATCTGTCCCGCCAGTTCCGTTTCGACATTCAGGTGACACCATTGCACCGCATCGGCGACAGATTGTCTCAGCAGCTTAAGCACATCACCCGCACCGCACCCATTGCCGTCCATGCTTCAGGCGATACGAGCCTCGATGCTTATGCCAAACTGACCGATCTCGATCAGAAGGAGATCGCCGTCGTCCAGATGAAACTGCCGCGGACGCTGTATGTTCATACACGAAATATCATGATGTCATCGCTTGGTTTGGCCTTGTTGAGCATTTTGCTGCTGGCCTTTCTCTTTGCCGCCACGGTGCGTCGAATGGTCATGCAGCCCTTCAAGGAATTGGCCAACGTCATTCACTCCTGTCGTGGCAACCGTATTGTTCCACTGCCTCTGACGTTATCGTCTGATGATATGGGTGGACTCGCCGAAGAATTCAATTATCTGCTGACGGATTTGGAGGAAAGTCGAGTCCACCAGTCTTTTTCAGAGGAGAAAACCGATCTGATCAAACGGGTGGTACCCAGCGCGATTTTTACCGTGGACAGTAACAAGGTGATTACCAGCTGGAATGCCCGCGCCGAACGGATTACCGGCTATAGCGCCGCGGAAATGGTGGGCAGTACCTGTTTTCTGTTTGCCCAGACACCTTGTCAGGAGAGTTGCGGCCTGTTTGATGAAGGGATCGACAAGCCGATTATGGGGCGCGAGTGCACCATTCGCCATAAAAACGGCTCGGTGCTGACCATCAGCAAAAATGCTGATTTTCTTCGCGATGCTCAGGGCCATATCATTGGCGGAATCGAGTGCTTTGAAGACATCACCGTGCGCAAACGCTCTGAAGAGGCTCTGCAATGGGAACTGGCTCTCAACAGCCGTCTGGCCAAGCTGTCGCACTCCATACTGCACCATGCCGGCAATGTGCGTGAGGTGGCCAGTGAAGTTCTTGAGTATGCCCGCAACCTGACCGGCAGCAGCCATGGTTTTGTCGCGGAACTGGACGAGCAGGATCAGTTCCAGCGTTTATGGGATTACACCCCCATGTTTGAAGGGTTGCAGAAACATCAGGGCCATCCGATCATTCCGGCCCCGGCCAACGGCCGTGGTTCTTTGCTGCATTCGGTCTACAAACGGCAGAGCGGCGTGTATTTTAATTCGTTGGAACAGCTCAGTGTCGTCAATCTGGCCGAAGGGATCAATGAAGAGATTTCTCACTTTATGGCGGTTCCGGTGTGTGACAGCAAACGCATTATCGGTCAAGTCGCCCTGGCCAACAATGCCAATGGTTATGGAAAACGCGAGTTGCAGGCGGTGGAACAGCTGGCTGAACTGTTTGCCGTGGTGTTATCCCAGGCTCATGATCTTCAATGTTCACCTGATGTGGAAAATTGTCACTATGCGGTCAAGAGCTTGGAAGTTTGTCAGATGTAACAGCAGGTGGCATCCGAATCATCATCTGAAGAGCCTGTTGTAAAAACTCACCTGAAGATAAAATGCAATCCCCCCGCCCATTGGGCGGGGGCTTTTTTTTACTGTTTATTGCGTCCCATCGGCAGTTGTTTGAACCGCCCACCGGTAAGAATCGGATCGCCCTGATACCCGAGCTGTTTCAGGTCCAGATAATCACTGGTCTTCTCCAAGTCCTGCGTCGGCTGGCCGATCTGCTGCAAGAAGCTGAAATCCGTCGTCTTGTGTGCCTGTTGTTTAAAATCAACATGGCGGCTGTCCTGATGGCAACGGTCACAGGTTCTTTCACCGCGCAGGCTGTCGTGGCATTGAATGCAACTCAGCGCCATCTTTGCCGGCATCACCTCATGCTCCAGTCGCCAGTACATCCAGGTTTCCTGCCATTGCCACTGACCGCTGTAGGGCAGACCGGCACTGGCCATGCCGTCGGTAAAGGCTTTCTGCCAGTCGAAATGTTTCCAGTAGGCCGTCGTATCCTCGCTATTACGGGGAAACAGGTGCGGCACCAACAGGGTATGGTAGCGTGGATCAAACGCCTGAACTCCTTTCATGATCTTAAACGGAGTAATGCGGGCGGCCGGATCCTGGATGGAACCCAGCGGCCGGGTGAGCATGACCGGACCCTGATCAAGGGTGACTGCATCGCCCAACAGAACCCGTGCCATGTTGCCGTTGAACCAGGCGTAGCTGGGTTTGACGGCGCGTTGCCAGCGGAACTCGCCCTTTTTGACATGATAGTCGGGCAAAGGCTTGCCGGTGCCCAGATCCACCATGGTTGCTTTGCGCTGCTTGTCGCCGGCTTTGGACCAGTCCCACCAGGTTTTGGTCGGCGCGCACTTGGCATACACCGGCGAATGACAGGTATTGCAGGCCAACGTGAGGCTGTGGCGGTTGAGATGGTGATCAAGCAGACTGTTGCCGAGATGCGGCGACTCTGAATGACACTGCTCACAGCGCACGATGCCCTCGGCCGCGGCCACGGAGGAACTGCGCCCGGCGATGCGGTGCTGGCGCGTGGTGTGACAGGTGCGACAGCTGAAATCAAGGTGGCCCATATGCACATCGCACTCGGCATGGGGCTGGGCGAGGTTGGCGCCCATATCCGCATGCTTGATGGCGTCGCCGCCACCGCCGTTGAAGTGGCAGCGGCCGCAGCTCACCCGACTGCTGTGGCCGACTTTCTCGGCAATGGGTTTGAGATCCAGTTCCTTGTCCGGCCAGCCCGCCGCCGTGGGCGTTTTTTTATAGCTGCCGGTGGTATCGTGGCACACCAGACAATCCATCCGTCCAGTGTCGTTGAAATCAAAGGTGCTGTCTTGCCAACCGTATCCTGCGTGACAACTTGTGCAACGAGACTCGTTGCTGATCGGGCTCACTCAGTAGTTGTTGAGGGCTGTGGTCCCCTTGCCGTGCAGCACCTCGCGACTGCGATCCTGGGTGTAAGGGGAGGGGCCGCGCCACAGCCAATGGGCGGTATGCAGCATGTCGTTGGCTTGTTGTTCATGACAGCGCAGGCATTCCGCCGTCACTTGCAGGGCATCGGGATGATCCGGTAATTTGACCAGCTTGGTGTGATCCGGCACTTGTTTCAGGTGACAATCGGTACATACCTGCGGTCCGGCGTGCTGTTGTTTATGGCAGCCGATGCAGCGTTGGTGATAGGCGGCCTTGAGGCCGGGCCGTTCCGCAACACGGGGATCAAAGGACTTTTGATGACAGGCCGAACAGCGCACGGTTTCAGGATGAGGGCTGTATTCAACATCCTGCTCCGGGCGCAGGTGGTGGCAGACGCTGCAGTCGCCGGCCTGTGCCGCATGCTGGCCGTGGTTAAAGCGTACGCCTTCGTAATGGTCCTCCACGGCGCTGATCAGGGGGCTGTTAAGGTAGAAATAGGTGGTTTTGACCGCCTTGATCGACAGCCCCAGGTCATGCAAACGCTCGGATCGACGCAGACTGCCTTCCCGATGAATGGCTTCGACCAGAGGGACCGTTTGCTGAGAACGCTGCTGGGCCTGATCGTGGCCCGGTGCCGCCCAGCCTGCAGGTGGTGCGCCGGCCAGGCCGGGCCGGTTGCCGAGCAAGGTCGTACTCAGGAGTAAAACAATGAAAAAGCTGCGCTGGAATGGTGGCGTCGGTTTTCTCATGACGTTTTCTCCTTTTTTTCCGCCAGCACCGGCAGATAGGTGACGGCCAGCCGGTAGCAGAACATCAGGGTGGCGACAAAACCACAGGTGATGAGGATCTCTCCCAGCGCCGGGCTGTAATGATCCGCTGTCAGCGGTGGGGTAAAAGCGATGATAAACACGTTGATGCGGTTGAGCACGACACCGCCGACAATCAGCAGGGCGGCGATAAACAGGTAGCGTCGTGAACGGCGCACGTTGCCATTGAGCAGCATCAGAAACGGCACCACCACGCCCAATCCCATTTCGACCAGAAAGGCGTTACTTTGTACCGTGCCGTCGAACAGACCGGTCCAGCTGCCGCGCCACACTAAATCGCTGATTTTCAGGGCCAGATACAGACCGAGGAGCACTGCGGTAAAACGGGATAACGGCGTCAGCACCGCCATCTCGTCATCGGTCCCTAAAGAGCTGCTGGCCAGGGTAGCTTCGACAATCACCATGGGAAAACCCGCGGCAATGGCGGAGAGCAGAAACAGCAGCGGCAGCAGCGGCGTGTACCACAGCGGGTGAACCTTGGTCGGGGCAATCAGCATCAGCGAGCCGAGGCTGGATTGATGCATGCAGGACAGCACCACGCCGGCAACGATGAACACCCACATGATTCGTTCCAGATGACGGTTGAACGCGCTGATAAGCTTCTGCACTGGCCGTCCCGGCAGCGCGACACTCAGCCCTTCATCGATGATCGGTATGAACTCGATATACAACACATGCAGGTAGACCAGCACGCACATGGCCACTTCAAATAGCACCGAGTGGTGATTCTGAAAGAAAATGGGTTTCCAGATCGCCCAGGAGCGGCCAATGTCCACCAGCAGGCCGAAAACAACAAAGCTGTAACCGAGCATGGCCGTCAACAGGGCAGGGCGCACCACCGGCTCATAGCGATGATGGCCCCAGATGTGGGTCAACGCCGCCGTGGTAAATCCGCCGGCAGCCAGAGCCACGCCCGTGGCCACATCAATGGCCACCCACAAGCCCCACGGACGGGCATTGCTCAGGTTGGACACAGCACCGATGCCGCTGGTGAAGCGAACCAGCAGCGTGATCGCCGCAGCGGCCATAAAGGCCAGCATCACCAGCACGCCGGGCGTCCACAAGGGACGTCGCAAGGCCACGGGTGAATAGGGGTGAGGATGGGGATGAGAGTGGTGATGGCTGCTCATACGTCACCTCCTGCGCTGTCCTCAAGTTTCTTGTGCGGATTCAATTGCCTGCGTCGGTTAAAGAAGAACAGCCCCGACAGCAGGGTGAACAGCACCGCCGGTGACCACAGATAACTGAACAGGCTGTGCTGCAGGGTTTCCGTCAGTTTCGGCAGCGGTTTGTTCGGCAGTGGGATAAATCCGAGTTCGCTGAACGGCACCGCGGACAGATACAGCCACGAGGTGCCGCCCACTTCGTGTTCACCATAGATGTGCTGAGTATAGCGACCGGGCTGTTCTTTCAGGCGTCGGCGGGCCAGTTTCAGCAGGGTCGAGCGCTTGCCGAAGGTGATGGCCTCGGTCGGGCAGATGGTGGCACAGGCGGGCGGCAGGTTCTTTTCGTGCAGTCGCTGTTCACAGAAGGTGCATTTCATCACCCGCGGTGTCACAGGATCGTGATATTCATACGCCGGGATCTCAAACGGGCAGGCCACCATACAGTAGCGGCAGCCAATGCATTTGTTGACATCGTAGTGGACGGCGCCGTGCTCTGTTTTGCTCAGCGCGCCGGTAATACAGGCCGAAGCGCAGGCCGGGTCCTGACAGTGCATGCACTGTACTTTGACATAGTCGGCGATCAACTTTCCGTCCATGTCGACCCGGCCGTTGTGGTAGCGGTTGACCACGGTGTAGCTCATGGCATCGGGGCGCCGTTTGTCATCAAGGACCGTCGGATCATCAAAGGGACGCAACGGCGCGGGTAGGGTGTGTTCCTGCTGGCAGGCCTGTTCACATTTGCGGCAGCCGATACAGCGGGTCAGATCCACCAGGGCTCCATAGCTGTCGGTCGGTGCTCTGGACGTCCAGGCTTTTGCCGGTTTGCTGCGGCAAACCCCGGCTGTTGATGCGGCGGCGCCGACCGTGATTTTTAAAAAGGTGCGACGCTTCATCCTTCCCCTCCTGTGTGTGGCATACGCCAGGGACATTTCCGGACGTGATGGCCATCTCATGACAAAAGATATTGTTGAGACCGAGTCTCATTCGCATTAAGAATGCAAAGGAAACACTGTTTTGTCAAGTGAGGTTTTTATTTTTTAAGGAACGATTATTCATGTTATATTCCGGCACAAAAAAAGCCATCATACTTGGAGGCATGATGGCTTTTTTTACACTCTGATCTTTGTTGTCACGATTCCGGTGGAATCTTGAAGACAACGTGAACTCCGGGCAGTTTTTCCAGCTTTTCCGTGCTGAATGTGCGGGTGTCGCCAATGACACCGAGAATCGTGCGATTGGCTCCGGTTGATTGATGAAAATCAAAATCTTCGTCAATCAAATATTGTTTGACCTGTTGCAACTCCTCGTCCGCAACGTCTTTTTTCATCACCACCAACATGGTCAGCGTCCTTTCGTTTTAATCCGTTCGAGGGTCCGCGATTCGTCAATCACCCGCTCAAACAGGCGTTTGATGGCCTGATCGTCCAGTGGCCCCGGATTGGCTGCGGCCATCTTAGTGAAAATGCGTTTCTCCCTTGCCGGGTCATAAACCGGCAGGTCGAGTTCTTTTTTCAAATGGCCAATTTCCAGCGCCAGTTCCGCGCGGCGGTTGAAAATCTTCAGCAGCTCATTGTCCAGGCGGTCGATTTCCTGGCGGATGTCATCGATCGTCACAATGCCCCCTAAAATGTTTTACGTAAAACCGTATCTTGTTTGCAGTGAATGTCGTCCGTCTGCGGATAGTCGATGGTGTAATGCAGGCCGCGGCTTTCCTTGCGTTTCAGCGCGCAGCGGATAATCAGCTCGGCCACCGTGGCCAGATTACGCAACTCAAGCAGATCGGTGGTGACGTAGAAATCCCAGTAATAATCGGCAATCTCTTCCTGAATCATCTGGATGCGGCGCAGGGCGCGCGTCAGACGCTTGTCCGAGCGCACAATGCCGACATAGTTCCACATGCTCATGCGGATTTCGTCCCAGTTGTGCTTGACCACGACCTCTTCGTCACTGTTGGTGGCACTGCCGTAGTCCCAGGGCTCGACGGAAGGGTAGTCAAAGGTTTCTTTGCTGACCACTTCAATGGCCTTATCCGCGGCACGTTCGCCGAAAACCGCCCCTTCAAGCAGGCTGTTGCTGGCCAGTCGATTGGCACCGTGCAGTCCGGTACAGGAGACTTCACCAATGGCAAACAGGTTGCGAATTTCGGTCTGACCGTGATTGTCGACTTTGACGCCGCCGCACAGATAATGGGCCGCCGGAACCACGGGGATCGGCTCTTTGGACATGTCAACGCCGTACTTCATCAGGGTTTCATAGATGTTGGGAAAGCGTTGCTGAATATAGTCAGCGCCTTTGTGGGTAATATCGAGGAACACACAATCATCGCCGTTGGTCTTCATCTCATTGTCGATGGCTCGGGCAACAATGTCGCGCGGGGCGAGATCCTTGAGTTTATGGTATTTTTCCATAAACGCCGTCCCATCCGCCCGTTTGAGAATCGCTCCTTCACCACGGACCGCTTCGGAGATGAGGAATGATTTGGCGTGGGGGTGGAACAGGGTGGTGGGGTGGAATTGCATAAATTCCATATTGGCCACCGCGGCCCCGGCACGATAGGCCATGGCCACACCATCACCGGATGCGATATCGGGGTTGGAGGTGTAGAGATAAACCTTGCCGGCACCACCCGTGGCGAGAACCGTTACCTGGGCACCAAACGTGAACACTTCCTTGTTTTTACTGTCGAGGACATAGGCACCCAGACAGCGATTATCCGGCACCCGGCGGTGCTTGACTTTGGCCTCAGTAATCAGGTCGACGGCGCAATGATATTCATACACGGTGATGTTGGGATGTTTGGCCACGGCAGCAGCCAACGCGCGCTCAATTTCCCGGCCGGTGATATCCGAAGCGTGGAGAATGCGGCGGTGACTGTGGCCGCCTTCGCGGGTCAGATCGTATTCACCGTCACTGTTTTTGGTGAAATCGGTACCAAAGTTAATCAGGTCCTGAATGGCTTTCGGTCCGCTTTCGACGACCAGATCAACAATGTCACGATGGGACAGAAACGCCCCGGCAACCATGGTGTCTTCAGCATGGGCCTCAAACGAGTCATCTTCGGAAAAAACCGTGGCAATGCCGCCTTGGGCATAATTGGTTGATGTTTCGTAAATTTCGCGTTTGGTGACGATGGAAACAGTCCCCTGATCCGCGACACGCAGGGCAAAAGAAAGCCCGGCGATTCCACTGCCGATAATGAGAAAGTCAGATGTGATCTTCATTGCGGTCCCCTGGAGGATAGAATAGAATTAAATAAACCATTGCATGACGACAGATCCTCACGTGAACGATAGGATCGCGATAGGATCGTGGTAGACTTGTAACTCAACAGTAAACCATAAAACAGAAGCAACTTCGCATTATTGGCGCTGAAAGTTGCTCCTGTCAAGCGCTTTGACAGTTGCGCAGGCATTGTGCAAAGCGTTGTTTTCGTTTAAAGTGAAGCGTTTAATGGCCATTGGGATAAAAACCATGAATGTACGCTATCACATTGTTGTTGGGATCCTGTTATGTCTGTGGGGAACTGTCGCCTCCGGCCATGCCGCGATCTACAAATACGTTGATGCGGCCGGGCGCATCCATTTCAGCAATGTGCCGGTGAAATCCCACTACACATTTTATGCTCATGAAGCCAGTGACAAGGACCTGTCGTCCCGGTCCGTGGCCGACCTGATCAAGCGCTATGCCGTGCTCAATCATCTCGATGTCAATCTTGTGCGGGCCGTCGTGCGGGCTGAAAGCAACTATGATATTCATGCGGTTTCTTCCAAAGGCGCCATGGGCCTGATGCAATTACATCCGGAAACCGCCAAAGATCTGAAACTTTCGAATCCCTTTGATCCGTTGCAGAATATTTCCGGAGGCACCCGTTATCTGCGTCAGATGCTCGATCGCTTCAAGGGGAATCTTGATCTGGCTCTGGCGGCCTATAACGCCGGACCCAGCACCGTTGAACGGTACGGCGGTATCCCGCCATATCAGGAAACGCAGAACTATGTCGAAAAGGTCAAACAATTCCAGAAACTCTATCGCCGGAGTGATACATAAATGAAACTTCCCACATCCTCACTGAATCTGCCTAATATGCTGACACTGGGCCGCATTGCCTGTGTCCCTGTTGTTATGTTGTTATTGTTATCCGATTCCCGTGCCATGGGATTCTGGGCCGCTGTGGTGTTCTCTGTTGCCTCAATCACCGATTGGCTGGATGGTTATCTGGCGCGTAAGTGGCAACTGGTCACCGTGATGGGCAAGTTTCTTGATCCGTTGGCGGATAAATTGATCGTAATGGCCGCTTTGATCATGATGATCCCCCTCGACCGGGTGCCGGCCTGGGCGGTGTTCTTGATTATTGCCCGCGAAGTGACCGTGACCGGACTGCGTTCCATCGCGTCCTCCGAAGGCATCGTCATCGCGGCCAGCAACCTCGGCAAATATAAGACGATTTTCCAGATGGTGGCGATCATTGCCTTGATGCTGCATTATGATTATTACTGGTTCTTCGGCGTTCAGTGGGAGATCTTCCATGTCGACATGCAGTTCGTCGGCAGCTTTTTCTTCTATGTCTCCTTTATCATGGCCATGTGGTCCGGTGGCGATTACCTGTACAAGTTTTACAATGTCCTGACCGGCACGCAGGACTGACAGGCGACAAAAATTGCATTTTTGGCGTGCGTCGTTGAAAAGCCTTGATGGGACTTTTTCAACATCTTGGAAATGTCCCGCACGGGCGACCAGAACAGGGCATTAACAAAAATGTCATTGAGGCACTTTTTTTATTTGACTTGATCCCGGAGTTTTTGTTAAAAAATGTCTCGCTCAACGCGGGAATAACTCAGTGGTAGAGTGCAACCTTGCCAAGGTTGACGTCGCGAGTTCGAATCTCGTTTCCCGCTCCATTTATGATAAAGGCCTAGTCTGACTGACTAGGCCTTTTTTATTTATAAAAATCTGTAGCTTGCGCTGCAGCTTTCTATATTCTTATGACGGATGTTCCAGCTCGAACCCTGCTGTTTTCAATTTATTGAAAATCGTGTGACAAAATTGTGACAAATCTGTGACGAATAATATGATTGAGCTGATGCTTCGTCAAACAAATGAGGGGAGAGACGGTTGCCAATCAGGAAATAGTTTGGAAGATGACGAACAGCTTAAGTATATAAATTGATTTTTGCACTAAGTATTCCCCGATCGAGCCGGGGGCTTTAGCGATTCCCATCAAGGGGGCTTTAGCGCAATCACGAATGTCAGGAGCACTAAACCCAATAATAGGTCGGTTAACAATTCTGGAACCGTCAAACCGTTCGTTTTCCCGGCAAAGTTAGTAGGATTACTACTTTGCATTTATGGATGGCCTTGAACTCGTTGATCTCTATAAAGTGAATCAGATGGTATATAAAAATCTGATTTGCGCCTACATGTTGAATACCTCCAAGTGAATCAAATCATCATTGATTTTACCTTTTACTTTTTGTTGAAAATACCCAGTGAATTTTTTTGTTGAATCCATAAAGACTTTGCTTTCTAATGTGAATCGGAATTCACGTACCATTGTGCACTCATTGGGAGCTGTTCTGGCGGATTAGAGAGGCATCTGTATGGCTGAAAAAGTGAAAGATACTCAAACGCATTCATTTGTAGGGATTCGTACAATTTTATTGGGGCTGGTTGGTCTTGCTGTTTTAACGGCAATTGGAATAAGCAGTATGTCGATGTATTTTTTGGCCACCCAAAAAAAGGATGCTCCGGTAATTAACATTGCCGGCCGTCAGCGGATGCTTAGCCAGAAGATGAGTAAAGAAGTGCTCATGGTTGCGGCATCTTCAAATGCATCAGTCGCAAAGGAGCAACTTGAGGCCACCAAGAGTTTGTTTGATCGCTCTCTCAAGGCATTGATTGATGGAGACTCTGACATGGGATTGCCAGCGACGTCAGAAGGTCCGATTCATGAGCAACTTTTGGTGGTTAAATCAATATGGGAACAATTTTCCCCGAAAATCCAGCAGATATTGACCCACACCACTGATACCGTTGAGTTCCAAAATGCACTAAAGCACATATTATCGGAGAATATTGCTCTGCTTACTGAGATGAACAAGGCGGTGCAAATGTTTGAGGCAAATGCCCGTGAAAAGGTACAGACCCTGGAAATGATTCTCTTTAGCGGAATCGCTTTGGCTGTTCTTGTCTTTGTGGTCTGTGCAATTGTCCTCAATGGCCTGATCTTACGTCCGGTAAGGCAGTTGATAATCATGATTAAGGCCTTGGAACGCGGGGATTTAACTCAGCGGCTGAAAATGAAGCGCTGTGACGAAATTGGTGAGATGGCGAAAACCATGGATGGCTTTGCCGATAATCTTGAGCATGAAATCCTCAGTGCCTTCGAACATCTGGCTCAAGGTGATTTTACCTTCCAGGCCCAGGGCTTGATTCGTGAACCGCTGGCTAAAGCAAATACCGCTCTTAACGATAGTATGGGACAGGTTCAGTTAGCAGCCGAGCAAATCGCTGCCGGATCAGAGCAGATTTCCGAAACCAGTCAGACCTTGTCGCAGGCTGCAACTGAGCAAGCCAGTTCCCTTGAACAGATCACCAGTTCAATGGCTGATATGGGCTCACGGACCAAGCAAAATGCCGACAATGCCGTACAGGTGAACCAGTTAGCGGAACAGGCTCGTGACGTGGCGGGGCACGGGAACAGTCAAATGCAGGATATGGTTGCGGCGATGGCCGAAATTAACGAATCGGCTCAAGATATTTCCCGAATCATCAAGGTGATTGATGAGATTGCATTCCAGACAAATTTGCTGGCCTTGAATGCAGCGGTGGAAGCAGCACGTGCAGGTCAACATGGAAAAGGTTTTGCCGTAGTGGCGGAAGAAGTCCGTAATCTTGCTGCACGAAGCGCTAAGGCTGCCAGCGAAACGGCCGCTCTGATTGATGGCGCCGTCAGCAAGGCCGGGAATGGCACTCAGATTGCTCAAAGCACTGCTGATGCATTGACCGATATTGTTCAGAGTATCACCAAGGTGACGGATTTAGTCGGAGAGATTACAGCTTCATCCGATGAGCAATCCCAAGGAATCGCCCAGATTCATATCGGTTTGGAAGAGATTGACAAGGTGACTCAGCAGAACACCAGCAACGCTGTCCAAAGCGCTGCTACTGGAGAGCAACTTGCTTCCCAATCAGCCCAGATGAGAGAAATGCTGGCCGGTTTTAAATTGCAGAATGGGCTTTGTCCAAAGCTCCTGTCTAGACAATGATATTAAACAGAGTATTTATCTGAATCGCTAAGGATGTAATTTTATGGCGTGATTGATCAACAACCGTAGCCAGCATTCTACCCCACTATTTGCAGTAGGGTAGAATGCTGGCTAGATAATTTTATCTAATGTGCTACCTTTTAAAGATAAAATCGTATCTTTGTCTTATAGAGGTAGAAAATGTTCTGTGTAACATCCCTGACAAAAGCCTATCTTGTCTCCTTCCTCCTCCTTGCCATGTGGGCTTTTTTTGCCTATCTGGCAATGCACAATCAGATTGTCTCTCAAAAACATTACGCCGAGTTGATCAATATTAGCGGTAAGCAGCGAATGCTTTCACAGCGAACGGCCCTGGTTGCCGAATTGTCGTTAGTTTCAAATTCTCAGAAGAGTTTCCAGGAATTGTCCTTGCTCAAAGAGCAGATGGAGCGAGATCATTCTTTTCTCGTTAACAATATTCCTTCTGACATGCTGGAGGATGTTTATTTCTCAAAACCTGTTCAACTGGATCTTGCTGCTAGAAATTTTTTTGAGGTTTTAGATCAATTTATCGATCACGAGCCTGGAATTACCGCAGAGGATATTGTCCGACATGCATCTAGTCTTCTGCCGACTCTTGATGGTGCTGTGAAACAGTATCAAAAAGAAAGCGAGCAGAAGACGGCCAGCATGATGAGGGTTGAGGGGTATATCCTCTTTGGAACGCTGTTAACGCTTATTCTGGAGGCAGTTTTTATTCTCAAACCGACCTTGAGAAGAGCGAATCTGAATTTATATCAGATGAAAGAGATGGTGGATTCCCAGACAAAGCAATTACGCATTTATGAAAAAATATTCTGTCACGCCAATGATGGAATCATGATTACCGATCCTAAAAATAAGATCATCGAGGTTAATCCGGCATTCTCAAGAATTACTGGCTATTCAGATAAAGAAGTGCTTGGTCGGGATCCGTCCGTTCTCAAATCTGCAGAACAGGAACCTGTGTTTTATGAAGGATTCTGGGATGATTTGCTGAACAAGGGGGAGTGGAGTGGAACGTTTGTCAATCTCAGGAAAAATGGAGAAAAATACTATCAGGACAGCTATGCCTTTTTGTTACGGGATGAACAAGGCGAAATTGAACATCATATCGGTGTACTGAATGATATCACGAAACTTGTCGAAGGAAAAAAACGTCTTGAATTTATGGCTCTCCATGATGCGCTCACTGGCCTCCCCAATCGAACCTATCTGAAAACTCAGGTTGAACATGCCATCGAACACAGCAAAAGGCATGGCAGCATGGTTGCTCTGGTCATGCTTGACCTTGATAACTTTAAAATGATCAATGATACCTTTAGCCATCGTATCGGCGATCAATTGTTGAAATCTGTTGGGAATGCTTTTGCGGATGTTCTACGCAAAACAGATGTTGTTTCCCGTATCGGTGGCGATGAATTCATTCTTCTTGTTGATGATTTGAAGGAAGAAGCGGATCTGACTGCAATCTTGAAGAAGATCCAATCTGTGCTGGCCCGGCCGATTCACGTTGAAGGGAAGGAATTACATGTGAATGCGAGCATGGGAATTGCTGTTTTTCCCGATGATGCGGCAGATTACGACACCCTGATGAAATATGCCGACACAGCGATGTACCATGCGAAGAACTCAGGTAAAAATAAATTTGTCTTTTTTACAGATGAACTCAATAAATTTGTTGAAGAACAGCTCTGCATTGAACAAGGTCTGAAAAAAGCAATAAAAAACAATGAGCTCTATTTGATGTTGCAACCGGTGGTCTATCTTGATAGCGGAAAACTAAAAGGCTTTGAGGCTTTGCTGCGTTGGGAGAATGAGGCGTTGGGCCTTGTGCCGCCAGACATTTTTATTCCTGTAGCCGAGCGCTGCGGGCAGATTCATGACATCGACAAATGGGTGCTGATACAGGCAAAAAAGATGATCGAGTCCGGATCTGTTGGCAACTATAGTATTGCAGTTAATCTTTCAGCAAAATGTTTTTTGCAAAAAGGGTTTCACCGCCAGGTCGCACGCTTGTTCAAGCGCAGCGCGGCGCAAAAGCAAATTATTCTCGAACTCACTGAAACGGCTATCATGGATAACGTTGAATATACCGCTTCAGCTTTGAAGTTGTTAAGAGCGCGAGGAGTTCGAGTTGCTGTTGATGATTTTGGTACAGGGTTTTCGTCTCTTTACCAACTGAAACACCTGCCCATTGATTTTATAAAAATTGATAAAACGTTTGTCCAGGATATGCTCAACAACGAAAAAGATCGTGTCATTGTCGATAGTGTCCTTTTTATGGCTGAGCGCCTTAATGTTGAGGTCGTTGCGGAAGGAATTGAAACCTTAGAGCAGTTGGAATATCTGGCAAAAAATTCAAGTTGTCAGTTTGGCCAAGGTTATTACTTCTCAAAACCACAAAAAATGGCAGATATTTTATCGAAAATTACGGAAGATGGATTTATAAGCTAGGCTGGGAGGATAAGATTTTTTCTCTGCGAACGAATTCTTTCCTTTAATTGAAGTCTTTTGGCCAGTATATGGGAATCTCAGAGTCTCTGCTTTTACTCATCGTGCAGTTCTGATAAAGCCCCCCTGTCGCATGCGAGACAGGGGGGCTGTTCAGTCAGAACCCTGATTGGGATTATGGTTTGCCAAATAGAACCGGTGGTCGGGTTGTGTCCCCAGTGGCATTGGGGAAGTCTTTAAAGATATAGGCTTTTTCGCCTGTCTCAATCAGGTGTCGAGCTTCTTGCATAAACCCATTATACCGGTGTTTGCACTCATAGAAACCATGCCACCAAGCATAATCTGGTGCCATCATTGCCGTCCCCATGCGTGCTCGACGACCTTCGTGGTGCCACAGCTCGTAGAATTCGACCTCAAGATGCTCATCGAAAAATTTACTCTTATCGAGAAGACCTTTGCTGTAAAGATCATCAAGCATGGCTTTTGCCGGTTTGTAATACACTTCGTTGTACTCGTTGATCACGGCATCGGTTTTGGTGTAATGGTCTTCAACCCAGTTTTTGGCGTGGCATTGTTTACACACGTCTTTCATCTTGTTGCGCTCGGTAACCCAGTTACTCTTGGCTGGGAATGGTTTGAAATCCTCTGGGCGGACCGTGAGCGGTGCCTGCAACTCCCAGCTTAACCGTTCTGTGACATCGTGGGTTGTCATTTGATTCCCGGAACCACTCATGTGACAAGATGCGCACGTGGGTCCTCGATAATCAATGCCTGGTGTCCAGGTCCCTGGTGCGGCATCCCAATTGTAATCGTCACCAAAGGCGGCATAGATATCACCGTGCTTGGATTCGGTAAAGATTTCAATCTGTGGATGATCCGGACCTAAATGGCATTGTCCGCAAGCCTCTGGCTTGCGAGCTTCAGCTACAGAAAAACGATGGCGCGTATGGCAACTTGTGCAGCTTCCCTTGCTGCCGTCAAGGTTGATGCGTCCCACTCCGACATTCGGCCAGGTTTCTGATGAAAGCCGCCCTTGGTCATCCATCTCCAGAATCGTGCCGTGGCAGTAATAGCACCCTGCCTGGCGTTCGATATCGGAGTTCATTCCCTTGTTCAGCCACGGATCGACCTTCCACATGATTTCAATCGTATTGGCATGTTTGCTGACGCTGTACTCTTTGACTTCGTCGGGATGACAGCGAGAACAGTCTTTTGGGGTGACGACTTCAGCGATGGGCACGCGGTATTCAGAACGGCCCCACGGGGTGTCATTGCGTTGATATTGCTTAAAATGGGTCTGGCTGATATCCGAGTCTGTCTCATCGGCTAAGTGGCAATCAAGACAGGTAATGTTAGCGCTTGCATGGCGGCTCTCCGCCCAGTCCGAGAAAATGCCCGGATGCTCCTGTTTATGGCATTCCAGACAAGCTTGTGCTTGTTTGGACATGCTGCGTTCCAGGCGAAAATCTTTGAGTTTAACTTGGTTAGCAGCAAATGTTGTTCCTGCCAGAACCAAACCGAGAATTACAGAGACAACAACAGTTATTGACGTTTTCATGGCAGTTCCTTTCTCCCTAGAATGGCATCACGCTGTGTTGTTACAATTTTTGACTATAGGAATAGCTGGATTTGGGTTTATGCACTAAATATCTGTGACAGTCAGTACACAATTTTTCGTAACCTTCTCGGGCATAGACGACAGTTCTATGAGCCATCATGGCACCACGCTTATCAGGCATATAGAGCAGGTTTCGATGGCATTTCATGCATTGATCATTGCTGATGTCTGCCCAAGCATGGTGACGATTTTTTTCGCGATCATATTCATCAAGAAACAGATGCGCGACAACATCCTTGACTCCATGATAGGCCTTAGCATAGAAAAAATCGAAAGTGTCATGCGGTGCTGGAAGGTGACAGTCCATGCAATCCGCTACAACGCCCTGAGTGTTAAACCCATGACTGGAGGTTTGCCAGTCCCGGTAGGCAGGTCGTATTTCGTGACACATGGCGCAGAATTGCGGGGTGGATGTGCGTACCATGGTGTAATAACCCATACTCATAAGGGGCACACCAAGAATAACCCCGGTTGCCACCAGCAGTACGGCTTTCATCCATCTTTTCATGCAAACACCTCCTTTCAGTACAAAGTTGCTACCTTTTGCAATTTCGGTGTTGTAACGGGGGCTATTTCGATCCGCTGCACCTCCTTTCACATTTAGGTGTTTGACGACTGAGAAAATTTGTTAAGTTTGTATCATGTCACCAGTTTTCTGATGCCGATATTTTTGGCAATAAACTAAAACTATTCTGGTTGAGCTTTGAGTTGTTTGATCTGATTCTTCAGCTCTTTTTCTTTGTTTTTTTGCTCGCTCGAATCTCTCATGATGGCGGCGACACCTTGCATCACGCCGTTGTTATCTTTAATCATAATGATTGAAAAATCGCTGAATAACGCGTGTCCATCCTTGGGTAAGGCTGGAACCGAAAGGAGGTCATCGCAGTACTTGCTTATCCCCTCTGAGATGACTCTGATATAGCCGTCGTTGTGTCGTTGACGAAGTTTCTCCGGGATGATCAGGTCAAGTTGTTTGCCGATGGCCTCCTCTTTGGTGTAGCCAAAAATCATCTCCGCCCCGCGATTCCATAACTGGATATTTCCGGCACGGTCTGCAAACAAAATAGCATCTGGTGCCTGGTCGCAAATCATGGCCTGGATATACTGTTCAATCTTAGCTTCCATTACCATCCTTTCGCTACGTAAGTTAATGGGTCTTTTTATTCAGTTAGACCATCGTGGTGGCAAATTTAGTGCGTGCTTTTTTTGTCCTGCCTGCCGATGAGCCAGTAAGCAGCGGCGAGCGCAACGATTACGCCGCCGATAATAATGAGCTCATGAGATTTTTCAGCAGATAAAGAGTATATCAGTACTTTGCGAATAAGCGCGGCCATGGCCAGCATAATAAAGGTGCCGATGTCGAAAATTTTTCCCTGCAGGTGTTTTATTTCTTCATGGATCAACTCTATCGCTGCCCATAAAACCAGCAAACTGCCGAGAATGGTTAGAATTCCTTTTTCTACCCCTATATCCGAATAGAAAAGGAGGTAGATATCGTAACCAAATAGGCTGATAGAAAAAATTGCCACAAATGCCAGAGCTATGGCCAAAAATAGATTTATATAGGAGTTGAACTTTTTTAACCCGATTAGAATTGTTTTTTCAAAACCAGAGAGTGATAAAAACTTACCTAGCTCCTCTTCGCGGTAGGAGCTGGTTAGTACATCGAGGTTCATGTCGATTATTTTTTCTATAGCAGCCAGTTCGGCAATGCGCTGCTTTTTGTCAACTTTTTCGTCGACAGAATTTTTAATTATAAAGGTTCTGGTGAAAGTGAATGCCGAGTTGACGTAGTGGGTAGGCAATCCAATCTTCACATGAATCTCGCCTATTTTGTACAGATTGGTGAAATAAGTGAGATCGTAGTCGCCGCAAAATAGATTAAGAAACCACTGCTTAATTTTTACCCGATGGTGCGAAATGATATCTTTGTTTTTTAAAAATTGCGCAGTTTTGCCAAATCCCCAGATGTAGTCATAAAATTCACTGATAAACTTTTCGGCGAGGGCTTCCATGCGCGGTTGCAGCTTGTGTAAAATATCCGCTTCTTCCTCGGTAAATTGATAGTCCTCTTTTAAATCGCGATACAACAACATATTGTTTCCTTTTGATATGCCAAGCTGAACACCGGTAACAATCTAATGTTTTGGAGAAATCTGTGCGCAGATTAGACAAAGCCCTGCTCTTTGTGTTTAGCCGCTATCGTTTTCGCCAAAGTCTCAAGGGCGGCAAGATCCTCCTCGGTTGGAAACCCTTTTACCTGTACCGGTTCAATAATTTCGACTTTGAGGTTGGGAACCATTCCAGCCAACACTTCTACTGTTTTACCGCCCCAACCATAGGAGCCGATAATCGATAAATATTTGCTTCGCGGACGTAAGGCGTTGGCTAAAAAGGCGCAGTAAGCGGCGGCGGGATGGGGGCCGGCAAGCACCGTTGGGGTGCCAACAACGATTGTTCCAGCATCGACTAAAGCTATCGCCAGTTTGCCAATGTCGGTAACTGATAAGTTAAACAGCTCGACGCGAACACCCTGCTCAGTAAGCATGGCGGTGAGGTGGTCTACCATTTTTTTAGTGCTTTTGTGCATGGAAACGTAGGGCAAAATGACCACATTTTTCAGTTGTCCATCGACCCAGTCTTTATGGGCATCAATGATAAAAGATGGTCGTTTATGCAGTGGACCGTGGCTGGGAGCGATGATGTCAATTGCATAAGGTGCAAGTTTTTGTAGATGCTTTTTGATGCTATTGCCAAAAGGCATCATGACTTCGGCGTAGTAGCGTTTTGCCGCTTCGTAAACACGCTCTTCATCACTGGCGAATAGCTCAGTCGTCGCAATATGGGAGCCGAAAAAGTCGCAGCTGAAGAGAATCTTATCCTCTTGAAGGTAGGCCACCATGGTTTCTGGCCAATGCACCCATGGGGTATGGATGAACTCCAGTGTTTTATCCCCCAGGCAGAGGATTTCTCCGTCTGCGACAGTGATAATGGCGTCTGCGGCGATATCGAGTATATCCATGAGTATCCCTTTAGCCTTGGGGCTCGTTACTAGTTTGGCTTCGGGATATTTAGCCAGGATTCTAGGAATGCTGCCGGAGTGATCTTGTTCAGCATGCAATGATACTAAATAATCAAGCTTGGTAACATCCTTGAGCTGAGCCTCAAGGTCAGAGAAAAACTCTGACTCTACGCTGTCTATCAGAGCTGTCTTTTTGCTGCCTGCAATAAGGTAAGCATTGTAACTAGTTCCATCTGGCAGGGGGATAAGCTCATCAAAGAGGCGTGCTTCCCAATCGATATACCCCATCCAGTAAATATCGTCTTTAATCTTGCGCGGTTTCATAAACCTCTCCTGAGTGCGGTTGTATCACCTGCCCAACTTAATCGACTATTATTGCCTGCCTCTTGAGTGTTGAATATGTGATGGCCGCCCCTGAATGGGGCGGCCTAATTCTTTTGTCATTTACTTCTGCTGGTCAGCACGCAGTTGTTGAGCCAGGTGTTTTATCTCACCTAAATCCTGAGTCATCATGTTCCAGCCGTACCAATAGGCATAATCCGGATTGACATGGAAGAAGGCTTGATAAGCGCGCATACGATGCTTGAAATACATCTGCAGAAGAACCTGATCAATGTAGGAAAGCTCATCAAGTTTCTCATTCCAGTTGGCACCGTTGGTATGCATTAATGCGAGAATGAACGGATAATTGTAGGGGTAACCTTCAGGCTTCTTGATAATCCCGTCTTTGTAAAGAGCCGCCACCGTTTCAATTGCATCGGCCATGAGGCGATCCGCTTTTGTCAAAATTGCATCACCCATGTCAAGCTGCTCTTTGGCGTAGGTGCGGGAATGGCATTTAGTGCAGGTATCGAGCATCTTGTTGCGTTCTTTTTCCCATGAAGCTTGATCCAGTCGTGCCATGTCGACAGCCTTGACGGCATTAAAAACGGCTGTCGGTTCACCCGTCTCGGGATGTAAAACGCCGAGGGCTTTGAGGATTGTAACGCGATCAGCTGCGGCCTGTGGGTCTTCCGGCAACGGTAAGCGAACACCGAGGAATCCCCAAGCAGTATGATTTTCATGGGTGCCATCGGGTAAGTGGCAGTCCTGGCATGTTGGTGCCGCTGCCCCTTCAGGAAGATCTCCATCTTTTTTGGCAAAGTAACGCGCACCATGTTTCGAGCTCGACCACATTTCCCACTGTGGATGGTCGTATCCCATGTGACATTGCTGGCAGGCTTTAGGGTTCTGGGCTTCTTTCAGGGAAAAGGCATGACGGGTATGACATTCGTCGCAAGAATTGTTCTGATAGCGATAGCCTTTGGCCAATTGGTCAGCCTTTTGCTCTTCACTCTTGATTCCCATGTTATGACAACCGCCACAGCCGCGGCCCCCTTCAATCAGTTCATCTGGGGCCATGTGAGTTGCCGGAATGGCATTCAATACGGTCCAGCCATAGTTGTGTTTGCCGTGTGAGAACGAGGTGAACTGTTCTTCGTGGCACTGGGCACAGACCGCTTCATCGGGCAGTACAGCATTTTTGTAGTCGTCAGCAGAGGTGTGCGCATCTCCATGGCAGGTGTCACAAGTGACGCCGACGTGTGAATGTTGACTTGCTTGCCAGTCGGCAACTTGGCCGGGAGATGTTTTGCTGTGGCAATCAATACAGAGATCTCCAGCAAAAGCTACTCCAGCAGTCATCAACAGAGTGGTACAGATGAGTAAAAACGTTAAACGATTATCCATAGACAGCCTCCCTTGGTTGAAAGTAAACGCTATCTCATCTTTTTAAATATGCAAGATAGCGGCAGAACTTTTTAGACAAGTTGTGAATTTAAGTTCACATAAAATGTAAAAAAATTTATTTGTAGGTCTATACTGATTCTTTATTGATTTGGTTGACTGCTTTGTGAAGTCACCGAAATTGTCTTGGAAAATATCTCCCAAGCTGCTTCAACATGAGATTCTATGTCAAACTCTCCATCACTCATCTGTTGCAGGAGAATTCCTGGTTGAATGAGGCCAAGATACATGTAGGACAAGACGCCAGGATCCAGTTCATGACGAATTTTCCCCGCTTGTTGTCCATCATGAAAAAGAGTCGCAACTTTTTTTAAGTAGAGTTCAACGGCTTTAAAGAGCCGTAACTTTCTTGTCGATTGAACACCTTCAGAGCCCGTGGCAAACACATAACGAGGAATGCCGCTGCCCTTGAGCACAAGGTTGAGATGAGACTGTAATAACAGGTGCAAACGTTTGAGCGGATCGTCAGTTTCTGCACAAATTCTCCTGACGTTGCCCAAAAGGCGTTCTTGAAGTAAGCCGCTAACAGCTTCAAGGATTTCTTCTTTACCGGAAAAGTGGCGATAGATCGCAGAAGGAGCAAGTCCGATATCTTCTGCTATGGCCACGATATTTAAAGCCTCCAGTCCGTGTCGGCTGATCAATTTCAAAGAGGTTTCAGCGATTTGTTCACGTCTGATAGCCGTGGCAAGCCGCTTAGCTAGAGGATTTGTTTTTGGTGAATCATCATTCTCAATCATGCCCGAATTTTATCTGTTCGCACGTTTTTTTCAAGCAGATTTTAATTTTATACGTGAACTTGATGCATATCAATGTTTGTGGAGAAAACGTTCCTTATGCTCAAGATGAGGCCATGGTAAGGCTTTGTTGCAGGCAGGTGAAAATGCGTTAGCCTGAATACAGGTGCGATCGCGCGTTTACTCACCACGTTAAACAGGAGGATGGCATGGCGAAAACTGTATGGGTGGATCAGGAAGAATGTATCAGCTGCGGGTTGTGTATCGAAAATCTCCCCGATGTATTCAGGTACAACGATGCGGAGAAAGCCGAAGCTTACAACAGCTCTGGTGCCAGTGAAGATGAGATTCAAAGTGAAGCCATTGATATGTGTCCGGTGGGCTGTATCCACTGGAAAGAATGAGTGATCTGGAGCTTAAGTTCAGATCAAAACCCAGAGGAGAAGGGCTGTTGTGCCTTTCTCCTCTTTTTATGGTGCCGAACCGGCAAGCCAGAACGTTGGTGGTTTTATCCAAGGGAAAAGTCGTTATCTTTGATCTGCATCAAAGAACACCGCTCTGTTCCGGTATATCATCTCTCCAAAATATAGGAGGGTACGATGTCGATACAACCACAGATGACCATCAAACAGATTATTGACACTTGGCCGCAGACACTGGATGTGTTTACCGCCAATGGCTTTGAGCAATTTGCTCAACCAGAGATGATTGACCGGGTCGGTCGCTTTCTCAAGCTGGAGTCGGGCCTGAGCCAAAAAGGCTACGATTGTGCGGCGTTTATTGCCCTGTTGCAGGAACGTATTGACGCAGCCGACCAGCAGGTGGATATCACCCTGGTGGAGCGCCAACGCGACCACTACGATATTGATCTGGCCGGTCTGTTGCCGTGCCCGGTCCGTATGCCGTTACTCGAAGTGGTGACCCGCGAGGTGGAAGCCTTTGAAGCACAAACCGGCCTGCGGGTGCGCAGCCGCCTTGAGGCGGCATCCGTTGGCGCCGACTGGATGGAAGAGCATATCCATCAGGCTAAAAGCGTTGCCGAATTGCCGGACCTGTTTGTTTCCGCCGGCTTTGATGTATTCTTCGACCCGCAGGGGATTGGCGGTTATTGCCGTGATGGGCTGTTCACCGCTCTGGAGTATCCAGCGGTCAATGCGGACTTTGACGGCTTGACTCTGGCTGATCCGCAGCACGCCTATTCAATGATTTCGGTGGTTCCGGCCGTCTTCATGGTCGATAAACAACAGTTGGGCGAGCTGCCGGTGCCGCGCACCTGGGCGGATATCCTCGACCCGATCTATGCCGGGAAGATCTCCTTGCCGGTGGGTGATTTTGATCTGTTCAATGCCATCCTGCTGACCCTTCACAAGGAGTTTGGCGACGAAGGTATTGAGCGGCTGGGTCGTTCCATGCTCAGTTCGCTGCATCCGGCGCAGATGGTCAAGACGGCATCGCGCCAGCAGGACGACAAGCCACTGGTGACGATTTTGCCCTACTTCTTTACCCGCATGGCCACGCACGTGCCATCGGTGGAGATTGTTTGGCCCGAGGATGGTGCGATTATCAGCCCGATCTTCATGCTGGCTAAAAGTGAGCGCCTTGATGAACTTCGCCCCTTGGCGGATCTGCTTGCCGGCGAAGAAGTGGGGACGATTCTTGCCCAGAAGGGCCTGTTTCCTTCTTTAAATCCCACAGTCCAAAACAGCTTGCCTACTAGCGCACCATGGAAATGGTTGGGCTGGGATTATATCTATGAACAGGATATTGCCGGTCTGATCCGCCATGCTGAGGCGGTATTCAATCGGGCGGTGGCCGGAGGTGACGCATGAAATTTCTCACGGTTTCCGGGCCGCCCTCATCGGGAAAAACCGCGGTGATCCTCCAGGCCATCGATGCGTTGAAACAGCGTGGTCACACCATCGGTGTGGTCAAGTTCGATTGCCTGGTCACCGAGGATGATCAGCTCTATGCGCGGCGTGGCATTGCCGTGCGCAAAGGGCTTTCCGGTGCGTTATGTCCGGATCATTACTTCGTCAGTAATGTCGAAGCCTGCATGAGCTGGGGCCAGGAGCAGGGACTCGATCTGCTGATCAGTGAGAGCGCTGGCTTGTGCAACCGCTGCGCCCCGCATATCCAGGGGGTGACGGCCGTGTGTGTCATTGACAATCTCAGTGGTATCGGCACGCCGAAAAAAATCGGTCCCATGCTCAAAGCCGCAGATATCGTGGTGATCACCAAGGGCGATATTGTTTCCCAGGCCGAACGCGAAGTGTTTGCCTCGCGGGTGCGCCAGGTCAATCCTAAGGCGACCATCCTGCATGTCAATGGCATCACCGGCCAGGGCGCATTTGAGTTGTCGACCCTTCTGGTCACCGGCGAAGACCATGCCACGCTGACCGGTAAGAAGCTGCGCTTTTCCATGCCGTCGGCCCTGTGCTCCTATTGTCTGGGCGAGACGCGCATCGGTGAACAACACCAGATGGGCAATGTGCGCAAAATGGATCTGGGAGGTGACGCATGACCCGCGATCAACTGCTTAACCGCCCCTTTGCTGAGGTGGAGTCACAGGCCGCGTATCTCCGTGACTTTTTTGATTCCTTTGCCCTGACCCTGCCCGCTGCGGAGCAGAGCCTTGCCGACTATATTGCGGCATTGGCTAGCGAACAGCTTGAAGATCTCGGCCTTGACCGCGAGGCTTTTTGCCAGGCACTGGTCAGCTATGTCGAGGGGATGGAAGGGTTGTCCTCGACTCAGGAGCAGGTGCAGTCGCTGACCATCAAAGGAGGCTTCAACAAACAGGGTGACGCGGAAAACTTTGAACTGGAGTTGAAACCCGGACAGGTGGTGTGCATTGTCGGTCCGACCGGTTCCGGAAAAAGTCGTCTGCTGGCTGATATTGAATGGGTGGCGCAGGGCGACACACCGACCGGGCGCCAGATCTTGGTCAACGGAGCCGTTCCTGATCCCACGTGGCGTTTTTCCACCGAGCATAAACTGGTTGCCCAGTTGTCGCAGAACATGAACTTTGTCATGGACCTGAGCGTTGAAGAGTTTATTCGGATTCATGCGGAGAGTCGTTTTGTTCCCGACAGTGCGACCAAAGTGAAGAAGATTATTGCCCAGGCCAATGAACTGGCCGGGGAACCTTTTGACGGCGACACGCCGATTACTTCACTCAGTGGTGGCCAGTCACGGGCACTGATGATTGCCGACACGGCGATCCTCAGCCAGTCGCCCATTGTGCTGATCGACGAGATCGAAAATGCCGGGATTGATCGTAAAAAAGCCCTGGCGTTGCTGGTGCGTGAGGAGAAGATTGTCCTTATGGCAACCCATGACCCGATCCTGGCCCTGATGGGGCAGCGGAGGCTGGTGATCCGTCATGGCGGCGTGGCGCGGATCATTGACACCAGCGATGCGGAACGGGCCAACCTCAAGCAACTCGAACAACTGGATCAACAACTGATGGCGTTACGTCATCGGATTCGCCAGGGGGAGACCCTGGACGTTCTTTAAAAAATTAACCAAGGAGACAACATCATGCATGATGGATGTAGTGCACATTTTAACAGCGGAATGGATGTTTTGAACAAAGTGCGCGCCATGGGCTTCAGCCCTCAGGCCATGCCCGCAGCCGTGACGCTAACCTGTCAGGAGTGTCAGACGCCTTTTGAGATGACCACCTTTGAAGGCAAGTGCCCGCAGTGCGGTATGGTTTATGCGGTCACCCCCTGTCATGCCCACGACCCCAGCGCCATTCAGGCGGCGGGAATCGAGGTGTGATGCAGAGATGACTTCTGCGAAACGGCTTGCCAAAGATGAAAAAGTGCTGCGTGTCTTCATTGCCACGTTTTGCCGACAGAATCATCTCAACGCGGGGGGCTCTGTTGTGCGCGAAGAGCAGGGCCGGCACTATTGCACTGAATGCGCTGAACTTCTTGATTACGCTCTGAAGAGGTTACAGCAGTGTCTGTTGGATCCAAAACCGGCTTGCAAGGACTGCCCAGTGCATTGTTACCGTTCTGAAATGCGAGAGCGTATTCGCCAGGTGATGAAATTCAGTGGCATAAACTTCGTTAAACGGGGACGACTGGACTGGCTCTGGCGTTATTTTTTCTGAATCAGAAATCCCTTTTAACCATTCCGTACAATGTTTCGTGATGATATCCCTGCACATTTGCAATATTGTTGGCTTTACTCAGTAAAGCCAACAATATTGATTTCTCCACGAGCAAGACAGAGGGACAATCTTGCGATGACAACGGCTGTTTCAGACTGTGCGACTAGGCTTTGAGCTTCTAGTACGTCTGCCTCGCACTCCAATACCGACGTTATGATTCCTTTACCCACGGCGTATTTGAGCTGCTCAAGCCTCAGTGTTTCTTGGGCAAGAGCAGACATCTGTTGGGATACCTTGAGTTTTGTGGTGGCACTTTCAAGATCGCAAAGAGCTGCTTCCATTTCTTTATTTACAGCCAGTCTCTTTCGTGTAAGTTCCTGTGTGGCTATCTCTTGGGTCGCTTTGGCCTGGATCAACTTGCCTTTTCTCAAGTGGCCATCCCAAATCGGGATGGTGAGGCGAAGTCCAAGAGTCATGTCCTCCTGCCATTTTTTATCTGCGGATTGGCCAGTTGAGTCCATGGGGGTATCGCCTCCATAAATTCCGGCACTTCCCCAAAGTTCTATCTCTGGGCGAAACTGTAATCTGGCTGCCTCTACGTTGAATTGTGACGCCTCAACAGCTTTTTTTAGTGCGATGATGTCCGTGCGAGAATCAGTTTTAAACCGGATTATTGGCGACGAAGAAACAGCCAGTGCTCCAGGAATATCGGGTGTGGCCATCAGTTCAGGAAGACTTCCTTCGATACCCATGATTTCAGCCAGTAGAGCTCTATGTATTCGTTTCAGACCCCGATATTCAGCTAATATGTTGACCAGTTCGGCTTGCTGGAGTTGGATTTTCAGGCGGTCAATAACCGCGACTTTCCCCTGAGAAATTAATTGATCGGTGTCTTGTGCCAAAGCTATGAGGCTTTTATGAGAGGCCTGTGTTGCCTGGATCAAATCGTCAAGAGCCACGATGGTCAGATATTCTTGTGCAACAGCAAAGGTCGTCTCCTGTTGCTGCCTTTCTTTGAGAAAACGACTCGACTCTTTGTTACTGAGCGCAGCATTTATCGCTGCCCGGGTTCGTCCAAAATCAACCAGTAAATAGCGGGCTGATAGTGAGGCCTGAAAGAGTTCTTTATCAAAGCTTTGGTTTGCGGGGGCCAGCCCTGGTACCAGAGCATGTTCCTCCCGAGAGCTGCTGACTGTACCGTTCAGATTGATTTGCGGCTCTAAGGGGGACGAGGAAACAAGTGTCTCTCCTTTATAGAAATCAACCTTGGCCTGTATTTTTCGAATATCCGGATTGTTCTGAAGAGCGATCTCGATGGCTTGTTCGAGGGAAAGGACCTGCGGCTGATGGCTTGCTTGGACCTCATTCCCCCCAAGAGACAAGAGTAGCAGAAGGGCTCCCAGACCAGATGATATCTTCTTTTTATGTCGTAATGCCTTTAAACGGGCTGTAAGCGAATCCAGTGATGAATAGATTACCGGGATGATAACCAGGGTAATGATGGTGCCGAACAATAATCCACTGGCCGCAGCAATCCCAAGCGGGCTCATCCTTTCAAGTCCAACCGCCATCTCAAAAATCAACGGAGAAAAACCGATGACAGTGGATACTGCAGTCATCAAAATTGGCCGTAGTCGTAATTCTACGGATTGTAGTATGGCGTCATCTTTTGGAGTGCCCGAGTGTCGTGCATCAAGAATGAAGTCGAGCATCAGGATCGCATTGTTGACAATGGTCCCTCCCAACAGAATGATTCCCATCAGAGCAGGCATGCAAAAGGGTTTATTGAACGCCAGCAATCCCCACATGGCCCCTGCAGCGGCCAACGGGATAGAGAGCATGATGGTCCATGGATGAATAAATGATTTGAATAGTGCCACCAGCAGGATGAAGAGCAGGACCAGTCCGATAAATAATGCTTGCCACAGTTCGTGCTGACTTTCATTCATGTCGCGAACTGTACCAGCCATTTCCATGGAATAGCCGGCGGGAAGTTCAATATCCTGGAGCTGCTGTTGAGCCAGACGTGTCACCTGAGCAATGGTCAGAATTTTATTTCCTCCGGTAATGTCAATCGTGTTGGTGAGGTTTTCCCGGGTAATATAGGGCTGATCGTAGCGTTTTTCTATCTGGGCCATATTGCTCAACGGAGTTGATCCATAGCAGGTTGGGATGGAGACCTGTTTGAGTTGAGAGATACTCTGGATCTGTTCTGGACGGTAACGGACCCGGATTGGGATATCGAGAAAACCCTCTAAAGCCATGGTTGATGCGACTTGGCCCTGGATTGCTGTGCGTAGATCTTTAGCCACTGAGGCTGGTGATGTGTCGTAAAGACGGGCGAGTTCCGGATCTACAATGATTTGCTGTTCTATTTTGTCCTGATGCCATGTCCGTCGCATATCCTGCAATCCTGGAATATTTCGCATCCGTTGCATTACCTTTTCAGCTAAATGATCTAATACCTTGGTATCCGGACCGGAGAGCAGGACGTTGAAAGGGGCTTTGGTTGTTGAGACAGGTGTCGCGCCATATTCTGAAACGCGAAAAGATTTGATGCCGTCGATCAATCGTAACTGTTGGCGCCAATTCTCCTCAATCTGCCAGATGGTTCTTTGGCGTTTTGTTCGGGGCAATAAGTTAACGGTTATTTTTCCAGATTGAGCTGTGCTGCCGCCACCACCAAAACTGATGGCATCAATCTCTGATCCAACCATTGCCGAAATAGATTTGACCTCGGTTGTTTTATTTAACATCTCTTCTATACGTGATAAGACCGCCTCGACTTGTTCAGGTGGCGAGGAGGAATCGGTGTCAAATTCAATAATTGCAATTCCAGTGTCCATGGGTGGCATCTGTTCTTCACCTAGGAGCGGTTTTACAAGGCGCATGGTCAAAATCAAGAAAACAAGCGTTAGTGCAAGCACCAGGGTCCGATGATTCAGGGCTGTTTTGACCAAGCTTAAATAAAAGGCGGTCAGCCTTTCTAATATTGTTGTCATTTGCTTGCCGGGGAAGCATGGAGTTTTGCCACGCTCTTCTGTTTGATTGAGGAGACGGGAGGCCATAATTGGAATAACCGTCAATGAGATCAACAGTGATGCGACTAGGGTGGCAATAATCATGGTATTGAGCGGTTTCATGATGGTGCCGGTATACCCTCCGGTAAAGAGAACCGGCAGTAACACGACCACCGTTGTCAACATCCCGGCTGTAATCGGAGCGGCAACCTGTCGGGTGCCAAAAATTGCGGCATCTTGAGGGGATAAGGCCCAATCGCTGTGATGATGACGGTAGATATTTTCCAATACGACGACGGAGGCATCGACAACCATTCCGACAGCGATAATCAGTCCCGACAATGTGACCATGTTAAGGGTATAGGGACTGAACCAGAGAACCACCATCGCTGAAAGGAAGGAAAGAGGGATTGCAACACTGACAACTCCTGCGGCTCGGATATTTGACAGAAATAAAAAGATCACCAGCACGGTCAGAACGACGGCTTGCCATAATGATGAGCGCATACCGCTGACATTAAGATCAATCAGGGGTTGTTGGTCCTCTGTGATTGCGAAATTGATGTCGGGGTAGCTGCGCTGGATATCCGGCAGCGCGTGTTTCAAATTGTTGATGGCTTCAACGGTTCTCCCTTTTTCTGGCCGGAGTATATTGACGGCAACAGCATTTATGCCATTGCCGTGATAGATACTGCGTCGATCAGCATTGGCGAGTTTTACCGAAGCAATATTGCGCAGGAAAATTGTTCCTTCTTCAGGTGTTCGCAGAGAAAGATCTTTTAACGCGCTCAGTTGATCAAATTCACCGGAGATGCGAATTTGATACTCTTTGCTGTTTGTATAAACGGTACCACCGGGCGCACTGATATTTTGACGCGCCAACAGGTTGACGACATGATTCAGAGTCAGGTCATGAGCCTCCAGAGCATTACGATTAACGCGAACTTCGACTTCGTGGCGATCTCCACCGAAAACCTGAACATCTCCGATCCCTGAAATGGCGAGAAGGCGGTCTTTTAAATCATTTTCTGCCAGCAGTCTGATATCTGCCAGATTTTTAGGGCTGTTTGTGGCGGGACTTAAGGCCAAGGTAACCAGAGCGCGTGTGGCGTCAGTAATGCGGTAGAGTCTGGGCTCTGAAATGTCATGTGGTAACGTGCCGCGGATTCTGGAAATGGCATTCTCAACATCAACAACAGCTTCGCCGATGGGTTTTGCATAGACGAACTGGACATTGATAGAAGAAACCTCATCGCGCGATGTTGAAACGATTCTTTTAAGTCCCGACAGGCTGGCCAACTCTTTTTCGATGATCCGGGTGATGTTATTTGCGACATCGCGAGCCGCTGCTCCAGCTTGATAGGTCACAATCGTAACCTGTGGCGGAACGGTCTCGGGAAACAGGTCGGTAGGCACTTTCCAAAAAGCAAAACTTCCGAGACTGAAGATGATCAGAGCTAGAGCAATGATGATATATGGACTTTTCAGTGAAAATTCAGGCAGACTCATTCCACTACCTCAACCCGTTCACCACCCGCAAGGCGGTTCCAGCCTAAAAATGTCGATTGCACAACTTTTGTGCCAACGGGAATTCCCTCTATCGCAGCCATGTTATCCTTAACGGCGAGACATTGAACAACGACAGGATGAGTCACACCATCTTCGACAATAAACACAGCGGTTTTTCCCTGAGGTATTGGTATAAGACAGCCTTCTGGCACCAGCAGCACATCTTCCAGAGTCTCAAAGGCAACGTCCACGGGAAGATAACGTCCTGCTCGTATCGAAAGGTCGGAGGGAAGGTCGACTTCTACTGTTAGTGTTCGGTCTTGATTTAATGCTGGATGGATTCTGGAAATGTGGAGATTAGTACTGGTTGGCAGCCCTTTGGTCGTAACGCTGGTTCCGCAATGGATCAAATGGGTTTCATCTTGGGGGACAGTGAAAACCAGCTTTGAAGTACTGTCATCCTCCACTTCCATAAGGACGGTGCCGGGAGTCGCAAGGTCGCCGGGGTCAGCTATCCGATTTCTGATCACTCCCGCAAATGGTGCTGTTAGTGTCGCATATGATAACCTGATAGAGGCTTGATTCAGCCTTTTCTCTGCGGCGCTTATTTGTGCTTCTATAGCCTGGAGAGAATATTCTGTTGCATTGACGCGCCCCTTTGTTTCATCTAAACGGTCAATGGTGGCGTCTGCCTGAGCTTTGGCGATTGCTCCTTGTTCTGCCAGATAACGATCTCGTTTTGCTTCCTTTTGCCAGAAAATCAGATTCTTTTTTTGCGACTCCAGCGTTGTTTTCAATGCTGTAAATTGTGCCTGACGTTCTTTTAATTGAGCTTGTGTCTCAGCAACAATGGCCTTTGATTCGCTATCATCGAGTTGAATCAGGGGTTGTCCCTGATGAACTTGATCTCCCTCTGTAACGGCAATTTTGACAATGGACGATGTGACTCTACTTGAAACTTTGCAGACTCGTTCCGCTTCAACTTCGGATAAGTAGGAATGGCCCAGGATTAATGATCCGCGTTTTACTTCTGCCATTCTAACGGCGACTGGCCGCTGGGTGATTTGTGTTGCCTTTGCCAGTTGGTGTTTTTTTTGAACGACCATAAAACCAGCGGCACCTATAACACAAACAATCAGACCAGAAATGATCATTTTTTTCATATGGACCTTTCTTTCTTGCGTGATTTAATCGTTTTAGAAAAGCACAAGCAGTTAAACACTATGTGAATCATAATTCACTTAGTGTTTAAAAAAAGCGGGCAGTACCTGTCTGCCCGCTCGTGAGAGTTTTATGTTCTATTGGCTAGCTTAAGTTTCATTTTCCAGCCATGATCGCGGCGACATCGGTTTTAACTTCACCGATCGGCTTGATATCAAAATTTTCGACCAACACCTTGGCGACATTGGGCGACAGGAATGCTGGCAATGTCGGTCCGAGGCGGATGTGTTTCACACCGAGATGAAGCAGCGCCAGCAACACGACGACGGCTTTTTGTTCATACCAGGCGATGTCATAGGAAATGGGCAGGTCATTGATGTCGTCGAGTTCGAAGACCTCTTTAAGCTTCAGTGCGATGTAGGCCAGAGAGTATGAGTCATTGCACTGACCGGCATCAAGCACACGGGGAATGCCGCCAATATCCCCGAGATCAAGCTTGTTGTAACGGTATTTTGCACACCCGGCGGTTAGGATAACCGCGTCTTGTGGTAGCTCTTGGGCAACTTCGGTAAAATAGCTGCGGCTGGTATGGCGACCATCACATCCCGCCATGACGACAAAACGCTTGATGGCTCCCGATTTAACCGCGTCAACAACTTTGTCTGCCAGAGCCATGACCTGGGCGTGAGCAAACCCTCCGACAATTTCCCCGGTTTCAATCTCCACCGGAGCCGGACAGCTTTTCGCTTTCTCGATGATCTCGGAGAAATCTTTGTTGCCACCATCAGGGCGTTCCGCGATATGGGTGACTCCAGGCCAGCCGGCCATGCCGGTGGTGTAGATCCGGTCTCGGTAGGCGTCCTTGACCGGAGTGATGCAGTTGGTTGTCATCAGAATCGGTCCGTTGAAAGAAGTGAACTCCTTGTCCTGCTGCCACCAGGCATTGCCATAGTTACCGACAAAGTGATCGTATTTCTTGAATTCTGGATAGTAGTTTGCCGGCAGCATCTCACTGTGCGTATAGACATCAACGCCGGTACCTTCGGTCTGCTTAAGCAGCTCTTCCATGTCTTTAAGGTCGTGGCCGGAAATGAGAATGCCGGGGTTGTTGCGCACCCCGATATTGACCTTGGTGATCTCCGGATTGCCATAGGTTGACGTGTTGGCTTCGTCCAGTAAGGCCATGGCTGTCACGGCCACTTCTCCGCATTTAAGCACTTGGCCAATCATTTCTTCGACACCCAGCTCGCGTGTCGTGCCAGCCAGTGCTGAAATCATGAATTCATAAATATCACGGTTCTGGAAACCCAACATGGCCGCATGATCCGTGTAGGCGGCCATGCCCTTCAGGCCGTAAATGAGCAATTCACGCAATGAGCGTACGTCTTCGTTGGGCTGTGAAAGGACGCCGACCTGCGCCGCTTTTGCAGCGTACTCGGATTCAGTTCCGTTCCAGTTGGTGACGTTGGCATCACTATTGAAGCCAATGGCCAGTTTCAGGGCATCCCGCTTGGCAATGGTGGCCTTGATGAGTTCTTTGATGCGCTGGTTGTCAAAGTTGGCGTTGGTAATGGTGGCAAACAGGGCTTGGCAGATGAACAAGCCGATGGACTCATCCAGTTTGTTCTGTGATTTTGCCTCTTCGGCGACAACGGCCAAACCCTTCAAGTTGTAGACTAATAGGTCCTGCAGTCCTGCGGTGTCCTCTTTTTTTCCGCAGACGCCGGCGATGGTGCAACCGGTTCCTTTCGCGGCTTCCTGACATTGAAAACAAAACATACTCATGTGATTCTCTCCTGGTTTGATTGAGTGTTAAGGATACGTTTTGTTGTTACGTGTTATCCGTCATCGGCGTTTCTTGAGGCCACTATGACGCAAATAGGAAAAGAAGAAATTGATACAAATCAAAAAAATTACATATGGATGATGGCGGACAGTTTATTCAAACTCTCCCCAAAGAATCTTATATCCAAACCTAATCGTGTCAATTCGTGAGGTATCCCCAACGACGTGGGGATACCTTTTCTAAAATTAGGTGTCTTAGTTTTTTTACTGTGGCAATGCAGCGTTCGCAGACGGAAGTTTTATTTGATGGGGCTCTTCCGACAGACTATCGGGATAATGAGGTGTCTGTGGCAGTACAATTTCCATGTCGGGGTTGAAGTTCAGTTTCTTATTTCCACGGTTATACAGGTACTGGTCCAACTCCAAATCAACAATCTCTGGAATCGTTATTCCTGATGTGATGATGGCCTCACGGAGTAAGCGTTCTGCAGTATTTGTGTACTTTTCGGTATCGTTCAGGATGCGAGTAGCTTCCGGCGGGTTGTGAAATCCGGTGGAGTTTTCGTTTTGGATAAACATCAAGCGGTAAAAAGCCTGTTCATAGGCCTCTTTTGCCTGCTGATAGAAAGAAGTGGTGGTAATGGTTCCTGCTGCGGAGCTGTGATGAGCCAGCTCAAAAAGCTTTGCCACCCCAGCCAGGGCGTAGCCTGTGTTGATCATTGCCGTTGCCGTGTTGTCCTGAATGGCAAAAACCATCTCCCGCAGGCTATTGGGTTCTTCAGTGTGACAGGCCGCACAAGCTGTTAGGTCGTTTTTTAACGGACTCATGATCCGATGGTCGGAAATTGTTTGGTCCGCTGCATCTGTACTCGGCATGTGGCAGTCTGCACAGGATAAACCCGCTTGCCAGTGTGGACTGTCTTTGGAGAAAAATTCAAACTCCGGGTGACGCACAAAGCCGAGTTTGAATCCCGTCACGCTTTGCGTCCACTCTTTATAGGTGGGATCGGATTTGATCGTGGCAATAATGTTTTCAACACTGATGTTTCCCCACTGGCTCCCGGACCATGGGAAAAGAACATCTGTTGTCTTCATTTGCGCATTTTTCGGCATGGTGTAGGTGACGTGACACTGTGCACACACTAGAGATCGTTTATCCTGATTGGATAAATCGGACGGTTGCTTTCCAATCTGGGGCAGGGCTTTGCCCAGAGTAAAACCGCGAGAGATTTTGAGAGACAGATCGTCCGTGTTATGACAATCAACACAAGTCACTCCCAATAATTGGTCTTGAGCCGGGATATCATCACGTAATTCAGCATACGATTTTTTGAAGTAGTCCTCACCCAATTCAGTCTGCAAATCTTGGGCATATGGTGTTTTACAGCTTAAACACGAGCCTCCTGCTTTGAGACGGGTTGGCTCAATATCCACTTGGTCTTCAATCATGTACACATGCCCACGTGGTTCGGTAAATTCAGCTCCGTACCCCCAGCCATTCAGTAACAAAGCCAAGTAGGGGTACTCATCAATTTTGCTGTAAAGGATGCCGTCTGTGTCATAGCCACGCTTATATTTACTTTTGTCCGCAGGCGTTGGCTCGGCTGTCGCTTTCCAAGACTCATATTGTGCTGGGTAGGTTTTCCCAAGCTCAATAGTTGTTAGGCCTTTTGTTGGAATTCCACGAGTATTATGGGCTGACGTTATTGTGTTGCCATTCACAGCAATCATGATGGCAGAGAGCAGAAACAAAAGGAATAGCGATACGCGTAATCTGGCACTGAAAAAATGTTTCTTAGGCATGCTTCCGGACCTTTCTTGATGGGCAAGGGTGACAGCAAACGTGGTGGTTCTCTCCACGTGCAGCTAGATTCTGTTGTCGGTCCCTCTGGCATAGGGCGTGCCAAAACTAAGGTCGGTAAGGAATGTTGTTGAAAATTAAACGTTTTTTTTCTTGCGGTTGAGGAAAGGTTGAGTCTGTTGCTGGTTGTGGAATGTTACGAGAACGTAACGTGGTGGGTGGAGATCGTTACGCTTCTTGCCATTTTTTCAGTTTTTCCCACAATGTTTTTCGCGATATTTTTAACAGCTTTGCCGCCTCATTTTTTCTGCCGTTCGCTCGGCGTATAGCGTCGCTAACGATCTGCTGTTCTAGGTGTTGCATAGTCACTGTCAGTCCCTCGTCCATAAGGGCTGCCCCCTGTGAAACAGTGGCGGCGGTCCGCGTGATTTCATCCGGTAAATCTTCAGGAGCGAGGTCGCCATCCTGACAAAGCGCTACTGCGCGTTCTAAAACATTTTCAAGTTCACGGATGTTGCCAGGGAAAGGGTAGCGCAGAAGTGCCTGGATGGTTTCTTTACGCATCTTTTTCAGGGGTTTATGCATCGCGGTGGAGAATTTAGCGAGAAAAAGATTGGCTAGCGGCAAAATATCTTCACGTCGTTCCCGAAGCGGTGGTAGTTGAACCGGTATGACATTGAGTCGGAAAAACAAATCCTCTCTGAAATGGCCTTTTTCCATCTCTTCACGCAAATCTCTGTTGGTGGCCGCAACAATACGAACATTGATACGGATCTCTTTTTCTCCCCCGATCCGTTGCACCTTCTTTTCTTGTAACACCCGCAGTAGTTTTGTTTGGGCGGACAAGGACATTTCGCCAATTTCATCCAGAAAGAGGGTGCCACCATCGGCTTGTTCAAATTTACCAGAACGCGCCTGACCTGCTCCAGTAAACGAGCCTTTTTCATAGCCGAAGAGTTCTGCCTCAAGGAGGTTCTCTGGAAGCGCGGCACAGTTGATGTTAATCATGGGTCCGTTTTTTCTGGTGCTCAATTCATGTAACGCCCGGGCAACCAGTTCTTTGCCGGTACCACTTTCGCCGGTAATTAACATGGTAGAATCAAGTTTGGCTGTCGCCAAAATGGTCTTGAAGACGGTTTTCATTGCAGCGCTTTTGCCCATCATTCCGGCAAGGCCCTCTCCGGCCAGAAGCTGGCGACGTAATTTCTCGTTTTCATCTTTTAGTTGGCTTTTTTCAGTGACATCTCGGCTGACCATCAAAGTGCCGGTATAAACTCCAGAGCTATTGCGGATTGGGTAGTAGGTATTTTCAAAGAATTTTTTTTTCACTCGAATCGTACGCGTGGAATGATTGAGTTCGCCTTTCTTCAACTTGATTAACAATTGGGATAGGGGCGCTCTGGCTCGCGGGGTGTGCATATCCAAAAGTTGTCGACCAAGAAATTTGTGCGCGCGGATACCGCGGATCTTTTCGGCTGCGGCATTGATGAAGCGGATCGTGTCATCCTGATCAGCAAAAACCAGACCCTCTCCCATGCTTGCTAAAATGGTCTGAAAAACAGAAATATCCATCATCTTAAAAGAGTCCAAAGAATCCTCCGCAAAATCTTCTTTTAAACGTTACGGATTCGTAACATTTTAGGCATCGTGACATATCTATGTGATTGAGATCAAGCTTTTATATAATACGTAGATATTTTTTCTTTCGTTGTAAGTTGCTGTATCCATGAATGAAAATGTAGGAAGCTTTAAATTCCTGCAGAGGTGAGCTGTTTCTTTACAGATCGGTATGGTTGTCGCAACGGAGCTAAACGCACGCGCAAACACTACACTGTGAAAGGAACAACCGTGACGAAAAGACATGACGCAGTTTTGATGAAACGCCACATGCTGGTACCGAATTGCTTGAAGCGTCTTCCTAAGCGTTGCCATGCGCCTCTGGTGGGGCCACGCTCTTCGATGACATTTCACGATTCCTTGTGGAGCTTCCTTAGTGGGACGTTCGGTATTTTGGTCATTTTTTGGCTTACCGAGCTGTTGGATTTTCCGTTGCTGATTGGTTCCTTTGGAGCTTCTGCTGTTCTTTTATTCGGCGCTGCAGACTCACCTTTGGCGCAACCGCGTAACGTGATTGCCGGACATGTTGTTTCCGCTGTGGTTGCCGTCTGTGTGGTAGCGCTTTTGGGTACCGGCCAACTTGCCATTGCCGTGGCCGTTGGGCTAGCTATTTTTGTCATGAACGTAACCCACACAACGCATCCTCCGGGAGGTGCCACGGCTTTGATCGGTGTGCAAGGAGGCGCAGGGCCGGAATATATTGTTATTCCCGTGCTCCTCGGAGCGTTAATCCTGCTGTTGACGGCTCTCATAACAAACAATCTGGTTTATCACCGGAAATATCCGAAACACTGGTTTTGAAAATTTGTCACGAAGATAAAGGAAAAGAGAAAAAATGACCGAGATCAAGGAAAAGACATATCTGGTGATTGTACAGTGCCACATCGTTCAAGAGCGTTGTTCAGGTTTTCATTGCGAAAAGGCTCTGCATGATCGAACCGGTGGTTTTTCCGTATATCCCGAAACCATAAATTTTCGCAGTCTCTCATTGACGTGTGGCGGTTGCTGCGGCCGAGCACTTCATCGAAAACTGACGAACTTGATACGTCAGGCACAAAAGCGTGACGGGATCAGTAAAGAGGACATTGTTGTGCATCTTTCTTCTTGTATCACTAAAGATAATTATCATGCGCCAATATGCCCCCATCTCGATTACCTGAAAATTCTGATCGGCAAGCTTGGGCTTGACCTGGTCGAAGATACCTGGATCAGTAAAACGGCTGAAAAGAGGCGCCAGGAAGGCCTTTACCGTAACAATCAATGCATGAAGGAGACGCCCCATGGTTAAAAGAGGCCTTTTTTGTCTTTTAATGGTTTTGCTTTTCCCTTTTTCAGTAACAGCCATACCAACGATTACATGTCATTGCTTTCAGGACATGAGCTATAACCCTGATCAACCGGCCGCCGCTGATGAGTATTATTTGGCGTCAGTGCAAAATTCCTTTTTTGCCGCAGTGTTTAATACGGACAGAAAGTCGGTTGTAAAACAGAAAAGAAATGGAGTGTCCTCCGATGATCTTTGGATTGCTTCTTGGATTGGAAAGATAGCTGCTATCCCAGCGCAACGTCTTTTAGCTCAAAAAAGGGCGCAGGGAGAATGGAGCGCCATTCTGAGCTCTTTATCACCAACAATTGAAACACAACGAAATTCCCTGGCTCAGGCTTTGAAAGCCTGTGTCTCAAAAGAATTTATGGCCCAAGCTGTTGTTGAGGATGTTTTTGTTCATTATTCCATCCTCGACCAGAGGGCTTTGCGAGACCTTCGGAACGCGGGTGCTTCCAATCAGGAGCTGGTTATAGCGACCTTGCTCTCGAAAAAGACTGGTGAAATTCCACAAAGAATCTATCTGAATGTGAAAAACGGCATGAAAACCTGGGGTGAATACATCAGCTTGACACAGCTGTCGATGGACGCCTTGAGAGATGAGTTTTTCAGCATGTTGAACGGCGCTCAAGGTTAAAGGAGAAATGACATGCAAATTAAGTTGAACATTGAAAAAATGACGGTTGTACGCTCGATTGTGCAATGGAGCTTCTTTGTCTGGATTTTGATTATTGGAATCCAGTTTGGTTTTTTTGTCAGACATTTTGCGATGAAGGGAGAGTCCTTCTTTGTCAATAGACCTGCAGGCGTTGAAGGGTTTTTACCCATTGGCGCGCTGGCAAGTTTAAAACACTGGCTGTATACGGGTCAGGTTGACCGGATTCATCCGGCAGCCTTGGTTCTTTTTCTCACATTTTTAGCAATGAGTTTGTTGGCAAAAAAATCATTTTGCTCCTGGCTCTGTCCGGTCGGTACCGTTTCCGAGGGACTCTGGAAGTTTGGCAAGTGGCTCTTCGGGCGCAGTTTTCATATGTGGGGATGGTTGGATTTTTTGTTACGCGGGGGGAAATATCTCCTGTTGCTGTTTTTCGTCAAAATCCTGCTACTTGATATGCCTGTTTATGCTCTTGAACAGTTTTTGCAAACACCCTACTGGGCGATCAGTGATGTCAAAATGCTTTACTTTTTTACTAATATGTCGCTGACGACCATATTTGTTCTTCTTCTATTGGCGGGGCTCTCTCTTTTCTATAAAAATTTCTGGTGTCGCTACCTGTGCCCTTATGGTGCCTTGCTGGGATTGATCAGTTTTTTCAGTCCGTTGAAAATCCGTCGCAATGTTTTGACTTGTACTGATTGTGGTCTTTGCAGTCGCGCCTGCCCGTCTCGATTGAGCGTTCACCGTCTTAAAACCGTCAGTAGTCCTGAATGCTCTGGCTGTCTTTCCTGTGTTGATGCCTGCCCGACTGCGGCCGTACAGATGAAACTTTCACTCTGGTCAGCTTCACTGCCGCGTTGGACTTTTCCTGTTGTCGTTTTGGTTGTTTATGCCGGTGGAGTTACTCTCGGAATGGTAACGGGGCACTGGGATAGTTCGTTAGGTTACGAGGACTATCAGCGCTTGATTCCGATGACGAATTTTTTGAGCCATTGATTTTAACGAGCTGAAATCTCGGAGTTTGTGTTTCTGTTTGCAAAGTCGGCTGATGGCCCTTCTGGGAGGCACCATGTACGAATTAGAACGTAAAAGCATCCAAAATAGTGAGGGAGGTCCCTGTCAGGTCCTCGCTGTCCGCGGTAACCTGGGGATTGCTGTCGTCCGCAAGCTTAAGGATGATCTGCTTGCACTATTGAAAAACAATGATTCTGTCGTGATTGATTTAACTGAAGTTAGTGATATCGATTACAGCATTTTACAACTGATGTGTTCTGCCAATAAATACGCCCAGAAGCACGGTAAAACCTTTAAACTGACAGGACAAAATGCTCACGTTGTTATGGTCGAAGCGCAATCCGTCGGGTATTTTCGCGCCGAAGGGTGCAAGGACGCCAAAGATCCGACACGATGTTTGTGGTTAGCGGAAACCTCCGCTTAATCTATGTCAGTTTAGCCCTGGCTCCTATCGCGATATGGGTACTTGCCTGGATAACTACGGAGATCACCTGTCAATGGCGGCAGTAAGGTAGCTGCTGATTGTCCGTAATCCTTCGAAATGTTTTTCTTTGATGACATCAAGGGGGCTTTTGTTATCGAATTCTTTGTTTGGCCTCTTTATCCAAGTATAAACGATATTCATATTGTGGGGATAAAGAAGCCGAAGTGACTTGTGAATGCTCAGTAAGTGGCCAGCACGGTTGATTAAGTCCATGTTGTTTGCTAATGGTTTGCCATGACGATAATTCTCTAGCGCCGTTTGGCTTTTGGTTGATAGGCCAAGTAACGCGGCCTGATCCTCATCGCTTAGTTGCCAGTGTTCAAATAATCGCATGATTAGTTGAGCGAGTCTGGCTCGTGAATCAGCGCTTTTGGGGTCGATGTCCTGAAGAATGTCAGTTGGCTTGGGCATTTTTTTCTTTCTGTTTTTTGATAAATGATGTCGATATATCCTGATTTCAGGGAATAATTTCATGTTTTGACCTGCCCAATTTAATCCAAAACTTGTTTTTTATCCGTGGCCGTATTCAAAGCGACCACGGTGTTTTGTTGTCCAAAGCTGTGGAATCGTGATGTAGCCAGGCGGTTGTTGCACACCCCCAAAACACAGTAGACTGCAAAATAACATCTTCAAAAAATTTCGGTTTCTTTATTCTAATCACTGTCTGTGCGTTTGTTGCTTAAATCGGGGCTTTCGACTGAGCAGATGAACTATCTGCATCGTCATCAGGTATTGATTTTACAGATGATGAGCAAACGAAATGCGGTTTGACATTCTTCACTTAATAAGCATAATACGTTTTATGGACGTAGAGGAAAGAAAAAAAAGGGTGAAACATCATCTGATTGATTTGGGGATCTCTTTTCGCGAGTGGTGTCGGCGTGAAGAGATTTCGCATAGTGTCGCCCGTGATATTGTTTATGGTCGTTTGGATGGTAGTCGGTCTGAGCGGTCACGCGCGATTAAGGACAAAATCATCGCTGAATTTGGTGCAGAGTTGTTCAACTAAATTTTTTTCTTGTCTATACGAACAATGAGTGTATATTCTTTTTAAGAGTTGTTGCGTAAGGATATATTTTTTTAATCCTTATACGAACAATGTGCGTTTTGGTTGAAAAGGAGATTTCTATGAGCGAAACCAGTTATCTAACCGTCGAAGAGTTGTCCGAACGTATCCATTACAAACCCCGCTATATTCGCGAAAAATTGATGAAGCGTGTCTTTCGTGAAGGGGAACATTACTTCCATCCTTTTGGAGGTCGTCGTCTGTTGTTTATCTGGCCCGCCATTGAGCGGGATATGAAACAGCCGCTAAAAGACGATGACCTGCCAAGTATTCCACTCGCAAACGGAGGAGTCTGCCATGGGTAAAGTGCGTGTGCGCAAGGAAACCGGCAAGCTGTATTTTGATTTCATGTACCAGGGCTTACGCTGCCGGGAAATGACTGCCCTGAACAACACCGTTGAAAACCAGCGCAAGATGGAGCAGATGCTCAAACGGATTGATGCCGAGATCATGCTCGAACAGTTTGATTATGAGCGCTACTTTCCAAAGTCAAAGATGCTTGAGAAGCTGGCCCGTCAGGAGCGACTACTAAGCTGTGGTAGCCGTGATGATCCGCTGTTTAAAGACTTTGTCGAAGAGTGGCTGTTTGAAAACGAAGTGCGCTGGAAGAAATCTTACGCCGGTAATATCCGGGGCATTTTGAAAAACTATCTGCTCAAAAGGTTTGGCGAAAAAAAAGTCAGCTGCATCACCAAAGCCGAGATCCTGAAATTCCGTTCCACACTCGCCAAAGTAACAGACGGAAACAGGTTGTCGCCCGACCGGATAAACCACATCATGACGCCTTTGCGTATGATACTGGCTGACGCAGCTGACCGTTACGACTTTACCACGCCTTTTACCGGATTGAAACAATTGCCCGTTGCACTGTCACAGGTCGATCCGTTCTCTCTTAAGGAAGTCTGGCGGTTTCTGGACTTGGTGCGTCAGGACTATCGCAACTACTATCTGGTGCGTTTCTTTACCGGCATGCGCACCTCCGAAGTCGATGGACTCAAATGGTGCTACGTTGATTTTGACCGGCGCGAGATCCTGATTCGTGAAACTCTGGTCAAAGGGCAGGTGGAAACCACCAAAACCCACGGCTCCGCTCGCACCATCCAGATGTCGGTTCCGGTCTATGACGCCCTCAAACAACAGAAACTCGCTACCCAGCAAAAAAGTGACTATGTGTTCTGCACGGAAAACGGCACTCCACTCAATTACAGCAATGTCGCGGCGCGTATCTGGTATCCGACCCTGAAACGATTGGGCCTGAAAAAACGTCGTCCCTATCAGACCCGCCACACTGCAGCCACCCTGTGGTTGGCAGCTGGTGAGAATCCGGAATGGATTGCCCGACAGATGGGGCATACCACCACCAAGATGCTGTTCACCATCTACAGCCGCTTTGTTCCCAACCTGACCCGCAATGACGGCTCCGCCTTTGAGACCCTGATCGTCTCAGCCCGCCAGCCGGAAAGAGAGGCGCTATGAAGCATAAAGCCAAGCAACGCATTCAGGACCGCTACCGGGTGATGGACATTCAACCGACCAACAACGATCATCCATCTGGCTGTGTGATCCTGACTCTGGAGAATGCTCACCAGAGAATCCAAGGACAGCTGTGTCGACAAGGGTATTATTCCCTGACCCAGCCATTACAACCGGGCAATTACATTAAGATCAGAGGTTGTTTGCACACCATTGATGAAACACCCATCGTCATTCTTGAAACGGTTCAGCTTATCAATGCACCTATCGCTGAGGCGTGGTATCTGATCCCATTGAGCTGGTTTCATGCTCCTGGTCATGCCGTACAGTTGTCACAGCTTTTACAGCAGATTACGAATGTTGCACTGCAGGCCTTTCTCTCGTCACTGTGCAGTGATGACACGCTGATACAAAAATTTCTGTCACTCCCCGCCAGTGTTCGACATCACCACGCCTGCCCCGGTGGTTTACTCGAACACAGCCTCGAATGTGCTCAACAGATGGCTTGGACAAGTGGTCTTTCGGGTGTGGAGAAACAACTGGGAATTCTTGCCGCTTTGTTACACGACATCGGTAAAGTTCGCACCCAGGGAAGAGGGCAGTGGGCCTACCAGCAGCGCCAACTGCTGAATCATGATCTGTTGACCCTCGAAGTACTCGCTCCCCATTTAGCCATTCTTGACAATCACTGGCCTGCCGGGGCCTTGACGTTACGCTATTTGCTGAGTTGGCATATCTCCGGATATCGCGCGATTCCCGCCATGGCACTGGCCGAGATGGTCCGCTGCGCGGATCGAATCAGCGCGGCCAAAGATCGTGAGCGGCAAGCTTTTGCTGAGGACGAAGGCGGCAATGGGATTGTCCATCATGATGGAGTAACTCGTTGGCAAATTACAGACCCCTGGTTTCAGGAGCCAGCGTAACTGGTGAAATACAACATGCTGCTGGAGGAACGTATCTCTCCAGCAGCATGTTTTTTAGCGGTTTAAATCTTGTGGTTGTAACAAGGCGATGGCCAACAGGTAGAGTGCCGACCGGAAGCCATAATTGGCATAAAATATCCCATCTCTCTCCTCATTTCGTTGATCTGTCGGATCAATCACTTTGATTGTGTAAGTTATATGTTCCTGCTTTTTAGTTTCTTGTTCGCTCAGGACAACATGCACTGAACGGCCAACCTGTTTGCTTAGCTCGCTCTGAGTCTGTTTTGAAAATGATGACTTTTCCTGCAAAGACATAGATTTCGGCGCGAAGAGAACTGCCGTAACACATATCTCTTTTTGCATAATACCGAGGATCTGTAAGCGTTTAGCATAATGACCAACAAGGTTGATGTCCCTTAGAGTGATCCCTTTGTCTGAGATGCTGTAGTGTTGCAAAAAATGGCAAAGGAACTTTTTCAGCCCTAAGATCTCTTCTTGGTTGAATTCTGCAACATGTATGAAAATTCGGCGTTGCAGATTTTTTTCGACCTTGGAATTAACAGGAGGTGGAAAAACTTGATAGCCATTCTCGCGAGTCTGGATGTTGATATGTCGGGGTATTTTTCTTGAGGTCAGAATCCCTGCTATGGCATCTGACATTGATTGCCATGCTATGAGAGTAGACGCAGGAATATGAAACTGCTTTTCCAATTTATTTATGTCTTTTCCCTGAGCCATTTTGAAGAGAGCTGCAGGAATGGCAACTTGCAATTTCAAAAAGGATTCCGATTTCATCGCGTGATTTGGCAGTGGTGCGATATTTGGAGTTGTGGTCGGAATTTGTAATGTATCGAGTTTTGATTTAACAAAAGGAAGATAGTCAGAAAGATACCACCGGTGCTCAGAGGGTAGGTCTTTACGACACTTACTTTGCCGGTAGTAAATTTTATCCTGATCCAACCCAGTCAGCGTGCTGAGTGCCTTAACACTAAGTGATGGTTCACAAGGTGGTGTCGAGAGATAACGTGCCAGCAACCAATCGAGGATGTGGACATAAGAGTGCAGGGTGGTCTTGGGGCTCTCATGGCCAAGTAATCGTGCTGTTTCGGAGAGGATTTTTCGACTCTGGTTCTGGCCGCCGAGCAAGTGATAACGTAGCATCTGACATGATGCTAAAGAGAAGTCATCATGATCTAAAAAAGGCGCATCCCCTGGTTCAAAATCCGGCCTGAGTAACCGTAAAAAGATCCAGTTTGCGAACGAATGCCGCAAATGGTGGTAACGCAGACTGTTATCTCCTGTTACCTGATGTAGCGCCATCCGGATCGGGGTAAATATCAGGGCAGGGTCAATGTGGTGATCATCATCAATTCCGCTCAAAAGCAGGGCTTCGTGATCTGCACTTTCCATCTTCCTATCATGATATAAGGCCAAAAATTCCTGCAGAAATTGATCACCAAGCAATGCTTTTAGAGGCAGTTGACGTGCGGATGAGCGCGTTTTTGTCCGTCCATAGTGGCTGGTACGAATAAGCAAAACTGGATTTTCTCCTGGATGAAAATCACAAAGCCGCAATCTCAGGCATTCACCGCGGCGCAAGCCACAACGAAATCCAAGAATGACAACCAGACGTTGTATGCGTTGCAACCGACTGAGCTCTCCCGATCCACTGAGGACATCAAGCAGCCTTTCATATTCAATGTAACTGATGAGGTTGGCATCGACGTGAACCGCTTTACCGTCATGGATCAATGTCGAGAAGTCAACATTGGAGGCGCCAAAGCGATATTGAAGAAATCCATGAAAGCGTCGCAGAGATTCTGCGCATCTTTGAGATATGGGAACCGCTGAGATCTTTCGCCGTTTGTTGATTTTGTTTTTTTCGGCCAGAGAACACGTTTCCTGGTAAATGTCTTCCAGCTCTTCGCGCTCATCCAATGACAAAAGCCCATCGTCTTGCGCGGCGGTTAAAAGATAGCGGGCAATATCGCCCATATATTTCAGTGCGCTGCTCGGTCGTAGTTTGGAGGCCTCCCGAAATGGATAGCTTTTTAACTCATCCTTGGAAATCGCCCGCATAAGGTCGATGCCCCATTGGCAGAGATAATATAGCGCTGGATAGATGTTGCCATCTTCCTGTGCTAAAAATTGTTCGATTGAGCGGCGAAACTCTGCATGGGAATTTTCCCTGCCCAACTTTTTCTGGAGTTTTTTCCAGAGGAGTAATTGTTGTCTTCCCGGTGCTGAAAGTGTGCATGGTGCTGTGGTGTCAAAGGCGGTGAGGAAAGAACTCGGTTTGACTTCTTCTGCCTGAAGTATGAGATTGAGCGCTTTACTTGTCAGAAGGCGTTGCCATGTTGCAATGGGCAGTGCTGTTGAAGAGAGTTGTCCCTCGGCATGATGAACCAAAAAGGGCGGAAGCGTCAAAAATAGTTGGATTTTAACCTGCTGACGTAATTCCGCTATTTTTACCTTCAGTTCCGGGCCAAACTTACGTAAGTATTTTTGTATGACTGTCGCCGAAGATACGTTGTTGAAAGAAAACGTATCTTCTTCTTTGAGGCCCGCTCTATCCAATAAAGTTTTTGTCAATGGATCGCTGATCCAGTACTGGACTAAATCGTTTTGACCCTCTTCCAACGGAATCAGGCTGTTTCCTGAGCACATTTCAGCAGCTTCAGGCAAGTGACACATCAACTTTTTAAGATTTTTTTCTTCAATAACGCCACCAAAGAGCAGGGCAGCCAAAAGTATCTGACCAACTTTGGCTGTCTCGTTAGTTGGGGCCGGTGACGATAAATCCTTAATCAGAGCAGATTGAGTCTTCTTCACTAAGTCTTGTCCGAAATGCCCCTCCTTGAACGGATTGACTGGGCGCTTTGTCGTGCTTGGGATTGACGGGATATACACATCCCAGCTTAGATTTTTATGGCCATATTCTAGAAGTAGCGCCAAAAATGTGACACGATGACTGTAGGAGGTCACTGAGGCCTTATCCCGTAGCGTGCGACAAAGTCGTTCCACATCCTGTCGGTATAACACTTGATGGACCTCACCTTTGGACATACCGGGAAAAGCTGCTACGAGTGCTACAATTACATGCTCATGGTCTCTATAAATTTGCTCGGATACCGGAGAAATACTCAAGACATCATGCCACATTGACAGTAAGGAGATCGTTGTCATGAGAGCCCTCCATAAAAACCGTTTATCAGCTCAAAGCCCAACTCACCCAAAAAATCAGGCAAATAGTTATTGAGCGTCTTGCGATAGTGGACTGGAGACAGGGCGGAATATGGACCCCAAGGCTCCTGCCCTAAAAACCAATGGCCGAGAAAAGCGTCAATGATTTCAGGAGGGCATCCCTTGCGCAGCAACCATGAGCGTAGCAGATGGCGGTTGCTATTGGCAGGCAGAATGATTCCAGATGGAAGCGTTCGGAAGTCATGGAGGGTTTTAGGTGTGACGGCTCGAGAGCGTTTTTGTGTATCAAAAAAGAGGAGTTCTTTTTCGATTGCACTGCATCTGTTGATGCTAACGCGCGAGAAGAATTTTTGGTCTATGACGCTGATTTTGGCGTAGAGCAGCCTAATATGATCTTGATATGCCTGAAGCTGGCTTAAGCAGACAGGGGCTAACCAGATCAGCCGAGTATGGTAACCCTCACTGCTATCCTTGTCCCGGAGAACGCAAAAACCACTCGCAAAATCAATATCTGAGAATTTGGGTATTGGGCTATGTACGGCTCGTACTCCGGTTGCATATGCCACCATGATCGCAACATAGCGAGTCAGGGCGTTGTGGTAGCGTATGAGTTCAGAGATTGTTGGCTTTTTGCCAAGAGCGTCTCGACGGTTATTCACGTTGTCTTTGAGGTCATTTATGACGGTCTGGACTGCTTTTTTTCTGGGGATTTTTTTTGAGCCAATGATTTTTCCGGTCATATGACAATGACTTGAACAATTCTTTGGCCGCATTTTCCCTTCTGCGAAGATGTCTTGCCATACCAACTGATATTGTTGGACGAGATCATCATGATACGTTGCGGTGTAGTGCATGACTGTGCTGGTAAGATAGTGCTCCTGTCCTGTCAGGTACACGGCTGCTGTCATGTCGCCGTTATTGATCTGTGTCAGACGGTCAAACAGATATCGCTCTAACCTTTGTGCTGTTATTCTCGTTTTTTTTTTGCCGTTGATGTGTGACAAAACATCGGAAAGGAAATATGCAACATCATCAGAATTCTGCAGGAATACAAGGTATCCCGGCCGTGTCTCCGTAGGAATTGCATCTAAAAATTTGTAACAAATTGCAGGCAGGCGAATTCTGGAAAAATTTGTTGTTTTAACGAGGAACGGCTGAAAACGATTTAGGTTGCCGTATCGAATTTCGTGTGGCTTGCCGATCCAGAACCAGTCACCATCTACATATTGCAGTCCCGGAGCGGGGTTCTCTGGCAACTCACGATAATATATAAACTCAGCACTGCGTTTGATGCTCTGGCCGCAAAATAAGATGATAGCTAATTGCGCGTAGACACCGTCAGGAGCATGGAGGTTTTTGTTTATTATTGCAGATAAAAAGCATTCTACTTCGTAGTTCGTTAGTGACGACCACTGGTAAGGCAGGTATTGGTTTTTTGCCTGGATCGCAGTACTCGCCATGTTACGGTCCAACAAGATTAGTTGTTTGCGGCTCAGCGCATTATTTTGGTGACTGGAGTGGTAGGTCTGGATCTGGGGGGCAAAGGGTTGTATCTCGTTTGGTGCAAGATGCTTGTTTTGCGAGTCCCGAGGTATTTTGGATTCGATCAGCTCGATTTTGAGGGTATCCTGACCTTGAACAGGGTCGTAATCATTTGTCAAGGCATGGACAACAGGAATCGCATCGCAGCGTGATAACATTTGAGGGGTGCGTTCAGGAGCTTTTTGACCTTGAGAGTATTTCAGCAAAGTCAAAAACGGCGCGAGTTGTTCGCCTAATTCCGATTTTTCGATTTGGTGTATGAGGTCAGAGGTATCGCAATTAGGATTCAGAACACTGACTCGGTCATGAAACTCTCTAAACATTATCATTCTCAGGCAGGTCGGTGCTGTGCGAAAAATATTCTGGTATTTTTTTTGATTGGTCCTTTCCAACAAGATTCGTCGAGCAAGGCAGGCGTGCGCTAGCAGCCCAGTAAAAATCTCAGATATTTCTCCTTTCTTTGGTATTGCCCACAAAGCTGTGTAAATTGGGTAATCCTCGTACATGCCCCAAAGTTCAGGCCGATGTCTCCAATGGTTTCTTGTCGGCGACATCGGTAGGGTTTTCAGCTTTTCAGCAATTATTTTCCAGTAAGGTGTGGCAGGGGACATCTCATAATATCTGCCGATGATCTCGATGAGGCGAACTAGCCGCGGAAGAACCTCACGTACAGTGGATAATCCTATACAGTCTGTCGGCATATCGATAAAAATCAGAAAATCATCGATTTCTTCGACTGTAATTTTGTGAGCCGTTTCTAGGTCTCGTCCCTCATTTGTGACAATTTCAAGCCGTTCAACGAGTTGAGCTATTTTCATTACTTTGTCCTTTTGGGAGGTAGGAAAATCGTGTTTTTGCTGCAACCTAACGCACGAGCGAGATGCTTTTGGCTTACAGGGCAAATCAGGTCGTAGAGTGTTTGCGGTGCCGCGGATCGTACTGATCGATAAAGACAGCCTATGTCTGCCTTCGTTGGGATGCCGATGACGAGGCGTTGCAAAAAAATGTCGATGTAGATGTATTTGTTGATTAGACGAGGAGACAGACCTTTTAAGATGGTGACTGGCACTTCCTGAGCCGGTTCAAAAAAGATGCTGCTAAGGACATAAGTGCGATGCCCAGCTATGTAGTGATAGTTATCTCGTTTGCGTAAAACGATAATAGGAGCAGTCATCAAGAGCGCTTCGACTGCAGTCGTGGTTAAAATTCCCGGGTCTATCAATTGGTAAGAGGTGTTTGCCAATACGTACTGTAAGTCTTGGTAGGTTTTGTGGGGATAGATCTTGTTCAATGGTACTGTTTGCACTTGCATACGGCCCTCCTTAGACACAGCTAGATCGCTTTTACTGCTGGGTATGTGCATCGGGGCGGTCCATTTTTATGATTTTTTCCGAAAATTTTTTGAGCCGAGGAGTTCGTGGGTAAAATATGTGGCTCTGCGTTTTTTTATCGCAGTCTGATGTGGAAAGATGGTGCTTGTTTACACAGAGGTGTTTGAAAAGATCCGCAGCAGGGCAGGCTCGACAATTTGAGGCTATCGAAGTATTCTGCTAGGAAAGGCGAGGAGGTGGATTATGGAATATGCTATAGCTTTAGCCGGATGTTATATCATTTTCGCAGTTGTCGTTATCATCCACGATGAGCTCGTAGAACGCTACAACAAGAAGAGGTGAACCTATGGCCGAGAAGCTTATTGCTGAACTGGGCTGGGTGTCGCGTTTTTATGATCGTGATGTGGAAGCCATCCTTGAACGGCTTTGTGTGATGGATGACGTAGATTCTATTCCCACACTGCTCAACCGTTCCATGGAATTCCTCCATGAAAACAAAAAGACCAGCTACTGGCATCTTGTACATTTTATGCTGATGTGCGGTGCCTGCGCGCGGAATAACTCTACGTTGGGCGATGATCAGAACCCACTCACTCCTGGATGCTATCAGATTTATTTGGCTGATGCTTCGACCTATCCCGAGTTTTGCAACAACCTCAAAACCAATATGGCCTTTATTTCTCAACAGGAAATAGACCAGTGTATGCAGGGTGGTGCTCTTGCCACGCTGCAATAGCTGACAGGCTCCACATTGTTCGGCGTGCCGAACTTTATGCTCACATGATGTGCTAGCCATTATCTCATGCCCAAAAACGTTACATATGGAGAGTGGTATTGGATTCAAAATAGGCTGGTATAGAATTTTTTGTAGGTCAAAAATTGACTTTTACATTTTGAAAATTGTGACAAATGAGTCGGTGAGGAAGGTGTTTTAAGGGGTATTTCAGGTGGTGTAAAATGGAACTGTCACTTCGATTTCTCAGTGTAACACTATGAAAACAATAGTATTTATAAGTGTTTTTCTTTTTATTGAAGTGACGATGTCAATTTTGCCAAGGTTGACGTCGCGAGTTCGAATCTCGTTTCCCGCTCCATTTACTATAAAAGCCTGATCTTTGGATCAGGCTTTTTTTCTTTAAAATCCAAGTGTACGCACTCCTTTGGCTCTACACCAAAGAAGGGGGATGCTTCCGACGAAAGGCATCCCGTTTGAGGATTTATCAAAGATTCGGCACGCCGAACTTTCCGCTGTCCTCAGATTCCTGAACCTCCAGCAGTGCAACTATTGATAATCGATCCTGGCAGACGTTTACTGAGTCGGAGCTCTGCGATTTTGAGATCGATCTGAATTTTGCCAAGTTGACGTCGCGCGTTTGAATCTTGTTTCTTACCCCCCCCCATTTAAATCGAAACGCCCTGTTCTGTTGCCTGAACTTTTTCTGTTTTATCTTCGGTGCAGTCTTTACACGTGCTGAACAATGAGCAAGAAGGAAAAGTATTGAATTTATATCTGCTTATGCTAATTTAGGGCTAATGTTAGATTTGTCTATCTTAATTGGCTTTCGACTGTAGAACTGCCTGGAAAAGATTTATTCCATGTTCAGAAGTGCGTAACGTCAGAATCCCTTTGGTCTTCTGATGAATCTGTTAAAAGTCGGTGATTTAACCAGCAGGTGAGCCGTTTATCTCCTCTGGAAAGGTGGATCGTATGCCATCCTCAGTCGGTCCCTTTTCGGGTTTGACACAACAATCTCATCACGAACGAACTTCTGATACCTTGCAGGCAGTGCAGGTGAGACTTCTTTATTCCAACCTGCCGGTTTCCATCATTATCAGTGCAGTACTTCTTGTTATCATCATTTTTGCCTTCACCTCTGTTATTGACCACGAACGCCTGTTTGTATGGTCAGGTTTGCTTGGCTTGGCGTTATTCAGTCGGGCGGTATCCTACATTTACTGGAAGAAATACCGCCTTGGTTCCATGAAGAGCCCTGACTGGCTGTTCTGGTTTCGCCTTGGCGCAATTATTACCGGAATTCTGTGGGGCGTTGGTGGTGTGGTTTTGACACCACAGGAGAGTCTCAGCCACAAAATTTATATTTCCTTTGCGGTTGGCGGCTTAAGTGCCGGGGCCGCCATTACGATGGCTGTTGATCGGGTTTGCGTCAATAGTTACCTGCTTTCCGTTCTGTGTCCTCATATCCTCTATCTGTTCTCCATTGGCGATAAGTTCTCCGTCGGCATGGCAACAATGATGACATTGTTCCTGGTGTTTTTGTTGCCAAGTGCAAAACAGTTACGCTTACAGTTTGAAGAGAATTTTTACCTCAGGCATAACGCGATTGAAAGCGAACAGAGGTTTCGCCAGATGCTCGAAAGTAGCCCTATCGCAGCCCGCATAGCCGATGTCAAAACCAACCAGGTTCTTTTTGCCAACAGCAGTTATATCAGCCTGATCGAATCGACTCCGGATCAGGTTCTTGGTGTTGTGACGACAGCGTATTATCCCGATGAGGACGTTTATGCGGATATGATGCACAAACTTTGTCATGGCGAACAGATTCTCAATGAATTAATTGAGTTGCGCGCGCCTGATGAGCAGGGGTGGGTCAAGTGGGTGCTCGCTTCTTATATCTCCGTTGACTACGAAGATCAGTCTGCCATCCTGGGCTGGTTTTACGATATTACCGATCGGAAAATCATGGAAGAAGAGGTCGAAAAAATGGCCTATTACGATGTTCTGACCGGATTACCGAATCGAAGCCTGTTTTTTGACCGTTTAAAGCAAGCCCTGATCAAAGCAGACCGCGAAAAAAGACTCGTTGGGCTACTGTTCCTCGATCTGGACAAATTCAAACCCGTCAACGACCAATACGGGCATCATGTTGGCGATGTGCTCCTTAAGGCCGTTGCCGAGCGTATCCGCTGCTGTTTACGCCGTAAAACAGACTCCGTTGCCCGAATCGGCGGTGATGAATTTGTTATTCTTCTGCCGACTCTGGCAACCATCGAAGACGGCGTGAAAATCGGTGAAAAAATAAGGGAAGAATTGAGTCAGCCCTTTGTGGTGGATGGCAAGGTTCTTGATGTTTCTTCAAGTATCGGTATGGCTGTTTATCCAACCCATGCCGACGATGAACACGATCTGATCAAGTCGGCGGATATTGCCATGTACTATGCCAAGGCTGATGGACGGAACCGTGTGAATGTTTATTATGAGGCTATGGTCAGGTGATCTTCGGTTCCGTTGGTTTATCGGGAAACAGAGAGTGACGAGGTTGGGGATTTTGATGAGTGGCTATTTTGTCATGTTTAAGGCCCGCTTGTCATAAAGGTGCGTCAAACGTAGACTTGACCCCTTTTTTTGACCCCTTTTTTGTTGAGTAAACGGCATAAGGTCCGAAACCGTAAGGCGGGATATGCCAGATTTGGCAATCGGCGGCTGTATGAGACTTATGGTTTATACAAAGTGCCCACATCATCCGGCTGGAAGAAAGCGCACGCCTCGCGGTGAAGAACATCGGAAAGCCGTGTGCGGGAAAACCGCACGCACGGTTTGATGAGGGAGGGCTGGCGATTGAAGCTGTGGTTTGGCTATTTAGGCACCGGCAGAGGAAAGGGCCGGAAACGGATAAGCTGTACCTGTGGTGGAAGGAACCAGTTCTCTACTCTACCCTTTTCCTTTTCGCCCCCTTTTCCTTTTCCGTCCGGTTGATTTATTGGTTAGATTTCTTTCTTAGTCCCATGATGGGGGTTGGACGATTTCTCTCGCAAAAATTGGTAATGCCGTGCTTCATCAATAGCGCAGAGATGCCAACAGCTATACTGCTCATGCCTATTTTTACGTCTGTAAGTGCACCAACGACGGCACTTGCAACGTAGCCTTTGCTCAGTACAGCATCAATTCCACCATGCACCCAAGCCTGATAAACTTCTGATTTTTCGTCGCAGATATATTTGTAGGCTCTTCTTTTTATGCCGGCAAAAATTACACCGCCAGCTTGCCTGTTGTTAATAATGTCTTTGGGGCTGGGGAGTAAAAGGCGCTCATGGTGCGGAAGAATATTTTTGCCAAATTGGTCAATTTTGAAAAGAAAGTCTTTTACTGACTGTGGTGCCCTAGCACCAATGATTTCCTGCAGGTCTTCTTCGTTTTTTCCTTCCATAAGTAGGGCTAGGGCCTCTTTATGGATTTGGTCATTGTCGTAGGATTCTGGCAAGATCTTGGCAAGGGCAGCAAGGATGCCTTCTTGGTCAAAACGTTCAATGATTTCTTTTCTGAAGTGTATTCTGGTTTCTTTGGATTTAATTACCGAATCGTTTTTAAGGACCTCGACTATGAAAGGTTCAGCTTTTTGTAAATTTTGCTCCCGAAGGTGGGCAATTGCCAATAATGCTGTTGCTTCTAAATATGTTCGAGTTTTTTTTGATGTATTTTTTCTGACGTACTCAAAACCCTTTTGGGCGATGCCCAACTCCCAAGCTTCCAGTGACGCTTCGTATAATTTCAAATAGCCTTGTAAAATCCTCGCTCGGTGGTCAAATTTACTGAGAATGACCTTCAATTCGTCAAGTGCTAGCTTGGCTTTCTCTAGCTCACCGTTGTTGGCGGCCTCTTCCAGCATCAGTTCAAGGCGATGAACACGTTTAAGTTGGGAGGCAGGTATTTTCTGTGGACGTCCCATTTTATTCCTTGAAATCTAACGGTTCATGATAACCGGCGGCGATGCTACGTTCAGGCTCACACCGCGATTAGATTTTGCTTTTCGGAAAAGCAGCTCGCCCATTCCGATCGGTTGATTAGCTTGTTAGGCATTTCAGTTAATTTCAATTCTCATTCGATAATTAGTTTTTTTAACAAAATCTTTTACAATTATTTTATATTCACCTGTTGCTCTTAAATTATAGCTAAGTTCTATTTTGTCCTTGGCGACTCCAAGGTTGACAAATTCATTTTTTGATCCGGGTTTAAATAACAACAATGTGTAGGGTGAAATGAAGCAGCTTAAAGTTATGTGTATTTTTTGTTCGCCTTTTGCCCAGAAAACAAACCGATCTTCTTGGTTCTCGGATATGCTTTTATATATTTCTGTGGTATTGACCCCTTTTTTGAACTTTATGATATTTTCAACATATTTACCTTGCCAGCGGAATAATTGAGCAGTGCTTTTGTTCGGACCGGGATCAGCTGACAATAATGTAATTGTGTCGGCTTCACAGGAATAGTCAAACTTTGCAAGATTGACCTTTTCGGCTGGGAAGCGTGAGGACCATATTTCTCTATTATCTTTTGTTCCAACTAAATACGGAGTTCCATAAGAACCTGATTCAGCAGTAATTTTAATTGAAAGTTTGTCTGCATTTTTATTGATCAATGAATCGCATTCAAGCGGAAAATATTTTGTTTTCCCTGACTGCCATGCATAAGAGGGACTACTGGTTAGAAAAAGAAATATTACAAAAATAGCCCTTAATAACATCGTGCGTCCTTTTAATGCTTATTCCTAAGAAGTTATTAGTACGTTTCTTGATATCTCATTTCGGCATCGCCGAAAATCGGCGTTTTCGGCTAACAATGTTACAATAAAAACATTAGAATTGGCACAAAAACCTGTAGAGACAAGAAAAAACAAGTTAATTATCCTTATGGATATCACATTCCATTCAGGATAATCATGAAACTGGATATCATTGATGATTAAACTGTAGGGGGCACTTCTAGATAAGTTCGACGATTGGTGGGGCAGAGGACATTCTTGTAAACAGAACAGCCCGACCTGATTGGCCGGGCTGTTTTGATTGTGACTGTGTAAAGAAAAGGGTTTAACCTTCTTTGATCATCCGTGCCAGCTCAGCAGCGCGTTGCACGGCCAGATCATGTTGTTCCTGCCCGGCAGCGCCGAACCATTCGATGGGCTCCATGAATTCCCATTTGTTCTTTTCCGTGATGCGATCCAGCTCGCGTTGTGCGCCGCCGGACCAGCCAGCGGAACCGAAGCGCAGGACTTTTTTGTTCTGAATCTTTTTTCGGCGGAACATATCCAGCACCCACGACATGGGCGGGAACATCTCATACTCGTAGGTCGGCATGCCGAGGATCAGACCGGAGGATTTCCATGCGGAGGCGAGGATCATGCCGACGTGCTCATCGGGCACGCGGTGGACGTGCAGGGGCACGCCTTCGCTTTCAACGCCTTTGATGATGCTGTCGACCAGTTTGGCGGTGTTGCCGTACATGCTGGCCCAGATCAAGGTGATCTCTTCTTCGGCCGGACCAGTCATGTAACTGGCGAAACGGAGGTAAGAGTCGATGATCGCTTTGGGATTTTCTCGCCAGATGATGCCGTGCGAGGGGGCGATGACCTTGATGTCGAGATCTTCAAGGCGGGTGATCCCTTTGGTGACGAACGTGGAGAAGCTGGCGACGATGTTGGCGTAGTAACGCAGGGCTTCCTGGTGGAAGAAGTCGTGCTGCTCGTTGGTGAGTTGATCGTCAAAGAAAATGTCTTCCACCGTACCGTAGGCGCCGAACGCATCGCAGGAAAACAGCGTGCCGCTGCTCTGCTCAAAGGTCATCATGGTTTCCGGCCAGTGGATGTTGGGGGTTTCGAAAAACTGCAGCACCTTGCCGCCGCCGAGATCGAGTGTGTCACCATCCTTGATAATATGTGTGTGCTCGGTGATGGCAAAGAACGAGTTGAGGACTGCCGCGGCTTTTTTGGTCAGATAGATTTCGACATCGGGGTTTTCTTTGATCAGGGTCGGAATCCAGCTGGTGTGATCCGGCTCCATGTGGTTGATGATCAGATAGTCGAAACTCTTCGGTGTCAGATCAATGGACTGTAGCTCGGACTGAAAATCGGCCGGCTTGTCGTTGATATCTTCGATGAGGTCGATCAGCGCGGTTTTTTCGCCCTGGACCACATAACTGTTAATGGAGATGCCGTTGGGCATCGGCCACATGCCTTCAAACAATTGATAGCTTTCAAGGTTAACGGGTAAACAGTAGATCCCGTCACTGATTTGAACTGCTTTCATGTTGAATCGTCCTTTCGATGGATAAGCAATGAAGCAGGTCGCTGCGTTGGCCTGCTTGACATGCGAATGAACCTCTGCATCGTTGAGAGGGGCATGATTGAATTTACCTGACTAATATAGTCAAACTTTAATTATATGACAACCCCTTGTTTTTGTTGGAAAAGCGTATACGACATTGAGGCGCTTTTTGCTCAAATGTTGCTATTCTAACACAAACAAAAAGTTTCTCCGTTAGCGTCCTGTTGTGTTGTGCTCTTTTTTTGGCCGGATTTCTCAAAAGCAACCTGCTGTGAACCCGGCAAGGAGGTTTTGACAATGGCGTTGGTTTTTCAATACGGCTCGAACCTTTCCACGGCGCGCCTCAATGGGCCGGATCGTCTGGACGGAGGCGCACAGGTTGTCGGTGTGGCACGCACGGTTGCCTGTTATCAGCTCGATTTTACCGTGTGGAGTCACCACAATAACTGTGCCGCGGCGGATCTGGTTGCTGACGAGGCGGGACGAGCGATTTACGGCGTGCTTTATAGGATTGCGGATCATCTGGTTTTCGGCCATCACAGCCATATGACCCTGGATCGGATTGAAAATGAAGGGCAGTCCTATCGTCGCGAACAGATTGCCGTGTTGACCCGTGGCAGTGATGAACCGATTTCAGTCTGGACGTATCGGGTGATCGATCCGCAGGAACATCTGCAAACTGAGCTGGATTATGTGCGTCATCTGTTGATCGGCATGCAAGAGCATGATTTTCCTGACGACTACCAGGACTATGTCGTGAGCAGAATTCTTCGCAATCAGCCGTCGTTAAAGAAGATGCTGGCCGGAGCTGTCATCGCCTAAGAGTGCGACACTGCCAGACGTTTGATCCGGCAGCAATGAACGGTGATCGGGTTGAGCATTGCGGTTGCGATCAGGACTCCGTATAGTTGGGGGATGAAACCCGCCAATAATGAGGGAAGAGTATGAAACTATCTGGAAAAGACCTGGCTTTTGCCGGTGGAGCTGTCGCTGTTCTGATTGTCGTGGTTCTGGGTACCGGGAAAAAACTCGGGCCGAATGTGCCGAAGGATGGGGATCATCAGGCGTTCTTCAGTCAACTGGAGCAGGGCCAACGCCGGGTTGAGGTGGAGCAGGGCTGTCGCCGGTGTCATCCTGTCGCGAGCCTGCCCGAAGCGCATCCTCATAAAGAGGAATGCATGGTGTGTCATCAGCCGGGGTAAACTCAAGTAACAACGAAGAATAAAAAGGGTGGAGCGATCATCATCGCTCCACCCTTTTTATTTGTTGCATCGAATTGCCGGTTACAGGTTGTCCGTCGTATCCGGTGTTGCGATGTAGCTCTTGATGCAGTGGTCTTCAGGCGGCAGCTTCACAAGGGTTTCACCGGCTTCTGTGAGCCCTTCGACGTAGTTGACGAAAGACAGGGCATAATCGAGGTAGGTGTCGACGCCCAGACCGCGTTCTTCCTGAACCGTGCCGAAGGTTTCGTAGCCATCACGGCCCGCAGCGGTATAGCTGTTGGTGATGACCACATAGAGGGTGTTGTCCTCCAGGCTGACATAATTTTCACTGCCGCGCGCTTTGTATTCGAGGTTGCTCACCCGGCTGCCGAACGCCTGGGTGGCATCGACATCGTACTTGAGGGCGTAGGCATAAGGGAAGCCGCCGGTGGAACCGCCTTGGGCAATGTTTTCAATGGCGTCTTCCAGCACCTGCTTGATCTCGGAACCGTACATTTCGATTTCATACAGGGTGTTGGCAAAAGGCAACAGCGTGTAGGCGGTATCGTAGGTGATTTCTCCGCTTGTGACGCTGGTGCGTACGCCGCCGCCGTTTTGAATGGCGATTTCGGCATTGGGGTCCATCTCATAAAACGCTTTGGCCACCACCGGGGTGATGTCACTGCCCAGAGGCAGGTTGACGCCGTAGTAATCGTGGCCGGGTACACGGCTGAGCAGCAGGTCTTCTCCGGCTTCACCGATCACGGTTTCACCCAGTGCATCCACGTCTTCAGCGTAATCAGCAATGATTGCCGCAACGGTGGGATCTTCTTCGGCGATGGTCAACTGGTCGTCGGCTGCAATGGCGTCCTGGATGCCGGCCAGTTCGTCACCGTCCACGGTGTACTCGTTTTCATCGGCATCTTCACGCACAAAGGTATCACCGAGCAGCAGGTGCGGTGTCCCGCTGCAGCTTTCCAGGGCATTGCCGACAAAAGTGACATCCAGCTCACCCAACACTTTACTGTATTCCCAGGCCTGAACAATGCACACGTCGTCGCCATCGGCATTGGTGGTCATGGTCGGGTAATCACCCGAATCGGCCAGATCATAGGGCGAGAAATCGCCGAGCAGGGTGTGGGAATCGCCGTCAATGATCACATCAATATCGCTGACCTGGGTGGCCAGGGTCTGGACATTGTTATAACCGTAGTGGCTCAGAACGATAATTTTGCCGATGCCGGCGGCAGTCAGCTCATCAACGGCGGCCTGAACCGATTCAATTTCATCATGGAAGGTGACTTCAGCGCTGGGCTGAGATGATTCCTCGGTCTTGCCGGCAATGGTTACGCCGATAATGCCGACCTGCGTACCACCGACTTCTTTGATGATGTAGGGGGAGAATTTACCCTCCAGGACATTTCCGGAGGCCACTTCAATGTTGGCACTGATCACCGGTGCATCCAGTTGATCGATAAAACCGGCCAGCCATTCATCACCATCGTCGAATTCGTGGTTGCCGATACACATGGCGTCAAAGCCAATGGCGTTCATCACCTCGGCATCGGCTTCGCCTTGAAACAGGGTGTAGTACAGAGTGCCCTGAACCGCATCGCCGGCATGCAGCACCAGGTGGTTGTCGTTTTCAGCGGACAGGTCGTCGATCAAACTGGCGACCCGCGCCATGCCGCCGACTTCGACTTCGGTGGTGGTGCCGTCCAGCGTCAGATCAAGACTGTCACTGTCGAGATGCGAGTGGACATCGTTGACGTGAAGAATTTTCACTGACGTGCGATGCGCTGAGCTGTTGCTGTCGCTGCAGGCACTGACCAGCAGCAGGGTCAGGGTAATCAGTAAAAAATTCAGCAGAGGGCGGTAGGGCATGATTCTGTGTCTCATCCTTGTTCTCCCAATAAATTGATGTGGTGTTTAAGTCCCATTTTTAGACGGAGCAAGTTCACCGATGTCGGGTTAAGGGAAGATGAGAACTCTATTATGTTCTTAAAAAGAGCGGTCGTTTGACGCTGCGGGCAGTTACAGTTTGTCCAACACCATGGAGGCAAAGCTCAACACAAAGAAAAATCCACACATATCTGTGACCGTGGTCAGCAGCGGACTCGACACCAGAGCCGGGTCCATTTTCAAGCGTTTGAGCAGGAGTGGAATCAGCCCGCCCAGAGTCACGGCGACGACAGTGTTAACGGCTAAAGCACCGCCGACGACCAGACCGAGAAACGGATTGCCTTTCCACAGATAAGCGATAATGCCAAGCAGGATGCCCAGCGTGATGCCGTTGACAATGCCGAGACTGGCTTCTTTGCCGAGAACACGCAACATCTCTCCGGGACGGATCAGCCCCAGGGATAGCTCGCGCATACTGACGGCAACGGCCTGGTTGCCCGAACAGCCGCTCATGTCGCTGACCATGGGCAGAAAGACCGCCAGGGCGATCACGGCTGACAGGGTATCCTGATACATGGCAATGACGCTGGCAGCGACGATGTTGAGCAGAATGTTGAGGCTCAGCCAGGACAGGCGTCTTCCTGAACGGGACAGCAGCGGCATGGAGCGGAATTCTTCACCACCGATGATCCCGGAAAAGCCGAGAAATTGATGAACACTGCGTTTGCGTCGGGCGTCTTCGACGGCTTCGGGCAACACGACACCGAGCAGTTGATTGTCATCATTGATCACCGGCGCGCCGAACAGATCGTGCTCTTCAAAAAAATCGCGCAGTTCATCGAGGCTGGCATTCACATGGATGGTGTAGGGGGTGCGGATCATCAGCTCGTGAAGTTTGGTTTCTCGTGGCGGAAACAGCAGATCACGCATACGCAACACCCCTTCAAGCTGGTTACTCTCATCGGTCACGTAGAGGTATTGCACGTTATAATAGGTATATTCGTCGCGGTTGGTCTGGAAGTCGTCCAGAACATGCTGCACCGTCTGGGTGCTGCGGAAATCCAGATACTCCGAAATCATCAAACCGCCGGCGGTGTCGGCATCGTACTGCAGGAACTGGCGTGCTTCTTCCGCCTCGACCGGCGTCATGTTATCTATGATCGCGTTGGCGTCAGCCTCATTAAGCTCGCCGAGCAGGTCGGCGATGTGATCGCTGTCCAGCTCCTCAAGAATGGCGGCGGCCTGTTGCGGGGCCAGCTCTTCAATCAGATCGACGGCCTGACAGTCGGAAATGTCCTCAATGACTTCTGCGGCATCTTCAGGGCTAAGCAGAGTCAGTAGGCTGTTTTGGTGGGGTGAACTCAAACGTGATACCGCCAGGGCCGTATCGGAAGGGTTGAGCTGGTCAAGCAGTGCAATGATCAATTCAACATTGTTGGCGTCAATCAGTTCAGCCAGTTGTTCCCAGGGATGTTCCAGTTCGTCAAAGATGGGGGCGTTTTCCATCGCTACCTCGATAAAAGCTTCAGAGTATAAATATGTGAACCCGGTGTTGCGCATGAAAACAGATTGTCGGGCGAAAGGCAATATTGAAGCGTTATTTCAAAGGGCGAACTTAACGAAATCGTTGATAACTTTGGCGCAGCGATGCGGGGAGAGCCAGCCACTGGTTGTCATCGGCAAAGGAAAAATCGGCAAAATCAAAACCGGGTGCCACACTGCAGCCCACCAGGGTGTAATCGCCACAACTTTCTGCAGCTTGAAAATCTCCACCGACAATGGTGGTGCAGTATTCTGGGGCACCGGGGCCGATGCACTGTTCTTTAACGGTTGAATCATGCCAGCGAACCAATCGCAGTGGGGCTCCTTCATAGTAGTTCCACTCCTCATCATGGAGGACACGATGAAATCGGCTGACCTGGCCGCGTAGGAGCAAAAAGTAAATATGGGTCAGGGCACTACGCTGGGTTGTTGTCGCGGATGAAGTGACAATCTGCTGCGAACGGTAGACTTCGCGATAAAAACCTCCCTCGGGATGGGGGATCAGGTTGAGGCGCTCAATCAGGTGTTGCATAACGACTCCCTTATAACATTGATTCGCAGTAATGAGGTGTGACAGTGAGCCACACTGAGACGCTTTGCCTCATTATACATAGTTGCTCACCGAAGTGTTTACCGCAAAACCCCTGAGAACGAACGTTCTAGGTTTGGCATGGTCTCTGCTCTGTTCTTTCGCATCCATTTATATCTTTATAAGGAGTATGTTATGCCAAAATTTGTTGTAGAACGAGAGATTCCTTCCATTGGTCAGGTGTCGGCCGAAGAACTGCAGGCCATCGCGCGTAAATCCCGTGAGGTTCTCACCGAGATGGGACCGTCGATCCAATGGGTGGAAAGCTATGTCAGCGGAGATAAGATTTTCTGCGTTTATATTGCTGAAAGTGAGCAGCAGATTCTTGATCATGCCGCTCAAGGCGGTTTTCCCGCCAACCGGATTTGTCAGATCGAAACCATGATTGACCCAACCACCGCCGAATAACCTCTTATCTGGTGTGGTCACGCAAAGATCTATGGCGTGGCTACACCAGCCTTTTCCGTTTTCCCTCCTGAAGTTCTCTACGCATTTTTCATCACGGTTGTGCAAAGACGTTTGATTTTTCTTCCGGCCTAAAGAGTTTGTGTACATTTGTGTACGGTTTGCAGGCTTTTTTGTCGTTTGTAGACGACAAAACGCTTTTTTAAATCTCGATGGGTTTCTTTGGCGGAAAATGTTTAAATCCGCTCAAATTCTTGCTTTATAAAGGTTTTCTTAGGAAGTTTCGTTTGACTTGTCTAAATGTGCTGTGATAGATATTTTTCCATGTTGTAGTTTTTAAACGACATTTGACGCTTTAAGCGTTTTTCCTTTCAGGATGTTTTGCCGCCCTTCGAAGCGATTGTCTGCTTTGCGGCAACAATGTGGCAGGCTCTCTGCCAGGATATTCCACCCAATCAACGGGACCCGACCCCACAGAGCTGTGGGCCAGACATGGTCGGTGGAGCACGTTCGCGAACAGGTTTGCGCGTCACGGTGCCACTGAAACGGTCACAGCTTGTCTTCTCTGCTGATGGCGGTTTTGCCGGTGTTGCGCCAATGACGTGTATGTGTGTATTCGATGCAGTCATGTTTTTCAGCAGGAGGACCATTCATGAAACTTTTATCCACGTTATTTATCTCTCTGACCACAGTGATGATGGTCCTGAGTGCTGTCGGAAGTGTTTTGGCCGACGACAGCGTTGTTCTTGATCCCGTCAAGATCACCGAGTCGGTTCCGGTAACTAAGACGCTGGCGGAACCCAAAAAAACGATTGCCGTCAGCAAAGAACCGGTGCAGCCGGTGTCTCTCACCGAAGCCCTCGACAAGGAATTTTTTGTTGAATTCCAGAAGTCCGGTGAGTACAGCTCCGAACCTTATATCCGCGGGCGCGGCACCAAGGGGGTGCCGGTTTATCTGGAAGGGATGCGTCTCAACACGGGTCATAATGACTCGACCAATCTGTTCAACCTGATCGACGTGGAGACTGTGGAAGTCTATCGCGGTCCCAGTGGGGCAACACTGGGTATGGGCGCTATGAGTGGTGCCGTGGTGGTCAAATTCAGTGATCCCGAGTTTGCCGACAGTGCCGATTTTGTCACCAGCGGTTTCTTCAAGGCCAAAACATCGATGTTTTCCACCTCCGGCACTTCAGCCGCTCTGGGGGGACGTGCCTACAATGATCGCTTCAATATCGCGGTGAGTGGCGGCCTGTCCGATTACGACGATTATGAAGACGGCGACGGCGATGACGTTGAACACTCCCAATACGAAACGTCCAATTACAATGTCCGCATGGCGGTGAAGCTCACCGACGACAGTTACGTCTATGTTCGTTACATGAAGGACAAGGCGGATTCCGAAGACCCGTTTTCCCGTTACCAGAATAACGGTGTCTGGTTTTATACCGACCGCCCCAACGATGACGGGGAGACCCTGTTCATCGGCTACAAAGACGCCGAACTCGGTGGCCTGCAGAACGTTCATCTGCAACTGTTCGGCAGCGATCTTCACTACGACATGAACATGAAAAAGGAAGCGGCTATTCCCGAGGTGCGTGAGTTGTTCCGTGACAGCGAAACCCGTGGTGGCAAGCTTTCGGCACAAAAAGAACTCGGCAACCACCTGCTGTCGTTCGCCGGCAGCTATACGAAGATGGAAATCACCAACGGCGTGCGCATGTTTAACGGTGCCACGCAGAGTTGGGGCAATTGGATGAGCGCATTCGGCATCACCGATGGCGAGATCAGCTCCACCATGGTCAACGTGGCCGACGACATGGTTTACGGTAAGGCGTTTTTCACTGTTGCGGCCGGGTATGAGTTTGTTCGCCGCAAGGTGCATTCCAACGTCAACTCAACGGCTTTGTCCGGTCTGGTACCATCGGAACTGCTGGGTCAGGTGCAACAGAAAGACACCGATGAACGTGATCATCTGCTGTCGGTCAGTGCGACGGCCGGGTATGAATTTTGTTCAGCCTTTATCCCCTATGTGAAACTTTCCAATGCCAGTCGTACGCCGTACTTTAACGAATCCTACGGCAACAACCCCAACAACGGTTCTCAGGTGCCCAATCAGGATCTCGACAACGAAAGTGTCTGGGGTGTTGACGTCGGCTTTGATGGCCGTATCGGCGGCCTTTACTACACCAGTGCTTTTTATTACCAGGATTACACCGACTACATTGAACTGGTCCAGACCGGGTACCGGACCAATGCCGGGTTGCCCATCAAGCGCTATGTCAATCTCGACGATGCCACGGTTTACGGGGTTGAAGCCCTGCTCGGTTACGACTTTGGCGCGGATCTGTTTGTCGAAGCCGCCTATCTGTACACCTACGGCAAAAACGAAATGGATGACCAACCTCTGGCCTACATCGCTCCGCAAAAGCTGACTCTGACCGTTGGGCAGCAACGTGACACCGGTCTGAGCTGGTACATCGAGGAGGTCATGGTTGACGAGCAGGATCGCATCTCCACGGTCAACGGCGAAGTGGAAACCTCCGGTTACGCCCTGACCAATCTGGCCGTCAGCTACGCCTTTGCCGATATGGGTTGGATGAAAGCGCCGGTGGTGGCGTTTGAACTGAACAACGTTCTCGACCGTGACTATCGCCAGCATCTCGACAAAGTGTCGTCGACCTCCTGGTATCTGCCCGATGAGGCCGGGATCAACGGCGTGCTGTCGGTTCAGGTCGGATTTTAAGCCATGCGTCATCTGCTCCTGCGTGTCGCTATCGTGTTGATGGTGTTGGTGGCGTTTCCCTGTGTGGCTCGCTCCTCCCAGCGGACCCACGGGGACGCCCCACCACAGCGGATTTACGGTACGGCGCCACCGATCACCAATCTGCTCTATGTGTTGGGCGGCGAGGGACTGATTGCCATCAATGCACCGCTGCGCAATCCGTCCAACAGCGCGGATGAGCGTTTTTTGAGTGAACGGTTTCGCCGGCTGCCGGTGCTCGGCGGCTGGCACGGCAACCGCCATCCCAATCTTGAAGAGGTGCTGCGTCAGCAGCCGGATCTGATTGTCAGTTGGGATACGCCGTTGTTGCAGGGCAAAGTTGATGGCGATCTGGACCGAATCGGGATGAAGGCGCTGGCGGTGAATATTGATGATACCGCCAACTATCCGCAGGTGTTCCGTCAGCTCGGTGCGGCCATCGGTCGCGCCGAGCGCGGTGAGCAACTTGCCGCCTGGGCACAGCGGGAGGTGGACGACCTGCAGCATTTTGTCGCGTCGATTCCGTCTGCAAAGCGGGTGCGGGTCTATTACGCCGAAGGGCGTGACGGGCTGCAGACGGAATGTGCCGGGTCCTTTCACGCCGAACCGTTGCGTTATGCCGGGGGACGTAATGTCCATCAGGGGCACCAGACCACGGTGATGGGCCTGCAGAGCATCAGTATGGAGCAGCTGTTGGCCTATGATCCCGACGTGATTATCGTGCAAAACCCGCTGTGGTATCGCGAGCTGTTTAACGATCGGTTGTGGCAACAGTTGACGGCGGTGCGCAAGGGCCGCGTGGCGCTGGTGCCGAAAACCCCGTTCAACTGGCTGGACCGGCCGCCGTCGTTCATGCGTCTGATCGGCGGCCACTGGCTGGCGGCGCAGTTTTACCCGCAGCGCTATCCCTATGATGTCAAAGAAAAGGCCAGAGCGTTTTTTCAACTGTTTTTCGGCGTGCAACTGAACGATGACGAATTGACGCGCATGATGTTTCCGCCGGCAACCCGGGCGCTTGGCGAAGGAGGAAGGGCGTGATGACGGTCAGTGATTCTTTATTGCAGATGTTTCTCGGTGGCGGCGATTTCGTTCTTTACATTCTGCTGGCGCTCAGTGTGGTGACTCTGGGCGTGATCCTTGAACGGCTGTATGCGTTTATGCTTCTGCGTCGCCGCTATGGTCAGTTGAGCAGACGCGACCTGCTTCTGTTCGGCCAGAAGCGGCTGACGGTTCTCGCCACCCTCGGCAACAACGCGCCGTTTATCGGTTTGTTCGGCACCGTGCTCGGCGTCATCAAAGCGTTCCACGATCTTCATCTGCAGGAAGGATCGGGTATCAAGGTGGTCATGGGCGGGATTTCCGAAGCCCTGGTGGCCACGGCCATGGGCCTGCTGGTGGCCATTCCCGCGGTCATCGCCTACAACGCTTTTTCCAAGACGCTGCAAACCTGGCTGTTGTTGAGGCAGAACGATGAATAACGAGATGAACAGTTCTTTGGCACCGGATCAGGAGATCTCACAGATCAACATGACGCCGTTCGTCGATATCGTGCTGGTGCTGTTGATCGTGTTCATGGCCACGGCAAGCTTTATTACCCAACAGGCGTTGGAGTTGAATCTGCCCAAGGCACAGACAGCAGCGACCCTGTCGGAAACGGACCCGCATATCACCATCAGTATTGATCAGCATGGTCAACTGTATGTGGATGATGAGCGGGTGGATCGCCATGACCTGGTGGCCCACCTTGAGCAGGCTGACAGTGAATGGCCGGTGCTGGTGCGTAGCGATGCCGGTGCCCGTTACGGTGTGGTGGTCGACGTGATTGATCTGTGCAAACGCCACGGTTTTTTCACCTTTGCTCTGGAGAGTCAGGATGATGATTCCGCGAACCGTTAAATTTCAGGATGTGACCGCATCCTCCTGGTGGTCGACGCTGAAAGCGTTGCTGATTGCCACAATCCCGCTGTGGTCGAGTAAGGCGGTGGGGTTGGGGGCGGTAAAGAGCACCGGGTTGACCACCTTTTTAACCCTGTCGGCGGTGGTGCATGTCGGCCTGTACAGCTGGCTGGCCGTGCCGGTGCAGACAACGACGGCGGTGGAGGCTCAGCCTATTACTTTGGTGAGTTTTTCCCCGGCGCCGGATGTCGCTGCGCCGACGGTCAGCCAACCGGTACCGACGCCGAGCGTACAACCGCTGCCTGAGCCGCCTGTCGTTGTACCACCGAAAGCCGTTGTGCCGCCCAAACCGAAGGTGGTCAAAACAGAGGTTCCGGTCATTAAAACGAAGGTTGAAAAGAAACCTGAACCGCATCCGGTTGAACCCGAGGTGGCACCCGCAGCGCAAGAGGTTGTTACGTCGCCTGAGGTGGTTTCCCCGGCCCCTGTCGTGGCTGCGGTCGTCACCAACGAAGCCCAACAGGTTCAGGGGCCGTCGATGATCGCGGCATCATCTGAGGCGGCTGCACCCCATCCAGGTGTGGCGCGTCGCGGTGAACGGGCTGCTTCCGAGTTGGAACGCTATGTCCTGATGGTCCAGCAACAAGTGCAGGCCCATCTCCATTATCCGCTCAAGGCACGTAAGTGGCACATCGAGGGCAAAGGGAAATTCCAATTTGAGATTGCTGCGGACGGCTCTCTCACCGACAACAAGGTCACGGTGTTGGCCAGTTGCGGGCGACGCATGTTGGATCGCGCGGCCATTCGCACCATTCGCGATGCCGCACCGTTTGCCGCCCCGCCGCATGGTGCGCTGACGGTCACGGCACCGATTATTTTTGAGTTACGCTGATGAATAGTTCCTGTTCAGAAAAGTGGCGTCCCGTCTGGAGGCGCAAAACCGCCTGCCACCGCATAGGCTGGCCGTTCAGTCGTGAGGGGCTGGTGTTTGTTGTTCTGGTTGTGGTCGTGCTGGTGGCGATGCAAGCATCGCTGCTGATGGGCAAATACCCGGTCTCATGGGATAATTATCTTGAGTTCAGTCGGTTGCTGATCACCGGTCAGTCTGATGTGGCACGCCAGCAGTTTGCCACCTTATACAGTGTGATATTTGAGATCCGCCTGCCGCGGATTATTGCCGCCGTGGTGATCGGTGCCTCCCTGTCTGTGGCCGGGAGCACTTTCCAGGCTATGTTTGTCAATCCGCTGGTGTCACCGGGCATCCTCGGTGTGCTGGCCGGTTCGTCGTTCGGGGCGGCCCTGGGCATGGTGTTGCAATTGCCGTGGTTGGGCGTGCAGATAGCGGCGTTTGTCTTCGGTGCGGCGGCCGTGGCCACGGCCGTGATGATCTCTCTGATCTACCGCAACAGCCGCAGCGTTATCATCCTTATTCTCGGTGGGGTGATCAGCAGTTCGCTGTTCACTGCGTTGTTGTCGGTGCTCAAGTACAGCGCCGATCCCTACGACACCTTGCCGGCCATTGTCTACTGGCTGATGGGCAGCCTGTCGTTCAGCGACAAGGACACCATCATGCTGCTGGCCGGGCCGATGCTGTTTTCCGTCGCCGTGCTCACCCTGATGGCTAAATATCTCAACGCTCTGAGCCTGGGCGATGAGGAGGCGCAGTCCCTCGGACTCAACGTGCGTCGCATCAAGGCGATTGCCATCACCCTGGCGACCCTGGTCAGTGCCCTGTGTGTGGTGATGGCCGGTGTCATCGGTTGGATCGGCCTGATCATTCCGCACATGGCGCGGCTGCTGCTTGGTGCCGATAACCGCAAGGTATTGCCGGCCAGCGCCCTGATCGGCGCGCTGTTTCTGCTGGTGACCGACAACCTGTCACGCACCTTGTTCGCCCATGAGATCCCTATCGGCATCCTCACTTCGCTGGTGGGCATTCCGATTTTTATCATCGTGCTGAAACATGCGCGGGAAGGGTTTCATTGATGGTTATTGAAGCGCGTAATATCCGCTTTGCCTATGGCCGCAAGCCGGTTTTGCAGGGTGTTGATTTCAATTTGGCCGCCGGAGAGGTGGTGTCGCTCTTGGGACCCAACGGCAGCGGCAAAAGTACCTTGCTGAAAATTTTACTCGGTCTGTTGCGCGGGCAGGGCGAGGTGAGGTTGTTCGGCAGGCCGATCCATGACTATCGCCGTCAGGAACTGGCCCGTAAAATCGCCTATGTCCCGCAGATTCACCACATGCCGTTTTCCTATACCGTTCTCGATGTGGTGTTGATGGGGCGGTTGGCCCATGGCGGTGTCTTTTCAAATTACAGCAAGCGTGACTACCAACTGGCCCATGAGGCCTTGGAACAGGTTGGTGTTGAAGCGTTGGCCGGGCAGCCGTTTTCACGCATCAGCGGCGGTCAGCAGCAATTGGCCTTGATCGCACGGGCGCTGTGTCAGCAAGCGGAAATTCTGTTTATGGATGAGCCGGTCAACGGCCTCGATTACGGGAATCAGATCAAACTGTTGCGTTTTTTACGCGATTTTGCCAAGCGCGGCACCACGTTTTTGAAAACCACCCATTATCCGGATCACGCTTTGGCCTGCTCTGATCGGGTCGCCATGCTCGACCATGGAGAAATGCTCGCTTTTGATCAGGTCGATCGCGTGCTGACGCCGGACAATGTGCAGCGCCTGTACGGTGTTGAGGTGGAAATCGCCGAAAGCCGTCACGGTTATCGCTGCTGCATGCCACAGATTTAATCTTGCCTGATTCAGGCTTTAAACAACGAAGGAGTCAACCCATGAGTGATACAGGAACAACGCCACCGGCCGGAACCCGGCTGGTTACTGATATGGCCGGACGCAAAGTCATTGTCAAGGAACATGTAGAAAAAGTGTTCGGCTACAACCCGATGATTACCGCCCTGATGTATGCTCTGGCGCCGGAGAAGATTGCCGGGCACAATTTTCCGCCGTCGCCTCTTGAGCAGGAGATCGCGCCGCAATCCTATCTGGAGCTGCCGGTGCTCGGCGTGCTCGGTGCGTTGTTCGGCGGTGGTAAGCAAACTCTGAACACCGAAGCCATCCGCCAGGCAAGGCCGGATGTCATCTTGTCGATGACGCTGTCAAAGATCGACGAACCTGAAGTGCAGATGGCTGACAACCTGCAAAAGGAACTGGATATTCCCGTCCTGATCTATGACGGAGCTCTGGAACGTAGCGCTGAAGTGATCCGACGCGTTGGGCTGGTGATTGGTGCCGCAGATCGCGCCGAGGCGCTGGCCGATTACTTTGATAAGAAATTCGATATCATCCAACGCACCGTGGCGTCGATTGCCAAGTCCGCCCGCCATACCGTGTATTATGCACAAACCCCATCCGGACTGCAGACTGAACCGCGTGGTGCACGCCATGGTGAGATCATTGATCTGGCCGGCGGCATCAATTGTGCTGAAACCTATGAATTGCGTGGTTGCGGTCGCACGCCGATCAGTGCCGATGATCTGTTGCGCTGGGACCCGGAAGTGATTCTGGTGATGTCCGACGAAGGAAACTCCGAAGAGCGGTTGCTGACCCGTATGGCCGACGACCCGTTCTGGTCGTGCCTCAAGGCGGTGAAAAATGGCACCTATTACGAGCCGCCGGGGCTGCTGTACAGCTGGTTTGACCGGCCCCCCTCCATCAACCGACTGATGGGGCTGATCTGGCTGACCGGCGTGCTCTATCCCGAGCAGTTTAACTGGGATATGACTGAGGAAGTGCGTTCTTTTTATCATCTGTTTTATCGCATGGACCTCAGTGATGAGCAGATTGGCATGATTCTGGCCACGTTACACAAAAAAACGGCTTGATGCGAAAGCTGCGGTGATGGCTTCTTAAAGGCCTCCTTCGTGTGTCACCGTAGTTTTTCGCATCAGCTTAATTTTCGTCCGCTAGTAGAAAACCATGGACTTTAAGTCCAAAACTTTCAGATGCGACTCATGTTTTTGACGTCATTCCCGCGCAGGCGGGAATCCACTTTCAATGATGGAGAATGGATCCCCGCCTGCGCGAGGATGACGATCGAATTTAAAAGGGGGCTTTCAGTCCCCAAAGGAACCTGAATCCGTGATTTGTTCAGCGGATTCAGGGCATCACCGGGGAGCACCATATGACTGACATGACCTGTTCGATCTGTGAACATCAATGCCGCCTCGCTGAAGGCAAGACTGGGCGTTGTGAGCTTTATGACGTCAGTGACGGCCGGCTGGTCGAGCGGCAGCCCGACCATTATCTGGTCGCCTGTCCCATCTCCATTGAAACCATGCCCATGCTGCATTTTCGGCCCGGCAGCAAGTTTTTGCAGTTGACCACGACCGGCTGCAATTTTGATTGCCCCGGCTGTATTTCAACGGTGCTGGTTAAAGAGATGAACCGGGACAGTGCCGCCCTGGAGGTTTTGACCCCGCAGATGGTGATTGATCGGGCACTGGATTGTCACTGCGAAGGGATCGTTTTTTTGATGAATGATCCCCTGGCGGCCTTTCCACGATTTCTTGCCGTGGCCAAATTGGCGTTTCAAAGTGGGCTGAGTGTCGGCTGTTCCACCAACGGCTATTTCAGTACCTCTGCTCTTGAGCAGGTGTTGCCGTATCTTGATTTCATCAATTTCGGTATGAAGGGGTTCAGTGATGCTTCGTATCAGGCGTGTGGCGGGGCGCGGCTTGCTCCGGTGCTGCGCAATATTGAGCGGGTATCTCAGGCGGGAAAACATCTTGAGATCTCCTGTGTTTATCAGCATTCCAATCGTGATGAAGTCGTTGCTTTAGCGCATTGGATGGCTGACCTTGATGCGGATATTCCTCTTCAGGTGATGCGTTTTCTGCCGTTTGAGAGCGCGCCACTTGATGAGGAGCCGTCGATTTGCGAGGCCGAAGCTCTCTGTCTGGAGCTGCAACAGACTCTTCACAATGTTTATTTGTTTAATTCTCCCGGCAGCACCTATCTTAACACCCGTTGTCGAGATTGCGGCGCGGAAGTGATTCGGCGCGATTTCTACGGTCCCATGGGGGCGAAGCTGCTTCTCGAACACAGCCCGGCCCTTGAGACAGGTCGCTGCCCGCAGTGTGATTTTGAATTACCCGTCAAAGGGGAAGCGGCAACGACGGCTTTTCAGGAAGGCGACTTTCAGGGCGGCTATCCGTTGACCCGGGCGCTGGAAATGGTCGAAGCCATGTTGATCGCTCTGGGGGTGACGCGTCAGCAGGATGTGGCGCGCGCCTGGGAGGATCTTTTGCAGGGGGATGGTTTGCAGGTTCTGCATCACCAGATTCAGGATCCGCGCAGTTATCTCGATGCGTTACGTTATTTTGGCCGTCGGGCCGGGCACCCTTTTTCCACGGCGCAGTTAACTGATTACCTTGAACGCTGGTTGAATGACATCGAGGTGATGATGGCCGGAGTCTCCCAGCGACCGCGGGTGTACTATGCCATGGGCAAGCCACTGTTTGCCCTCGGACCGGGACGCCTGGAAAATCGTCTGGTGGAGCTGGCCGGTGGTGACAGCCTCAACCGACAACTTCCCATTGGCGGTCGTCCCGGCCGCCGGTTGACGGTCGAGAAGCTCAATCAGCTCAATCCGCAGGTGATTGTGATGTCGGCGTTTATGTCGTGCTCTCTGGAGGATGTCCTGATGGAGTGCGAGGCGTTGGGGATTGATGTCGAGGCGGTGCGCGAGCGGCGCATCATCGTGCATCCGGCCGCGGGATGGGACTTCGGCAGCCCGCGCTGGATTCTCGGCCTGCTGCATCTGGCAACCTCCTTTCACCCTGAACGCTGTCAAATTGATGTGATTGAAGAGGCACAACGGTTTTATCATCGCTTTTATGGCGTGGAGTTCATCGCCGACAGGGTCAACCGCTCTTTCGCCAAACCCTCGTCCGATTGGCAATGGCATGATCAGCCCGAAGACCAGAACCGGTCGCTGCCTTATGTACCGACCATCAGTCTGTTTGACGGCTGTTAATTCGCTGTGATAAGTAGAGGGTATTACGTTTTGACCAGACATATGTCTGCCGTAAACACACGCTGTATTTATCTGTGACAAGGAAGACGTTATGACCCGACAGGATGATTCGATTAAATGCATGGTGCGTGACTATCGCCAGAAACTCGGCTGGTCGCAGAAAGAACTGGCTGAACGCATCGGCATTAAACGCCAGGCTATCTACGATATTGAGACCGGACGTTATCTGCCCAATACCGGGATTTCTTTGCGGCTGGCGCGGTTATTCGGCTGTCGGGTGGAAGATCTGTTTGTGGATGACCACCCGGAACAACAGCAGAACGTCGATCTGCTCAATGAAGACTGTCTGCCGTCGACCCGGTTGGCCCTGAGCCGGGTGCGCGATCGCCTGGTGGGGCTGCCGCTCAGTGGTCATGATGCCATGCCGTTCGGATTGCGTTCCGCCGATGGATTGTTGTCTGACGATGGCAAACATGCGCGGATTTTTTCTCCGTCGCAGACCCTTGAGCACAACATCATCCTGATGGGCTGTGACCCGGCGTTTGAAATTCTCAGTCACCATGTGAATCGACTGGTCAGGGATGCCCAGGTGTATTGCCGCTTTGCCACCAGTCGCCGTTCGTTGCGTGGGCTGGGGGAGGGGCTGGCCCATATTGCCGGCACCCATTTTCATAATCAGGACCAGAAGGAATCCAACGTCATTGCCGCCAGTCAGGACCTGCAGCAGCGTCGCAGTAAAGTGATCGGCTTTTCCTTGCTGGAGGAAGGTCTGATGGTCGCCAAAGGCAATCCGTTGGGAATTCGCGGCGTGGCCGACCTGGTTCAGCCTATGGTGCGTTTTGTCAACCGCGATTGCGGAGCGGCTTTGCGGGTCTTGCTCGACGATCATCTGCAAAAGGCCGGCATTGCCGGACCGATGATCAACGGCTACCTGACCGAAGTCAAATCACATCGTGAAGGGGCCTACCGCATTGCCTGCAACGTGGCCGATGCCGCCTTGGGGTTGCGTGCCATTGCCGAAGCCTTTGATCTCGGTTTTGTGCCGTTGACGGCGGTGCGCTGCGATCTGTTGTTTCCAGAAGATTTGATTGATCATCCCACCGTCAAGGTGGTGCTTGATGTGCTGCATTCGTCGGCGTTACGCAAGGAGATTGATGCGTTGCCCGGTTACGAAGCTTCGGCCACCGGCAAGGTGATTGCCGATGTCTGATTCGTTTGAGCCTCTTGTCCGTAAATACAAAGAGTCATCCCCCTGCTTTGCTGGGGGACTCCAAAGTTAGACGGTTTCGGGAATATGAACGACCGTGATACGACAATTTTCCTTTTACGTCATTCCCGCGCAGGCGGGAATGACGTAAAAAAGTGTATTTGATTTTGAAGGTTTTAAAGCCCCTTTGAGGGGCTCGCAATCGTTAAAGTCCCCGGTTTGATCGGGGGATACTTAACACGATGCGCTTGAGAGGTGGCACGGTTGCCATCCGCTGTGGTCACTGCCGTCCATCAAAGGCACTCTGATTAAGAATGCCCCCTGGTTTTTATCCATTTCCACCATGACACGCTATGGAGATTGCCATGACCATTGATGCCAAAAAATTTGATCGTTTAGCCAAAACTGTTTTCGCCCCGGTCTATCCGGTGATTGCCGAGCAAATCCTTGAGACCACGGATGTGCGCGAGGGCTGTTGTCTTGATGTGGGATGTGGTGCCGGTGATCTCGGTTTGGCCATATTGCAGCAGACCGATCTTGCCGTCGGCTTTGTCGATGCGTCTGCCGATATGGTTAAACTGGTAAACAACAGCATTGAATCGAGCCAGCTTCAACATCGCTGTCATGCGGTGTGCTCCGATGTGTCGCAGCTGGAAGTGGCGCCGAACAGTGTCGATCTGATTATCAGCCGTGGCTCCGTGTTCTTCTGGGAGCAGCCCCAACAGTGTTTTTCTCACCTGTATCAAACCTTGAAGCCGGGCGGCTGGATGTATATCGGTGGCGGATTTGGCGATCAGCAACTTCTCGATCAGGTGATTACCGCGTTCAAAGCGCGAGGCGAAGAGGATACCTTTCGCGCCCGGATTCAGCGCAATTTAGGCGAGGCCAGTCGACAACGGTTGACTGAGGCTCTCGATAAGGCTGGAATCAGTGATTATTCCGTGCGCCACAGTGATGCCATCGGACTCTGGTTTGTGGTGCATAAGCCCCGGTGATAACGCGTTTTTTGCCGTGTTGATACCGTGAACCAATGTGTTTTTTCTTATAATGAGTGGTTTTGCGTGCGTTTTGCCCCTTTTTTTTGATATATTGTCAGCCCGTATCTGAATAATGAAGGCCTGTCACGACCCTCTTGCCTTTAAAGATCGGAATTTTTTGTAGGAGTTTGCTGACACATGGAAGAAAAGGTTCATCTAATTATCACCGGTGACAACCGCGATTCGCGCTCCGTGATGATGACAGAGAAACGGCTGCGTCGTCTGATCCGTGGTGGTCTGGCTGCGACGGTTCTCTTTACCGTTTTTACCGTCGTGTCCGTCTACACCCTGGTTCAGGATCACAGCCGCCAACAGCGGATGACCAACCTGGAAAGTCAGGTCCAGTGGTTAAACGACCAGAACGCTCATCTGCGCCATCAGGTGAATCGCCAACGTACCGAGAAAAAAGAACTGATCAGCAATGCCGTCAACCATCTCAACGAGCGCAGCACCCAGATCGAATCGTTACTGCAGAAAGTGGGTGTTGAAGTCGTTGCCGAAGAGGGTAGCATCGGTGCGGAAGGCAGTGGTGGTCCTTACATCGCCGCCGGAGCGGGAAATTTTGACGATGCCCTGTTTTATTCCAGTCAATTGCTTGAACTTGCCGATCAGGTGCCTTTAGGTCGTCCGGCGGAAGGCTATCTCTCCTCCAGTTATGGTCGTCGCCGTGATCCTTTCAATGGCCACATGGCGTTTCACAGTGGTATTGATATCGCCCATTTTGTCGGCACCAAGGTTTATGCGACAGCCAGCGGCACGGTGGTCAGCTGTGGGGTGGTTTCCGGTTACGGCAAAATGGTCAAGATCAAGCACAATGATCGTTTCAGCACCCTGTATGGTCATCTACAAAAAATTTATCTCAAACCCGGCACCAAAGTGGCGCGCGGCGATGCCATCGGCACCATGGGTAATACCGGGCGTTCTACCGGACCGCACCTTCATTACGAAATTCACGATAACGACCATACCATTAATCCCTATAGTCTGACCTTTTTGAATCGGTAACTGTTGATTCCCAAACGTGGAGGCAACCATGTTTTCGTCCTCATCGAAGAAAAAAGAGACACCTGAAGCCATTACCACGATTCTTGGTGAAGGTACCGAAGTCACCGGTGATCTGGTCTTCAAAGGCAGTATGCGTATTGACGGCCAGTTCGACGGCAACCTCACCGGCGATCATCTGATCATCAGCGCCAGCGGTAAGGTGGTGGGGGATGTTAGCGCCAAAAGCTGCATCTGTCACGGTCAGGTGACCGGCAATTTATCCGTCGATGAATTGCAGGTGAAGAAGGGTGGCCATGTGGATGGCACCATCAGCACCAAGGATCTGTCTGTTGAGTCCGGCGCTTTCCTTGATGGGGAAGTGAAGTTGAAGAAAAAAGAGCTGCATGTGGTGGAGGATAAATCCAAGGCCGCTAAAGCGACGGATAAGGGGAGTGCGGCGAAGTAAACGCTCTGTTTATCATAAATTGATTTAAAAAAATCCCTGCCTGATTAGGTGGGGATTTTTTTGTTGGAGTGGATGGTACTAAAAAGAGACACAGAACATCATCAATAGTTGATTGATAGATATAACGCACACACCACGGCAGGCAAATAATTGTAAGAAAATATGGAAAATACCTCTTCACCATGGAAGCGGGAGAACCGAATCCATTGACAGTGGAGCGACTCCGTGCGATAAGAATAATGAGAATGTCATAACATTTGATAAGCTGATTCACCAATTTGAGAGTCAGGGTGAAGAAGCCGCTCGGCGCGTTTTCCATTTTTTGCCCTGAATATCGTGATAGGTGGAAAATATTGAAAATGCGAAACATGGAAAACTACTTTCCACGTTTCGCGTTAAATATACCAATAAGTGGAAAATAGTCCGGTCTATAGACCGTGATAGATGGAAAATTTTCCACTTATCAACACTGATAAGTGGACCGCTCCGCGCTCCACTTATCGGGGCCGGGCTGTCGTACCTCACACCATTGAAAGGTTCCGCGCTACGCGCTCCACCTATCAATGGCGTTCGAGCCGACTGCGGTTCTCGGCCCGCAAAATATAAACCCATTTTCCGGGCCTGCGAGCCTTGCGGCTCAACAGCCCGGCCCCGTTAGATTTCAAATGATATAAACAGAGGGGAATTCCTATGGGTTACAATTTAAAAACTTGGCTTCGCAGATTGGCCTCAAGAAGCGATTTAAGCTCTCGGGCTGTCCATCTTACCCGAGGTGCAATAGTCGATGGTGAAAAAGTAAGTGCCCTCGATATCCTCAAAAAAATACTTACGGACAAAAATATCCACGGGAGTTCGACAAATTCCGGCTTTATTTGTGGAACGAAAAAAGCCGTCTGTTTCCAAGATGCTCCATTGAGCTCTCTTTGTCAGAACGTGTTTTACGAGCAAAATTATAGAGAAATCAATCCAAATGCAAAAATTAGGTACAATGCAATTGGCATTATGTTTCAAAAGCCATACCTATACGAAAACGGTGGACGACCAGTAATTTATGAAAAAACTGAAAAAGCAAAAGAAATTCTACCGCCTGATGAATGGTGGAGAATTGTAGATTTTGACTTAAGTAATAACGAAAACTTCATTGACTGGACCCATGAAAGAGAGTGGCGAATTCCAGGCGACTTTAGTTTCGATTATTCAAAAGCATCAATCCTATTTCCAAATAAAGGATTATACCGAAACTTTGTAAAATGGTGCAAAGATCAAGACAACAATATTCTCAATGAAATAAAAGGCATCAGCATGTTAAGTGACCTTCTTTACTGAAATAAATCTAACAACTCAATCAACCGGACGGAAAATGCGTCTGCGCTAAATTGAAAAGCAAAAACAAATTTCGGTGGCACACGCAAGTTCTCGTCGCCGCCGGTTATCATGAACCGTTAGGCATCAAGGAAATATGAAATGTTAACACATGGCATCCCTTGGCAAGCGGTCCTTGCCCATGCTGTACAGCTATTTGTTGTATTTTTCGTTTCAATGGTACTTTCCTTGGTAAGTGGTTATTTTGGATGGTATTCAATTTTCACGCTAGTTTTCATTTCATTTGGTTTTTTTGTCATAATTTCAACAATTCCATTGCTTTTGAATTTAAGTCGTTCATTTTTTATCTATATATTCTTGCTATTGATTGGGCATGTTTTTATTACCATAGTAGCATTCACACTACACTTTATGGATTCTGGCTTGGTTGGCCCTAGCGGGCAATTCATACCAAGCTTTTATGATGCTCTATATTTTAGCATTACAACATTTACTACACTTGGCTACGGTGATTTGCAGCCGATGCCAGACCATAGGTTAACGACTTCAATAGAAGCGCTAATTGGTATGGTATCAATGGCCATAGGTGCATCCTTAATTTGGTTGTGGTGCCAAGAAAATCTAGTTCCTAAGGAAATGGCTTTTTGGGATGGCAATAGAAGAAACAAAAAAGACATAACAATTTCGAGAATAAGGGTAAGGACAATTACCGGAGAAGAAAGAGAACTTAAAGACTGGGTACCTGCCCCAGAAGAAGGTGAATCTTTTTACTACGACAACAACAAACAGGAATGGGTTAAGGTTGAAGAAGAAACGAAGGTTCCTGAAAATTCATTGGTTATTGGCATAAAAGAAAATGAAGATGCCTAACCAAAAAATCAACCGGACGGAAATTACGTCTGTGCAAAACGGAAAAACCCAAAACTAAAATTGCGGTGGTGTTCGAGCAGTTCGTCGCCGCCGGTTATCATGAACCGTTAGACAAAACAATGAACAAACATACAATAAGCTACAGTTGGGGCGACCCAAGAGAACCCGAATGGCACAATGGAGTGCGGATTTTTTCGATTTTATATCAAGATAACCAAAGGCGACTTAGCTTCAAAGTTTTACCAAATAAAACTGGAGAAAAAAACACTGAATGGATGGTTATTCCGCCTAAAAATATCAGAATCTCGTTCAAAGGGGATAATGCATACTTAGATGCCTGTGATTTAGTTGTTGATTATCTCAAGACAAACGATTTTAGTGCAGATTACACACTTAAAGCTGTTGAGTTTCTGTCAGTAACGTTAGATTTTTCTGATGTTCCAGGCTGGTTTTCTACTCAACTATCTCTGTTTAAAGAAAAATATAGCCGGCAGTTAATGTATGTTCCTAAATTTTCGACGCTGTTGGTGTTTTTGGTCGGACTCTCTGTGATTTTTCTGCATCAGCACAATAGTGAAGGTATGTTTTACAGTCATTATGTCAGATCCCTGCTTTTTTCCCTCGGCACTATCGTATTACTAATGCTGATCCTTCAAATCAAGAAAGGCTACCGTAATATGCAATTTATATTACGTTTCCATGCTACCAACCTCAAGCGTGAAGCCATAAAGCTACTCGTTCGCCTGTACCTAGTACGCTATCTAGTTACTTTGAATCTTGGGATTGGTCTTATCTATTATGCGCAGACCTATGTCTAACCAAGGGCTCCAGCGGATTTGCTACACGCTACGCGTTCCGCAAACGCGCTGAGCCAAAACGTTAGGTACTTATTCGGAAAAAATATGGAAGAGAAAGCCTGGGATACATACGAACAAGTTGCGCAGCATTTGCTTAACCAATTTGCTGATACGTTTCAACTAGGCTCAGTAGAGGGAAAGCAAGTCGTTTCTGGCGATTCAGGCACAAACTGGGAGATTGATGCCAAGGGTATAAAAGAAGGCAATGAAGGCTTTGTGATTGTAGAGTGTAAACGTTATACCTCCTCACGCGTAAGCCAAGAGATAGTTGCCGGACTTGCCTACCGTATTAAAGACACTGGCGCAGGCGGTGCAATTATCGTTAGCCCGATGCAACTTCAAGAAGGGGCAAAGAAAGTAGCAAAGCATGAAGGAATACAACATGTTATTCTTGACAAGGAAAGTACTACCAGTGATTACATGTTGCAATTTCTAAACAAAATATTTATTGGCATAACTGAAAAAGTCACGTTTACAGACAGTTTTCATGTTCAGGTTATTCGTGACGGAATAATCATCGATGAAGAATGACCTAACCATGAAATCAAGCCGACGGTTAATAGCTCTGCGCGTTTCGTAAAGCTTTCTACCAATTAAAAAAACACTACGCCGCGGCTTATCAACACCGTTAGGCCACACATCAATTAGGATTAGGAGAGCACTTTTGACACAAACAATAATAATCTCCATTGGCTCCAGCTTGTTAGTGGCGATTGTCTATGGTTTTTTTTATTTCCAATAGAGAGGACGCGATTCGTGCCTATCTAAAATCGCGCGCTAAGGGATTTGCGAGGAAAATTTATGTAAATGCGTTTGTATCTGCAGTTAGAGGAAGAGATAAGGTCTCAGATACATCGAACATTGCCTATCTACTACTGGCAATGTTTTTTATTACTTCAATATATGCTTATTATGATATCAATGAATTAATTAGAAGCCATGACGCTACAGTAGAGAAATTCACTGAACTTACTAAGGAAAAACCCGATAAGACCCCTCAAGAATTAGAGAGTGAATTGGCCTCTATAAAGTCTTCTATTGATAGCATGGAAGGCGATGTAGATATGCTTAGGGTTGTAAACAAGGGAATATATGTCGGCGCGTTTGTTTTTTTGTATCTAGGACTACTCATTTGGAGGCCTTATCTCCTTATGCGGAAGCGCTTCGCTCATGAGTTGGATAAGTTCTTAAGTAGAATACAAGGTCTCGCTAGCAAACAGGAGCTTTCTAATATAGCTGTACTTGAAAGTAAGGTTGTCAACGAGGATTCATTGCGAGAGTTTATAAATTCCACTAGAGCTATCGCGGCTAGACACAACATTGAGCAACTGGTTGCTACTTTCGATTTATGGAAGAGTTAAAACAATACGGCCTAACAATACGCTACATCCGACGCCAAAAGGCTGGCGCCTTTTGGTTCCCTCGTTACACTCGGCGTCGGCTGAGCTAAAGCGTTATATTTTATTTAAGTCTGAAATATGATTTCTATATTTAGAAAAATTAAGTATGTATTGGTTGAGATGTCAACTCTTAGTCTTCCTGGCCTTTCCGCGATCATTTTGCTCTTTGTGTCATTGTTTTCATTGATGAAAACTGTTCCATATATCTACGAATACAACCTAAAAGAAATGCTAATTATCCCGGTCTCTCAACTTGTAATACTATTTATTTCAATTTTTTTCATTTATAAAAAGTGCAAAAAAATCATGAGCTCTAGAATGAGCTACTACGAAAACAAGAAGAACTATAAAAGTTTTTCGCACTATCTTGAAAAAAATAATATTGGAAAATTATCTGGGCGTATGGAGTATGAGTGCTATCTAGATTACCAAGATACAAGGCTGTTTTATGAGAATGGATTTATGGTCGGTCGATTTAAAAATAGATATGCTTTAAATTTGTCTGAGATAAATACTCCAGAACTAATAAACAGACATGCTTTGGAGTTTTCAAAAGCTATTGAAAATGAATCAGATACATACAACCTGTACCTAAAAAAACGATTCATAAGTATTGCAGCTGCATTTCATTGTATACCAATTAAGCGGCTATATCGTTAGCAATAAAACAAATATAACAAATTAATGCAGCGGATTCGCTACCGCTCTCCGCTGATCACCACGTTGGGCGTAAAATACTATGACAATATTGGAATTCATCAGTAAAGGAATTGATTCACTCGCCTGGCCATTGGTTTTTGTCGTATTGATTTTTCTTCTTCGAAAGCCAATTAGCGATATTCTTCCATTTCTAGAACGACTCAAATACAAAGATTTTGAGCTCAGTTTCCGTAGACAAGCTCAAGAAACATTAGACTCTCTCGCCAAAAATCGCGATACGCCTCTAGAAACAAGTAAAAAGCAACTAACATCATCCCCAAGAGAGGCTGTAATTCAGGCATGGATAGAAATAGTTGAGGCCGCTGAAACTAAATACAAACAATTGGAGCCAAGCCAAAGAGTAAAGAAACTTGGTCCCGACCGGGCACTTGGCTACTTTCAGTTTATGGGGCTACTCGTTCCTCAAACTGTAAAAGTACTTTCTGAACTCAGAAATTTAAGAAATCAAGCCGTTCACTATTCCGACGCAGCGATTTCCATAGAAGGTGCTCAGGCATATGTCTCAGCAGCAGAAATGGTAAAAAAGCAAATTGAATCAATCAACAATGTTACTCCAATCAAATTAACACATCTTTCACACCTGCTATTAGAAATTAACGCCGTAATAGACACTGGCAAATACGATCATATTTCAATAGAAGATGTCCATCGTGAAATTGAAAACGGAACTATTCTGAGATTTATCGCCAAAGAAGCGTATAAGGATATTGATCTCAGTTTGTTGTTGGATAGAGGCGATGACGAACTTAATTTTGAACGACACTATGTGAGACACCTTCAATCCATTTATGGAGGGTACGCCGGCCAGGAAAGAAGAAAATGGGGCGTTGAAAACAAAGGGCTTTGTCTTCTGGTTGCATGGACTATGGAAATAATCCAACAGGGGTCTGGGTGGCAATCAAATGAAGAGATCGCCCAACAAGACGCTTAACCTGACCGCTAGAACGTCGGCGGCGCTGACGCGGAAAGTTCGGTGGGCGGCAGGTTAGCTTAACGATAAGTGGACCGCTCCGCGCTCCACTTATCGGGGCCGGGCTGTCGTACCTCACACCATAGAGAGGTTCCGCGCTACGCGCTCCACCTATCAATGGCGTTCGAGCCGACTGCGGTTCTCGGCCCGCAAAATATAACCCCATTTTCTGGGCCTGCGAGCCTTGCGGCTCAACAGCCCGGCCCCGTTAGGTGCCAACAAGCATGATTGAACTAAAGCACCAAAAAAAAGTTGTCGCCCTTATTTTGGGCGTAATAGTTGTCCTCAACTCAGAGGAGCCAAGCATTTCTGCTCTGGTCTTCACGGTCCTTTCAATAGTTTCTTTTTGCATCTCAACGTGCGCGTCATTAATCAAAAGAACCCCGTACGAAAAAAGCATAAATAGTCCGAGGTATTGCACAAAAGATAAGTTTGAAATAGGTGGAACAATGGCAGGCTATGTTCTAGGGGCATGTGCACTACTGACATTTGCATTTAATAAAGAAACAACTTTGGCTTGGATTTTTGCAATTGGCCTATTGGTCTTAGTTGTCATTATTGCCACAATCCTCAACATGAAGATCCAGAGAAACAACACCTAACAAGCCACTCCACCGGATGGGTGAAACAGTGGCGATTCATTCTTGTGGGCCCATGGGATATCTGGTGCAACTGGACACGAATTAGTAAGCGGTAAAATCTCAATTGAGAATCCAGAAATTGAGAGTATTGAGGGGGCAGTAGCCATAAATGACTAACAATCACATCAAGACCGTTAGCTCTCGCTCACTGGGACGCCGCTACCGCGGCGCCCCTTATGTGAACCGTTAGGGAGGAACGAGGGAAACTCCCTGGTTAAATTTTGCACCAAGCCCTGATGGAACTGCCTTAAGTGACCAAAACGCCAAAGTGGGTATACCTGGTAGTGGCATTGGCGATTTATGTCACGGGGAGTGGTGACAGGGCATTGGCAATCGGTCGTGACTTCTGCCGGTTGCGCGCAGTGAATACCGAGATTATTAACATTGGAATTTTGATCTCACCCGGCGACCTTGACTTTGAACTCAAGATTTTAAATTTGGATTTAAACAAAGAAAAGAAATGGCTGGGGTGGTAGGATTCGAACCTACGCATGACGGAGTCAGAGTCCGTTGCCTTACCGCTTGGCGACACCCCAGCAAGAAAGTACCTGAATAGATCAGATGCCTGTTATGACGGGTTCAGGCTGGTGATTATGATTAGACTGTCCGATTTTGTCAATCAGATTTTCCTATTTATTTTGCTCTCTCTGTTGCTTCAAATTTCGCCGCTGACGACGACGCATAAAGTTGCGTATCCGCTCCTTGGCATTCTCCGTCAATTCATATTCCACTGGGATCAGCAATAACGCCAATGTGGTGGCACTGGCCAGGCCGGTGGCAAACGCTGTGGCCATGGGTGCCCAGGTGATGGACTTGTGCGGAATGCCGATGGCCATGGGCAACATGCCGAGCATGGTGGTCAGGGTGGTGATCAGTACCGGGCGCATCCGCGCACTGCAACCATTGATCACTGCGCTACGCAGGTCCAGCCCCCGTTCACGCTCCTTGTTCATGAAGTCGATCAGGATCAGCGAGTCGTTGACCGCTACTCCGGCCAGACCAATTACCGCCATAAAGCTGCCGATAGTGAACACCGAGCGGGTAAAAAACATACCCAGCACGACACCGATAAAGGCAAAGGCAATGGCCGACAGGATAATAATCGGCTGGATATAGTCGTTGAACTGCGAGGCCAGAATCAGATAAATAGCCAGCACGGCAATGACAAACGCCGCGGCCAATGAGGTATAGGCACGGGCGGTACTCTCAAACTCACCACCGAAAGCAATGCTGACGCCGGGGTAACGATCATTGATGGAATCAAAATAACGCTGGGCCAATACCTGTACCCGACTGGCCGACAGTTGTGAGCCGGTGCGGATGTCGGCGGTGATGGTCAGGGTGGGTTTGCCGTTGTAACGGGTGCGGGCGTCCGGCTCCTGACGGTAGTCGAGGTTGGCGAGGTCACCGATGAGAATCGGCTGCTCACTGTGCTCGACAATGGGAATGGTCGCCACCTGCTCGGGGTTGAGCAGACCCCGGCCTGAATCTTCCTGACGGGCCAGTTTGACCATCAGGTCGATCTCCTCGCGGGCGGTGCGGTAGTTGCCGGCCTGCATACCGTTGAGTGATCCGGCGATCAGGCGGGTGGCATCGCTGCTTGACAGCCCGTATTCCAACGCGCGATCCCGGCGTACTTCGAAATTGAGCACTGACTGGATCGAGGCGCGGTTGTCCTCCAGATTGAGCAGATCAGCAAAGGTCGGATCGTTACGCAGATAGGTGAGCACATCGTCCGAAGCGGCGCGCGCCTGATCGATATCCATGGCCGACAGGCGAATATTGACCGCTTTGCCGGATGGAGGGCCGGTACTTTCGCCAAACACCTGAATGGTTGGCCGTCCCGCCCATTGGTCGGCATGTTGATCGACATACGCTTCGACCTGATCGTACATCTGGTCGATATAGGTGGAGATCTGATCATTGCCCGTCGGCAGGTCCATCTCGCTTTGTGGTGGCAGTTCCACCACCACCTGGCCGTAATGCTGGGCGCGGTGAATTTGGTAGTCCTGATCTTCCTTGAGGCCGGCGCTGCCGCTGGTGGACAATGTCTGGCCGGGGCCGAGGCTGAGCAGGTAGCGGGATAGGTCACGAATGACTGCGTCCGTGCCTTCCACAGAGGTGCCGGTGGGCATATCCACGGTGACATGGTAACGCAGGTAGCTGTCCTGATAAAACTTTACCTTGATCAGCGGCATGATGCCGGTCACGGAGACGGCCATCATCGCAAATGTGACCACAAATGCCGTGACAATTCCGGCCATGGTCAGCCATTTGTGGTTGAGCAGGGTGTTGAGCAGACCGCGATAGATTTTCCACAGCGGGGCAAACGGCCCCTCCTGAAGATGGTGGTAATCCCCTTCGGGGTGCAGGTTGGCGCTCATCTGGCGCGGGCCGTAATCGAGGATATGCACCGGCAGGATAAACAGCGATTCCACCAGCGAGGCAAACAGGGCAAAGCTGACCGCCTTGGGGATCACACTGAAAAAGTCGCCGGTGCTGCCGGTCATGATCAGCATGGGCGCAAACGCACAGATGGTGGTCATAGCCGAGCTGATCACCGGCAGGAACACCTCACTGACGCCATCGACAATGGCGGTGCGCCGCGTCTTGCCCATATACAGATGGCGGTAGACGTTTTCGATGATGATGACCGCATCGTCAACAATGATCCCCGATACCAGCACAAAGGAGAACAGGCTGATGGTGTTGATCGATTCACCGGTCAGTTTGACGATGATGATGGTGACCAGAAACGAAAACGGGATGCCGATGGCGGTGAGCATGGCATTGCGAAAGCCGAGGGTCATCCACAGCACCAGAGTGACCAGGATCATACCGAGCACCATGTTGCCGCCCAGAGTGCGGATCGAGTCGTCGATCTCAATGGTGGAATCGTTGGTCAGTACCGTGGTGACGCCGTCGCGCTGATGAAGCTGGTTGAAGCGTTCCACCTCGTGCTTGACCCGTTCGGCGATGGTGATGGCGTTGGCCTCATCCTGTTTTTTGACTTTCAGTTTGACCGTGCTCTGACCATTGACCGTGGAGATCAGGTCGGGTTCGCGGTGGGACAGGCTGGCCAGGGTGGCCAGATCTCGCACGCGGATGAAGTTGCCGTCGCCATCGCGACGCACGGCCACATCGAGCACCTGCTGCTGGCGATCAAACACCTGACCGGTGTCGAGCAGGGTATTGTGGCCTTGCTGACGGTAGCGGCCACTGGGAATCTTGACGTTGGCGTCGGCAATCGCTTTAGCCACCTCGGCAAAGCTGATGCCGGTGTCACGCAGTCGTTGCGGATCGATATGAACCTGAAACTCCTGGTGGTAATCTCCTTCCAGCGCCACTTCCTGCACGCCATCAAGTTTGCGCAGATCGCTTTTCAGCTCCTCGGCCAGCAACGTCAGGCTGGTGTTGGACAGATCTCCGATCAGGTTGGCGATGATCACCGGCTTCCAGTCCTGGCTGTCGAGATAGGTGAAGATCGGGTCGTCCACCGAGTCCGGCAATTGCTCGCGCACATTGAGCACGCGCAGACGCAGTTCGTCATACAGATGGCGATAGTCGGTATCGTCGATAAATTTGATCAGGATTGACGACACGTTACGCATGGAGGTGGACTGGACGTATTCGACATTTTCCAGGCCGTCGATGGCCTCCTCAATCTCGCGGGTGACCAGTTGCTCCACATCACGTGCCGAAGCGCCGTAATGGATGGTGGTGATCACCACCTTGCCGATGGCCACCGGTGGCAGGTTTTCCACCGGCGTATTAAACAGGCTGTACACGCCGCTCACCATGAGGATGACGAAGACGACGTTGATAAACACCTTCTGCTTGAGGTTCAGATTGACGAAGTTTTTCACGGCTTGTCACTCCCGCCGTCCGGGGTTTGGTCGCGCAGTTCGACGCCGGGTTGAAGTTGTTCTGTCGGTGCGATACGCACCCAGTCGCCCTGGTGATTGAGAATAGAAATTTCAATGGCTTGTGACTGGTCGCGACGCATCACTTTGGGGTGGTTGTAGCGGTTGCTGATTGCGGCCAGCGGAACCATCAGCCCCGCATCAGGCATGCGTACCGTTAGCTCAAACGGCAGACCACCGCGATGTTCTCCTTTAAAATGATCAATCATCAGCTCAGTGGCAATTTTGCGGGTTTTTTCATCAAAGGCCGGGCTGACGGTATGCAGGTGGTAAGTCACGTCTTGTCCGTCCAGTTGGGCCTGCGACTGCCGACGAATCGCGGATAGTTCTGGGGCGGTGACCGACAACGGAATCAGCAGTTGACGATAATCGCCCACATCCATCAACGGTGTTCCGGCGGCGACCAGCTCCCCCTCGTCCACATAGCGTTGTGCGACCTGCCAGCCGGTCGGAGCGGTGGGGCGGTGGCGTTTTTGTTGTTCGACCAGGGTTTTGCGCTGTATCTGTAATTGTTCCAACTGCTGTTCCTGAAGGCGGATCTCCAGGTGGGCCTGATCACGCTGCTGTTCGATTTCGTCAAAGGTACTGCGTGACACCCCCCCTTCGTTAACCAGGGTCTGCAAGCGCTTAAAGTCTTTCTCAAGCCAGGCGCTGCGTAAGCGCGCCTGATCAACAGCAATACGGGTTCGTTCTATGGCCGTCGCATTTTCCCGCAGTTCCAGATCAATCCAGGTGGGGTCGATTTGGACCAGGGGTTGGCTGGTGATGGTGTCGCCGACATCGTAATAGCGTTTGGTGATCACCCCGGAGACTTCGGCCGCCACCGTCGATGACACCAGAGGGCGGCTGTAGCCTCGCAAGAGAACATCACGAAAACCTTGCTCGACGCGCAGTGGGTCTGCCAGGGACTGTCCGACCATGAGCCCTGAAATTAAGGCGGCTGTCATAAGGATAAGAAATGCTTTTTTCATGATCTCTCCAAAGGAGCTGCGCTTAAGCGCGCCAGTTTTAATGACGGTAAGGCCGTTGTCCCGCTGGGTGATGTCAGCAGCCCGTGAATGGCCATTTCAATCAGGTGTCTGAGGTTGGTGGCCATGTGATCGCTTTCGACATAGCCCATGTACCAGGCGGAGATAGCCATGCTGTAATGGTTATAAAAAATAATTGCGGTACTGAGTGGGTCACAATGGACATTGATTTCACCGCGCTGTTGACCGCGGTGGACCAGGGTGACGACGGCATTGAGATAGGTGTTGTCGACCTGATGGCGTTGGTGAATGGATGGTTTGACTGGAAACAACGATTCACGAAACATAATGCGGGAGATCTCGCGGTGTTGTTGGGCGTAGTCAAACTGGCATAGAAACAGGGTGAGAATCTGTTCGCTCACGGGGGCACGTTCATCGTTGCGCTGTTCAAACCGTGCGACGAGTTTCTGGCGCTCTTCGCCGATCAGTTCAATAAGGATCTGCTCTTTGCTCGAAAAGTAACTGTACACCGTCCCTTTGCCGATCTGGGCCTGACGGGCGAGATCTTCAATCCTCGTCAGTTCAAATCCTTTGCGAATAAACAGCATCCGCGCCGCATCGAGGATCGCCAACCGGGTGAGGCGTTTGTTTTCTTCACGTTTACCGCTCATACAATATCCTGTGACACGCTTTCATATTTTGCAGATAGTTCCTGCCGTCCCGCAGCGATTGGAGGGCTGGAACTTGAGGCGCCGAAGCCCGAGAGTCATCTTTGCGTTCTTTTTGACGACGTCAAAGAGGTCTGACCTCTGGCAGCAAGCCCACGTCATCTGTGCACCAAGACACGCCAATCGATGTTCCTCACAAGGCTGATGTGGCTGAGTCTGTGAAGGGCACGGTTATTCATGTTCGCTAAAGTCTCTATTGGTCGTCTGACTTTAAGAGAGTGTTACAGGTGTGTCAATAAAAACTTGACCGCAGTCGAGTTTCTCGCGATGTGTTCCATTGTGTTGCAGGGTGTCTCAGTCTGGAGCAGTGGTCCAGGATGTAACACCTTGAAACCATTCCGTGATTATCTGCGTATATAACGTATTGCGGGGTTTGGCAGATATTTGATTGTTTGGAACGGATGTTGCTCTCAGTCTCACCAACCTGTCACAGGAGCCGTTTTGTCACCGTTGTGTAGCGCTAGATATAGCGCTGGGGCTGGTGGGTGGCTTCAGAAATATTTTTAGAAAGAATGGAGAAACTGATGAGTAAGAAAATGCATCAAGCCTTGATGTCATATCTGATTCTGGGGCTTCTGGTTGCCATGACAACAACGTCATGGGCGGCTCAAGCTCCCAAAACCACCTACGAGCTGGGAGAGATTGTTGTCACAGCTGAAAACAATGAAACAGAAAAAGTTGCGACTTTGTACACTCTGGATGCACAGATTCTCAAGGATCGCGGCGTGCGTACTCTTGAAGATGCTTTGGTGCTGGTCCCTGGTATCTATGTTCGTTATGGTGCGGACGGGACTCCCCGCATTGACATCCGTGGCTTCCGTACCCGCCACGTGCTGTTCCTTCTCAACGGTATTCCGCTTAACTCCACTTTTGATGGCCAATTTGACCCGCGCACGGTTCCCGTCGAGATCATTGACGAGATCAAGGTAACCACCGGCGGTGGCTCGGTCCTTTATGGTTCCGGCGGTAATGGTGGCATCATCAACATCATCACCAAGCAAGGTCAACCGGGCCTGCATGGTTCGGCCGTTGCTGAGATTGGTCAGGAAGACAGCGCTCTCGGTCGCCTGAGTCTGGTCGGTGGTACGGAGAAGGTTCATGCCTTTGCCAGCGTCGGTCGTATCGATCGCGACGGCACGCCGTTGTCCAATCATTATTCACCGACTGATTCCGAGGATGGTGACGAGCGCGACAACAGTGACTTCGAGCAAACTAACCTGTTCACTAACCTCGATTTTCAAGTGACGGACAAGACTCTGGTCGGCTTGTCGGTTAACTATCAAGAGGGTGAATACGGCAAGCCTGCTGTCACCAATTATGACAAAAACGATTCGTTCACCAAAAAAGAAAAGTTTTTGCGTGTCGATGACAGTGAAGGAATCTCTTCCCAGCTGGCTTTCAGCCATAAGTTTGGCGATGTGATCTCCATGCGTGGCTGGGGTTTCTACAACGAGCTGGAACTGGAAGAAAACCGTTACGATGATAACACCTATTCCACTCAGGATAAAAAAGGTGCTTACCAGTCTAAAAGTACCACCCGGACAACCGGTGGCTCTATTCAGCTGAATGCTGATCTTCAGGAGGCCGGTGGTGTTACTCTGGCTGTATCGACGCAAAATGAAGACTGGGAAGATAAAGGTTTTTTGGTTGATAAGACCACTGAATCCTACAAAAACAATGAAGATGTTGACTTGTACAATGTGGCTTTGGAATACCAAGTTGCTTTGGGTGCTAAGTCTGGCATGGTTGTCGGTGTCGGTTATCATGCCCAGAACCGCAGCAGCGGTGGTAACGAAGATGCTTACTCTTACCTGATCGGTTTTCACTTCGATCCGGTTGTCGGCACCCGGATTAAGGTCAACCATGCCCGCAAAGTGCGTTTCCCGTCGATCAAGCAACTCTATGAAGTTCCCAGCGGCAACGAGGATCTTGATGCTGAGCACACTATGCACTACGAGCTGGGTCTTGAGCAGGCTCTGCCGGGCAAGACTCTGTTCAGCCTTACCGGCTTCATCAATGATGCCAAAGACTTCATCGAAAAGGATTCTGAAGGTTTCAACGAGAATGCTGACGAGTACATGTTCCATGGTTTTGAAGTGGCACTGGAGAACGAAAGCATTGACGATCTGCTGCTGCGTTTGAGCTACTCTTATCTGGAGTCGGAAGACCGTTCCAGCGACAGCGAAATTCACCAATTGCAGAACCGTCCCCGTGACCGGGTGACCTTTGAAACCATTTATGACATGCCTTGGAATATGAAAGCCCAGGCCTCACTGCAGTATGTGGCCAATCAGTATTCTTACGATGATGATGCCAATCAAAAGCGCACACCGGCCTACACTCTGGTCGACGTGAAGGTTGCCCAGAAGCTGTTCGAAGAAGCAGTGGAACTCTATGTCGGGGTCAATAACCTGTTCGACGAAGACTACGAGCAGAGTTATGGCTTCCCGCAACCGGGACGGTATGTCTATGGTGGCGTGGAATACCACTTCTAACGATGATGCTGTGGTGCTGAAGCTGGAAGATTTCAGCTTCAGCTACCAAGCGCATCAACCGATCCTTTCCCGGATCAATCTGACCATTCGTGTCGGTGAGTGCCATTGTTTGTGTGGTGCCACCGGTCAGGGTAAATCAACCCTGGCTCTGGCCATGAAAGGGCTGCTTGATGAGGGACAACAGGACGGGTGCGTGTACAGTTCAGCCCGACGGCACGAAGGGGATCTTCCCTTTGCGGCCGTCGGGCTTGTTTTGCAGAATCCGGAAACCCAGCTCTTTGCCCGTACTGTCGGTGCTGAAGTGGCGTTTGGTCTGGAAAATGAAGCCGTTGATCCGGCGCAGATGCGAACACGGGTTGAATCCGCACTGGCACAGGTCAATCTCAATGTTGCGTTGTGCACACCGGTGACGCAACTGTCCATGGGGCAGAAGTATCGTTTGCTGATAGCGTCGGTGCTGGTGTTGCAGCCGCAGGTGCTGATTCTCGACGAGCCGGTTGCGCAACTGGATGAAGAGGGGCAGCAGCAGTTGGTTCGGGTGGTGCGGCGGTTGCTTAAGCAGGGCATTGCCGTGGTGTTGTGTGAGCATAATCCGCAACCGTTTTCCGACCTCATTGATCACTACTGGACGCTGTATCAGGGAGGGCGGCTGGTATCTGGTCGTCTGTTTGGTGAAACCCCTGATCCGCCCGAACTGGAAGAATTATCCCCCTCAATCAACAGCAATGATGTTGTGGTCAAAGCCGAACAACTCAGTGTTGGTTATGGTGAAAAAACACTCTGGAAGGGAGCTTCCTTTGTTCTGCGTTCCGGAGAAAAAATGCTGGTGTGCGGTGACAATGGCTGTGGCAAAAGTACCCTGATGCAAACGTTGTGTGGGTTTCTCTCTCCCAGGCATGGCGAATTGCGGGTACTGGGCCATTGTCCCTCACCCCAACTTTTGCAGGGCTCAGCCTTGCTGATGATGCAGAATCCGCATAAACAGTTGACCGAGACCAGTGTCTGGGACGAGGTCAGCATGAGTCACCGACTGGCCGGTCACTCGCGGTGTGATTGTCGGCAAGCCTGTGAAGAGGTGTTGGAGCAATGCGGAATAGATCATCTTAAAGAGGTCTCGCCGCACCAGCTCAGCTATGGTCAGCGCCATCTGGTGGCTCTGGCCTCCGTGCTCGTTGCCCGGCCCAAAGTGTTGCTGATGGATGATCCGTTTGCCGGGTTGGATCGGGGCCATCGACAACGGGTGCATCACTTGATGGATCAGTACTGCCAGCAAGGTATGGCCGTGATCTGCGTCAGTCATGAGTCTGGAGACCACAGCATGACATTTGATCAGGTGTTCGCCATTCGCGGAGGTCATTTTGAAGCGCAAGAACGTTGATGCTCTGTTTATGACCGCGCCGATTCTCGAAACGCCGCAGACCCGAATCAATGTGCCCGCCGGTGTTCATCTGCTGATCACCATTGTGTTGACGAGCAGTGCCTTTCTGGTGCGCGATGTGCAATGGATTTCAACCATGATCGCCGTCAATCTGGTGTGGATGGCGATTTGTGGCGTGCCCTGGCGTCAATTGAAGCGACTGGTGCGTCCGTTTGCGATGCAGACGGTGTTGCTGTTGGCGCTGTACGGCTTTAAACAGGGCCAACAGGGCGTGTTACCCGCAGCTCAAGTGTCTTTGCAACTGATGTTGACCCTGATGCCGCCCATTGTGCTGAGTTGGTGTGTACCACCGTCGCAGATGGCGCGGACCTTTTCGCGCTGGATGCCGGATCAGGCCGCTTTCGTGCTCTCCGCGAGCCTGCATTTCTTTCCCATGGTGCTCGGCGAGTGGCGGATTCTTTATCAGGCTCAGCAGTTACGCGGTGTTCCGCTGGCGTGGAAACAGCTATGGCGGCCTTGGAAATGGCCGTTGGTGCTGCGTTGTCTGGTTGTGCCCGCGGTGGTGATTGCCATGAGTCTGGCCCATGAAATTGCCCTGGCAGCCAGGGCACGCAACTTCAGCAGTGGACCGCGGAGCTGCTGGATGGAGGAATGATGACTTCAACACGTTTTCTTGATCGGTTGCCGTTGCGCGATGCCTTGTTTCTCGGTTTTTGTGCCGGGGCGATTATTGTCTGCAAGATCCTCTTTCGTTGGCATTTGGGGATTTCCGGCCATTCGATGTTTTTCACCCTCATCGGCCTGATGGTGGCACGCAGTTGTGTTTCGTTTCGCTGGGGGGCCACGCTGACCGGCGTGCTGGCTGGGTTGATGGCCATGACGCTTGGGCTGGGGAAGGGTGGACCGCTGATCCTGACCAAGTTTGTCGTGCCTGCTCTGGTGATTGACGGCGCCTTGCTGTTGTTTCCCATGGCGTTGTGGAGTGTCGCAACCTGCGTGGTTGTGGCGCTGCTTGCCGGGAGCACCAAGTTCTTTCTCAGTTGGACACAGGGAACTTTGCTTGGCATGGACAGCACGGTTCTTGTGCAGCGAGCCGCCATCGATGGTGTCGGCAGTCTGATCTTTTCCTTTTTGGCCGCGCTGTGTGTGCCGCCGTTATTGTGGCAACTCAAGGCACGTGGCGTGATCCAAGATTCAACACGATAATGGGTACGATGATGAAAGTTCTTGTTTCGATTGACGATACTGACAACTTGGAAAGCTGTGGCACCGGTGAATTGGCCACCCAAATCTCCCAGACCATTGAAGAGCGGGGCTGGGGACACTGCAGTTACATCACTCGCCATCAATTATTGGTTCATCCTGATGTGCCGTACACTTCGCACAACAGTGCCATGTGTTTTGAAGCGACCATTGATCCTGCAAGGTTGGGGGCGATCATCGACTGGAGCAGTCAGTTTCTTGCCAACAACAGTGCCGAAGGCTCTGATCCCGGTTTGTGTGTTGCAGTCGTTGATGCCCTGGCCGATATCGATGCCTTGATCGCTTACGGACAACGCGCCAAGTTGGAGGTATTAGATAAACCGCTGGCCTATCAGATGGCGGTGGAAAATGGTCTGCATTTGTCCGAGCACGGTGGCACTGGTCAGGGCGTGATCGGCGCTCTTGCCGGGATTGGTCTGCGTCTTGGCGGCATGGATGGCCGACTCAAAGGTAAAGTGGCCTTCAGTGGTGATGGAGTGACCTTTACCGCAGAAGAACTTAAGGATCATCCGTGGATTGATGCGGTTGAGACCGAGGAGGGGGTTGCCCTTGCTGACTCTGCGCAAGTGATGCTGGTGGATAAGGTGAAAGTGGTGCGACTGCGTCATCAGGCGGTGTTGCTGGTGGAACAGAATGAGCAGGGGCTGTGGCAGGTTTTGTCGCGGCAGCAGTTGAAGAAGTATTAGTGGTTATATCTTGGGGGAATCATCCGGTCACGATACCTGGTACGCACGTGACGTGGGCTTCCGCGCCCACACGTCGGGTCCCTTTTTCGTCGTAAAAAGGGACAGAAAAACGACCCCCGACCATTGCGCCCTACGGGTTCCTTCTCTTCGTTCACTTACCCCGCGATGTCGGCAAAACTCGCTGACGCTCAAACAGGTTGCCGACAACCATCGCGGTGACGTTCACTGCGTTCGGCCCTGCTGAACGGGGGAGCTTGGTTGCTAAATAACACGATGGCGAAGGGTGGGCACCGTCCCACCCGTTAGATCGGTGCCACACCAGAGATTGAGAAAGACGAAAGACTGTTGTCAACGTTTTACACTAACGCTGATGATACGCACGATTCGCCGACTTCAAGGGCGGCGAGCCGAATCCGTGAAGCATCACAGAAACAGACTCAGTGTCGGTGAAGATAGGTTCAGGAAAAGTTAAGCCGGCTTTTGCATCCTTTTGGGCGGCAAGCCAAAAGGATGTCGCCTGCCGGGGCGAAACCCGGCGACCTTGACCTTGATCTTGACTTTGATCTTATCCAAGAAAAAAACAGGAGAATCGCAAATGTGGTTAGACCTAGAAAACGGCACCCGTCAATTCGTCCCGGGACGGCAGAACGACCAAGCAGCAGCTCAGGCCGCCCAGCAGTGTGGAAAATTTCACGCTGATGATGAAGATGAGTGGGTCGCAGATGAAGAAATTTCCTGCTTTAATTGCCGTTATCGCCGTTGGACCGTGGAGAGCTTCCACTGCCTGAAAACCGTTTAGCCACAGACAAAACCAGACACAAGCAGACTTTTAGTCTCAAAGCGGTCGTTGCGCCACAATCCCGGCCAGACTGCCCCCTTTGTGCGATGGCTCGATGCCTTCTTCGTGACAAAGAACCTCCCAGCCTGAAAAGATTTCCAGCAATTCCCTCGGTTGCAGTCGGTGTTCAGGATTACCACCTTTGCTGCCAAATTTACCCGCATCACTGAACGTGCGAATGATCATGACACCTCCAGGCCGCACCTGTTGCATGAAGTGGGGCAGTTGTCGGCGGTTGAGGAAGAAAAACTGCACCACCAGATCGTAGTGCTGATTCAACTCAAGGGGGTCATCAAGATCGTGATGGAGCGTGGTGATCTCCGGGCAGGCGGATTGGACCTGATGTAGCGCCTCGACAGAGCTGTCAACGGCTGTCACCTGCCAGCCGTGCTGTTGCAAGTAGACGGCATTGCGGCCGCGACCGCAGGCGATATCCAATGCTGTGCCGGTTTCAGAGAGCAGCGACAGCGCCTTGAGCAGCCAACGGTCGGCTTGCAATGGTCGCTCCTGACGTTCTTTCCAGCGTTGATCCCAATCAGAGGTCATCACGAGCTGCCCAGTGAGGAAGGGGGGCGTTGTTCCGGTTGCGGATGGCAGGTGCCGTTGGGATTGGCTGGACGGGGCGATTCAAGATCCTTGAGTTGCAGATCAAGGGCATGCACCGAAATCTGAATTTCATACACCGACAGACCGAGGGAGATCATCAACAGCACCAGACTCAGAGCGAAAATAACCTCTCCAGCCAGAATCAGTTCGAGATAAAACAACAGCATGGCCAGCACACACAGAAACAGGCTGGCAATGCCCATGGTCTGCATGGTGCGGATGAGCAACACCCGTTTGCGCAGGTTTTTCAGTTGGCCGAACAGCACGTGGTCGTGGTTGTCGCGCCACTCGGCATACAGGCTGCGGATCAGCGCGGCCAGAGTGAGAAAACGGTTGGTGTAGGCCAACAACAGTAGTGAGATGGCCGGAAACAGCAGGGCCGGTGTGGTTAGAGTGATTTCCATATTAAACGTCTTCCAGACCGACAATAAAGTCCCAATGCTCTTTGCTCACCGGTGTAATGGACAAACGGTTGCCCTTACGCAGAATTTGCATGCCGTCAAGTTGCGGATACTCTTTAAGCTCTTTGAGAGGAATCACCCGTTTGAAATGGCGCACATAGCGGATATCGACCATAAACCAGCGCGGCTTGTCACCGTCGCTTTTGGCGTCAAAGTATTTGCTGTTGGGATCAAACGCGGTGAAATCGGGGTAGCCCTCCTTGACCACTTCCATGATACCGACAATGCCGGGTTCGGCGCAGTTGGAGTGGTAGAAGAACGCCAGATCACCGATTTTCATGTCATCGCGCATCATGTTGCGTGCCTGATAGTTGCGCACACCGTCCCAATGTTCGGTCTGGTGCGGCATCTGTTGCAGATCATCAATACCGAATGCTGTCGGTTCCGATTTCATCAGCCAGTAGTTCATACCGTCTCCTGTTTCGTTTTCCTGCAAAAGATCGTTCATCACTGTCATTGCCCAAGTATTTCCGCTATCATAGCAGTAATTGTTTTTATCACCAACTCAACGAATCACTGCGATGGTACGCAGAGAGGATATCCCCATGGACGATCGTATCAATGATCTGGAAAGCCGCATCGCTTTTCAGGAACACACCATCCAGGAATTGCAGGATCTTGTCGCGACACATCAGAAACAACTCTACGATATGGAAGAAGCCATGAAAGTGATGGCGCGGCGCATCAGCCAAATGTCTACGGCCTCATCCGGGACTGGAACCGGCAGCGAAGAGGAGCGTCCGCCTCATTATTGATCTACTGTTGTTGTGTGTTCTGAGAAACTGGTTCAATTTACCACGGAGACACTGAGGCACGGAGAAAAGGCAACATCTTTTTTGTCTGTGGCGAATCAGGTTCTCCAAGCTTTTAAGGTCCTATCCGGGAGATAACTCATGACCAAACAACGCATGCCTAAAATCGGACTCGCTCTGGGGAGTGGTTCGGCCCGCGGCTGGAGTCATATCGGCGTGATTAAGGCGTTGGCCGAAATCGGCATTGAGCCGGATATTGTGACGGGTTGTTCTATTGGCAGTGTGGTCGGAGCCGCTTATGTCAGTGGTCGCCTTTCATTGTTTGAAGACTGGGTGCGTTCCCTGACCCGCATGGATGTGGCGCGCGTTTTCGAACTTGATTTTTCTCTGAGTGGTTTTGTCGATGTCCAACGGTTGCAGGGGTTCTTCCACGACTATGTGGTCGATGATCAGACGATGATTGAAGCGCTGGATAAAACCTTTGCCGCCGTGGCTACCGATCTGGAAAATGGCCGCGAAATTTGGTTTTCCGAGGGTTCTCTCAAAGAGGCGATCTGGCCTTCAATCGCCTTGCCGGGGATTTTTCCGCCGGTGCGTCATGACGGCCGCTGGCTGGTGGACGGTGGACTGGTCAATCCGGTTCCGGTGTCGATTTGTCGGGCGTTGGGGGCTGAGGTGGTGATCGCGGTCAACCTCAATGGTGACATTGTCGGTAAACACTTCACCCGCATCGAAACGGAAGCGTCGCTGGAAAGTGAGGTGGAGAAGAACCGCTTCACGACCAATATCAGTAAAACTCTGCGCGATTATTCCTCAGCACTGTTTCCCGGAAGGGAAAAGGACGTCCCTCCCAAGCCTCCGGGAATCTTCGAAGCTCTGGCCGGTTCGATCAATATCACCCAGGATCGCATTACCCGCAGCCGGATGGCCGGCGATCCACCGGATTTTCTCCTGACGCCGAAATTGTCCAAAATCGGTTTGCTGGAATTTTATCGTGCCGATGAAGCAATCCGTGAAGGGGAAGCCTGTGTCCTGCGTCAGAAGGAGCAGTTTGTCAATTTTCTCAATCTGTAGTTTTTGAGTAGGATGGTGACCTTTTTGTGTTGTTATCATGTAAAAAGAGTACGTTAGGCAAGCCTGGTATTTGTTTTTAGGCGTGCTTGTTTTAGACTGAAGTGTAAAATGGACTAAGTCGGGAGGGCAAGGCATGGCATTGAAAACATCCGTGGCTAAATGGCAGAAGTGGCTGACCACCGATTTGTGGGCTGATAGCGGTAAACGGGGGAGCTACGACATTGTCCGGGTGCTGGCAGCGGCGGTGATCGGTTTTCGTCGTCGTAACTGCATTCAACATGCTGCAGCATTGACCTTCAATACCCTGCTGGCGCTGATCCCTTTACTGGCGATCATGTTCGCTCTGCTCAAAGGGCTTGGTGTTCACAATACCATTGAACCACTGCTCCTCAAGCAACTCTCCGTGGGTTCTGAAGAAGTTGTTGCCAACATTATCACCTACATTAACAATACCAATGTGGCCCGGCTTGGCTCCGTCGGTCTGGTGATGTTGGTGTTTACCGTTCTGGCCCTGCTCTCCAATATCGAAAAATCGTTCAATGATCTGTGGCAGGTGGAAGAGACCCGTTCGCTGTTTCGCCGGTTTGCCGATTATTTTTCCGTGGTCACGTTGGGGCCGTTGTTTGTTCTGGCCGCCATCTCCATGAATACTTCGATCCGCAGTCAGCAGGTGGTGCAGTGGCTGTTGAGCAAACCGGTATTTGGTGATGCTCTGCTGATGCTGTTTGAGGTTCTGCCGTTCTTCGCTATCTGGGCGGCCTTTATTTTCCTCTACATGTTCGTTCCCAATACGAAAGTAAAGTTGTCGTCTGCCCTGGTCGGAGGGATCAGTGCCGGCAGCCTGTGGCTGCTGACGCAATGGGGCTATGTCAATTTTCAGTACGGTGTCGGGAAATACAATGCCATTTACGGCACCATGGCCGCGTTACCGATTTTCATGATCTGGCTGTATGTATCGTGGATGATTACCTTGCTGGGGGTCCAGTTGTGCTGGGCATTTCAGTCGCGTTGTCATATCAGTCGTTTGCTGGGCAAGGAAAGTCGCCATGACGAGTGGGAGCCGATGCATGTGCTGGAATTGCTGGTACTGATTTTTAATCGTTTCAAGCAGGGGAAGACCCCCTGGCCTGTGGAGGAGTTGCTTGAAGCGGCTTCCATGCCCAATACCCAGGCCCGTCTGGCCTTGGAGCGTCTCAAAGCCTGTGACATTGTGGTACTGGCTGATGATGACGTCCGTGATGCTCTGGTTGTCGTTCCCCAGAGATCCGCGGAAGTGGTCGATTTAGCGCACGTCCTTGAACCACAGGTCCCTCACGCTCTTGAGCAGGAAGTCAGTGCGGTGACCGGACCGCTCAACCGTTCCTATCATGATTATCTGATCAGTTTTAATCTCCCGGAGTTGATTCAGCAGACAGCTGCTGAACAACCTTCTCAGAACAACTCCTGATCAATGGCCATCAGGCCTTCCAGAGCGCCGAGCGAAAGGCCGATGTTCGGCGCGGAGATCTGCGCTTCGCGTGGATTGATGCGGATTGCAACCGCATTGCTTTTTTGCGCCAGGGTCTGAGTCAGATGGCGGATGGTCGGTACGGCCGTACCGGCACCCATCTCAATGATCACCAGCCGTTTGCCATTGTGGCGGATCAGGAACTCATTGAAACGATTTTGTTGGGCTTCACTGCGGTCGCCAATCCACGAAAAATCGCCAAACATGAGGATGTTGGGCCGGGCGATTTCGCCGCAATGGGGGCAGCGCGGCAGATGCTGGGCGCGCATGGTGGTAAAATCGATGGGAATCTCTTCGTTGTTGGGCCAGATGTCGCGCCGACAGGGGCGCTGGCATTGCAGGTGGTGGATGGAACCATGCACCTCAACAATGCGTTGTTCGGCAAAACCCGCTTTTTGAAACTGGCCGTCCACGTTGGACGTGACGACAAAGCTGTCGACACCCAGTTCCTGTATCCATTTCTGCAGCAGGGCAAACCCATCATGGGGGACGGTGTCGCGGTAGAGATTGGTGCGGTGACCGTAAAATCCCCAGCCGAATTCCGGATCACGCGAAAAATGGATGGGATTGGCGGCGTCATAAAAATTGATGCCGAGGTTTTTATACATGGGGTAGGCGTTCCAGAATCCTTCGTCACCACGAAAATCGGGCAGACCTGAGTCCACGCCCATGCCGGCACCGGTGCTGATCACCAACGCTTCCGCCTGTTGCAGATAGTCAACCGCTTCCTGAATCGCCTTTTGTGTCATTTTATTGTCTCCCCCAAAATGTCTTCAAATCTTAGCGGATCATAATCGGCCGCTTTTTCAGGATAGTGGCAACCGTGGTTCAGGGCAAGATAGAAGTGCTCTTATGTCTTTTGAAGAGCGGCGTATCCACCATAAAAAAGGCCTGCCGAATAAACATCCGGAAGGCCTTTTTTTCGTATTCGCTGTTAAACCGCCGCTCTCGATGAAGACTTACGTCGACCTGACCAGGCGGGCTTTTTGGCTCCGTGTGAGTTACGGTTTGGCCGTTGATTGCGCGGAGAATTTTTCCGCGGTTGAGAGGTGGGGCGGGCCGTTGCTTTATCCGTCGCGCTGACCTCATAGCCGGCCACCACTTCTTTGGTGATGGGCCGTTTCAGTAACTTTTCAATGTCGCGCAGTTGTTTTTTTTCTTCACTGCAGACCAATGAGATCGCTTTGCCTTCTCGTCCGGCACGGCCCGTGCGACCAATGCGATGCACATAATCTTCCGGCACATCGGGAAGCTCGTAATTGACGACATGGGGCAGTTGGTCGATGTCCAGACCCCGCGCGGCGATATCCGTAGCAACCAGCACCCGTGCTCGGCCTGCTTTAAAATCAGCCAGGGCCTTGGTCCGTGCTCCTTGGGTTTTGTTGCCGTGGATGGCTGTTGATTTGAGGCCGTCTTTTTCCAGTTGTTGAGCCAGACGGTTGGCCCCGCGCTTGGTGCGGGTGAAGACCAGAACCTGTTGCCAGTTTTGCGAGCCGATCATATGGGAGAGCAGCTCTCGCTTGCGGCTTTTTTCAATCAGATGAACACGTTGTTCCACCTGTTCGGACGCCGTATTGCGTCGGGCAACCTCAATCAGGGTCGGTGTTTTCAGCAGCGAATCAGCCAGACGCTTGATGTCATCGGAAAATGTGGCTGAAAACAGCAGGTTTTGTCGTTGCGTCGGCAACAGAGCGAGGATCTTGCGGATATCGCGGATAAATCCCATGTCGAGCATCCGGTCCGCTTCGTCGAGAATAAGAATGTCGACCTTGGACAGATCAACGGTTTTCTGTGCCACATGGTCGAGCAGACGGCCGGGAGTGGCCACCAGAATATCCACCCCTTTACGCAGCTGGCTGATTTGCGGATTGATTTTGACACCACCGAAAACAACGGCGCTGCGTAACGGCAGGTATTTACCGTAATCAGAAACACTGGCACCAACCTGAGCCGCCAGTTCGCGTGTCGGTGTCAGCACCAGCGCACGCACCGGGCGGCGCTCGGCGGAAAGTGGGGTTTCACTGAGGCGCTGCAGGACAGGCAGGGTAAAACCCGCGGTTTTACCAGTGCCGGTTTGCGCTGCGGCGAGAATGTCGCCACCGTTGAGGACGGCGGGAATCGCTTGGGCTTGAATCGGGGTGGGCTCGCTGTAACCTTGATCGGCAACAGCACGCAACAGTTCGGCCGACAGGCCGAGGTCGTTAAACTTCGTCAAAAAATGTACTCCAAAATGGTAACCAGCCTATCCAGGGCATTGCCGAGGATCGGTCGATGAGGCGGGAGACGCTGTAACAGGTGTCAGGGGAATGTCGCAAAAAAAGAGATACTACCGAGGACACAACGGGTGCCGACCGATGGGCACCGAGAAAAAGGTACCATATCAGTTTTGTTTGTCGCTGTCTATTACTATTTCTGTACGAAGTCATTACACATATGTTTTTACCGGTGTGATGAGCAGGGAAGACATATTTTATTCAGCATATTCATTGACGTGCATAGTGAATTCTGAATATGATGTAATATTATTGAAACGCTGTTTTAAAATTGACCTATTATGGAGGAGACCATGGCAGAACGCTGTATTTTGACGGATCGACACGATCAGATCGGTTTTATTACCTTAAACCGGCCGGAACACATGAATACCTTTACCCCGGAGTTTGCCGATCTTCTGGATCAGGCTCTGTGGGATTTTGAGCGTGATGATGATGTCCGCGTGATTGTCATCAATGCAGCGGGAAAGCATTTTTGCACCGGAATCTCTCTTGATCAGTTCAATAACAAGAATGCGTTGGAATACCGGCAGTTTCTTTACGGAATCGATGCGTTTTATCACACTCTCAATCGTCTGAATACGCCGACCATCGCCTCCGTCCAGGGGTATGCCCTGGCTAATGGCGCCGGATTGTCCTTTGGCTGTGATCTGACCGTAGCCACGGAGTCCTCGACATTCGGCACTACGGCGATCAATGTCGGCCTGATCTGCCTGGGGCCTGCGGCACCGATGACCAAGTTGATCGGCCGTAAGAAGACCATGGAGCTGGTATTGACCGGTGACATGATCAGTGCGCAAGAGGCACAACGCCTGGGCCTGATCAATAAGGTTGTCACAGACGATCAGCTTGAAGAGGAAACCCTCAAACTGGCAAAAAAACTGGTGAAGAAAAGTCCGTTGGCGTTGAGTATCGGCAAGGAAGGGTTGCGGCGTTTGCAGGATGTCCCCTATCATCAGGGCCTGGAAAGCATGGATGATCTGTTTGCCGCCCTGTGTGCCACCGACGATGCCGAGGAAGGCGTCCGTGCGTTTCTCGAAAAAAGAGAGCCGCAGTGGAAACGGCGGTAACATAACATTTTAATGACACAGCTCCCTCGTCTTTGTGGCGGGGGAGCCCACATCATGCGCGGATAAGTTGCAAGGACGAATGGCGTTCGCCATTGTGGCTGTTCCGTGCGACGAACCATCCAAGATAAACGCAGTGAACAGGCTGATTTCACTGAGTGAAAATAGTCCTTAAATGGCGACCTCAACAGGTGTCGCCTGTAATACATCGACCACTACCTGAGGCGCCAGACTCACCAGAAATCCGCGTTTTCCCCCATTGATATAAATCAACGGCAGATCAAGAATCGTGTGTTCCACATAAACGGGCAGGGGCTTGAGTGTCCCAAAAGGAGACGTGCCGCCCACCAGATAACCGGTATGTTTGTGGGCAATATCCGGGCTGCACGGGGTGATCCGCTTGACATTGAGGGTGCGAGCCATCTCCTTGGTGGATACCTCGCAATCACCGTGCATGAGAATAATCAGCGGTGACTGATGTTCATCCTCCATCACCAGCGTTTTGATTACAGCGTGTTCGTCGACTCCCAGCTCTTTTGCGGACACCCGCGTGCCGCCTTTTTCCTCATAGGCATAGAGTTGTGGCGTGTAACGCACTTTGTGCTGTTTCAGTTGGCGGATGGCCTGGGTGGTCGGGAATTTAACTTTTGCCATGATAGTCGATAGCTGTAAAAGAGGGTTAAAACCAACTGAGCACGAGAAAAACCAGACTGGCTATTGTTGCGATGAGGCTCAGTGCTGCCAAGGTGTTGGTCAGTGGTGACAAGGTTTGTCGGGTGCGCAGGGCGATGGGATAGACCAGACCAAACACGGCTCCGCTGACGGCACCACCCAAATGAGCCGCATTGTCGGCCCCGACAAGAAAGCCGAAGATAAAGGCAAACACCGCCCAACGGATCATGAAATCTCGCTGGGCAAGGGCCTGGTGGCCGCCAATCCGATGAAAATAAGTGATGGAAAAGCCGATCATCCCGAACAGTGCACCGGATGCACCGATGACCACGGTCATAGGATGCCAGAAATAGCCGAGGCCGGTGGCTGCCAAGGCCGTAAGAGTGTACAGAGAAATAAACCCGCTGGGACCGATCTCCCGTTCCAGCATGGGACCCACCTGATAAAGGACCATCATGTTGAAACCGATGTGAATCAGTCCGGCATGGGTATAGGCGTAAGTGATGCAGCGCCACCATTCACCATTTTGTATGACCAGAGGCCACCATTGACCGCCCGAAATCACCAGCAGCTCAGCATTGGGCCTGAGCAGGCTGGACATGCCGCCCCCCGTTGCCATGCCGCGCAGGATCATCACGGAAAACAGGATCAGGTTGACAAACAGCAGCACCTGAGAGATGGAAAAGTCACTGCCGGTCAGACCTTCACCACGTTTGACCTGTTTCCACTGACGCTGCCATTTCATAATGCGCCATTGCCAACGTGTTCCATTCATGCCCAGGCTGTCGAAAAAACGTTTCCAGTCCACGTGGTGGTCTCCTTGCCGATCAAAAAACGTGAGAGGGATTTTGTGTGAAGTCAGACTATTGCAGAAATTTGTCCGGCAAGCAAGAGAAGTCACTGATCTTTTTAGCTAGATTCCTTTAAAACCAATAAGTTAACAATGTTATTTTGTTGATCTGGCCCTTGTGATGACGTTATGATACACAGTTGTATACAGTGTTTTTGGCGGTTATGCTGAAGATGGCCTACAGATAAAGCTGAACACGATTTTGTTGCGAATGAATAAGGAGGGAAACGATGGCTCTGGAATCACTGAATCCGGCGACAGGTGAAGTGCTGGAAACTTTTGCAGAATGGTCTGATGAGCAGGTGGTCTCGACGATTGAAGCCGTTCATGGCGCGTATCTGAAGTGGCGGACCACATCATTTGCCGAGCGTAAGCCGTTGATGCTTAAAGCGGCTGACGTTTTACGGCAGCGAAAAAATGAATTTGCTACCATGATGGCCTTGGAGATGGGCAAGCCGGTAGTCGAAGGACGCGCCGAAGTTGAGAAGTGCGCGCTGGTCTGTGAGTATTATGCCGAAAATGCCGAACAGATGCTGGCGCCGGAACCTATTGAGAGTGATGCCAGTCGTTCCTATGTGGCATTTCGACCACAGGGGATTGTCCTGGCGGTCATGCCGTGGAACTTTCCGTTCTGGCAGGTGTTCCGTTTTGCCGCTCCGGCATTGATGGCCGGGAATGTCGGCGTCCTCAAGCATGCGTCCAATGTGCCGCGCTGCGCTCTGGCCATTGAACAGGTGTTTGTCGAGGCTGGTTTCCCGGCGGATGTATTCCGGACTCTGATGATAGGCTCGCGCAAGGTTGCCCAGGTGATAGAGCATCCCTATGTGGTGGCCACCACGCTGACCGGCAGTGATATTGCCGGACGTAAAGTCGCTGAAAAATCCGGTGCCATGTTGAAAAAATCAGTCATGGAGTTGGGTGGTAGTGATCCGTTTATTGTGTTGAATGATGCCGATCTCGATCTGGCGGCGTCCGTGGCTGTTACCGCGCGCTGTATTAATTCAGGGCAAAGCTGCATTGCCGCCAAACGCTTTATTGTCGAAGACGGCGTGTATGATGCCTTTTTGGAGAAGTTCAAAGCCAATATGGCGGCCTTGAAAGTGGGGGATCCCTGTGATGAGTCTACTCAGGTCGGCCCCCAGGCTCGCGAAGATCTGATGCGCGAGCTGCATGGTCAGGTGGAAGCATCCGTGGCCAAAGGCGCTAAAGTGGCGCTGGGTGGCATTCCCGGCGAGGCGGCGTTTTATCCACCTACCATTCTCACTGAGGTCAGGAAAGGAATGCCGGCGTACAGTGAAGAGTTTTTTGGTCCGGTGGCCATTGTCATTCGCGTTAAAGACGCCGACGAAGCGTTGTTTGTCGCCAATGATACCGAATTCGGTCTCGGCGGCTCGGTGTGGACGACGGATAGTGCCAAAGGTGAGAAGGTTGCCGGACAGATTCGCTCCGGTGCGGTGTTTGTCAATGGGATGACCAAGAGTGACCCGCGCCTGCCGTTTGGCGGCGTCGGCATCTCCGGGTTTGGCCGCGAGTTGTCCCACTACGGCATTAAAGAATTTGTCAATATTCAGACGGTATGGATCAAATAGTCCGTTTCCTCAACACGCTGATTCATGTAAAAAGCACCGGTCATCTGATCGGTGCTTTTTTGTTCAGATCATGCTGCCGCTAAAAAAATTGAGCACGGAGGATGCCTGATTTTATTTTTTTGTTTCAGTGGCTTATAGAGTTTTGTTCACCTTGTTTGTTACGTTGTGACTGTCATTTATTCAGATTGGGCTCGACAATAAAGCGTTCTTTTAAACGTGATGTCAGTCGGGTAACAATCCGGTCAATTTCCTTCTGGGTATAAAGTTTTTTCTCCGGGCGTCCCCAGACGACCTGAGGCCAGCAATAGTCATCTTCGTAACGGGCAATAATATGCACGTGAAGTTGCCGGACCATGTTGCCGATGGCTCCGGTATTGACTTTATCCGGTTTGAATTCGTTATCAACGAAACGAGCCAGTTCCATCATCTCGGCAAACAGCTGTTGCCGTTCTTCCGTTGCCATATCATGAATTTCACAAGCATTGGTCTGTGGCACCAGAATAAACCAGGGAACCAGGGAGTTGTTCAGCAATAGCAGCAGGCTTTCGCCAAGGGAGCCAAGGACGATACAGTCTTCTGCCAGCTGCTGGTTCAGGGTGAATTTTTCGCTCATTCGTGATCCTGTTGAAAGGGATCGGGGCCTGATGATTTCAGGCCCCGATGATTACGGTTATTTGTCGTTGAGGAGGCCTTTGAGCAGACTGTCGGTGGTTTTCTTGAGCTGTTCATCGCTGCCTTCCGGGAGCTGAATATCCTTGAGTGCGTCCTGACGTACCTCGTCAATTTTTTTGTTAAGGGTCTCGGAAGCACTTCCTTTCAACGTATCCAGATCCGCCAGATCGGCATTGAGCAGTTGCGAGAGGGCCGGTGACAATCCGCTTGAGTTATCGGCCGTGGCTTCAACAACGGTTTGCACAATAAACTCGATGAGTTGTTCCATGGTCATGCCGCCGTTTTTTTCGCCGACATTGGTCATGTTGATGGGCGGAACCGTCAGGTTGACCTCACTGACTTTGTTGCCCAGAGCTGTCAGTTGGGCAGAGACATTGATATCGTCAAGAATCAGTTGTTCAATGATGAATTTTTTGCCGCTGTCCGTCGTACTGGAACCGGTTGATGTGCTTTTTGTGTCGCTACGTTGAGATTTCGGTACATTTTTCAGCAACGCCTGGACATTGGACGATTGATCCTGTTGTTCAATAGACAGATGCAAACCGGATAGTGCCACTTTGGAGATGCGGATGGTCTCGGAGGTCAGGGATTGCAGATTAATGGCGACTGCGGCACTGCCGAGCGTCAGGAATTGTTCTTGTGCAAACCCCTGGGGGTTGGCGATGGTAAAGCCACTCAGTTCACTGCTGCCGCCGAGCAGAGAGATATGCAGGCTGTCCACTTTTGTTGTAACCCCGAGAGCTTTTTCTCCTCCATATTCAACGGCTTTTTTGGCAATGGAATCAAGATAGAAGGTTGCCGCTCCCAGAACCACTGCGACAATGACCAGTAGCACAACAACGAGTTTGACAAGAGTTTTCATGACAGGCTCCATGACAGGGGCTTACAAGCGGCGGCTTGTAGCGCTGATACTAGAAAAAAGCGTTGGATTCGAGGGTTAGTTTTCCATTAAAAAGACACAGCCGCCCTGATGATCAGGACGGCTGTGTCTGGTTGTTGCCGATTAGTTGTTAAACAGGCTCAGTTCTACGCGGCGGTTTTTTTGTTTTCCGGCCGCCGTGGTGTTGTCAGCGATGGGCTGAGTTTCGCCAAAGCCTTTAGCGGTCAGGTTGCTTCCGTCAATAGCGTAGTTCTGGATCAGATAGGCTTTGACGGCATCCGCACGACGTTGCGACAGTTTCTGATTATAAGCTTCGCTGCCGTCGCTGTCGGTATGACCGGAGACAAGGATCTTTTCGCCCGGATATTTGTTGATAAATGCCGCGGCATTGGTCATGTCCTGAATGTGCTGCGGGCGGATATCCGCTTTGTTGGTGTCAAATTCAATCAACAGAGTCAGGACCAATTGGCAGCCGTATTCATCTACGTGAGCACCGGCCGGAGAGTTCGGGCAACGGTCAACATCATCATAAACGCCGTCACCATCGCTGTCCATCGGCAGCGGACATCCCACGGCATCCACAGCAACGCCTTTGGGGGTTCCGGGACACTTGTCGAGGTAGTCATAGACGCCGTCGCCATCCGTATCCAACGGACACCCTTTACCGTCAACAGCCACACCTTTGGGGGTTCCGGGGCACTTGTCGAGATAATCGTAGACGCCGTCACCGTCTGTATCCAGCGGACACCCCGTGCTGTTAACTTTGACACCGGCCGGCGTATTCGGGCATTGGTCTTCAGCGTCGATGACGCCGTCGCCGTCGCTGTCCAATGGAGCAGGAGCCGCTTTTTCACCACCGAAATAGTAGACCAGACCGGCGCTGGCCAGCAGATTGTTTGGCTCACCGCTGGTGGCCAGCATGTGGCGGATTTCCGTATTGAGGGCAAAGTCTTCGGAGAGGAAGTATTTCAGCCCGGCGCCATAATTGAGTTGGCCATGATGGTCATTGTCTTCGCCATCTTCATCAACGGTCAACAGGCCGAGTCCGGCCACCAGATAGGGCACCAGACTTTCTTCAGGGATCAGATGATAGATGCCGCCGATGGAAATGCTGTACACGTCACTATCGGGGCCACTTTTTTCTTGAGCGTAGGTCGCCAGAATTTCGCTACTCAGATTGGCGTTATAGTTGTATCCACCACCAAGACTGAAGTTGACTTCGGGATCGTAGCTGCTGCTTTCCATGTCGATGATGCCAACCATCGGATTGACAAAGAAACGGCCGGCCTGAGACGCCTGATTGGCCTCCGCAGCCATAAGATTAAGGGGGATGAGACAGAACAGCAGGACTGCCAAATGCCACTTTTTCATAATTCCTCCTTGAAAGTGCCAGGATGACCTGTCAGAGGGTGGAGAGGGGATTAACGTAAAAAACTGTCCATTAATCCGCAACTGACCATGTCATCTGAGAATAGAAGCAGGAAAACTCACCGTTGTGCTTTCCTGATAAGATTGAAGCCACTTGTGCCAGCATAGCTATCATCAGCAAAAAGTCAAATGGATTCCGATGTAAGGTTTTGTAATAATTGTATTTCTTAACATGAAAAGTATAGATTTTTTCACACGTTGCCTTGTTTGGCCTGGTTGAAGGCCAATCGCTCAATTGCGCAGCTGTCCATGACTGGGCAAAGATGTTGCGAGTGGTTCAGTGATGCGATATAGTGCCGCATCCATTTCATGCCAGTGCTGTAAGGAGAATAAACCATGATTACTGCGATCAGTCCGATTGATGGACGGTATGCGTCCAAAGTGACTCCCTTGACTGAGTGTTTTTCCGAATATGCGTTGATGCGCAACCGGGTCAAAGTTGAGGTGATGTGGCTGCTGGAACTCTGCGCTGAGAATGACATTGCTCAATGCCGTTCTCTGAGTGATGAAGAGCAGCAATTGTTGCTGTCCATTATTGATGATTTTACCCCGGAGCGGGCCGAACAGGTGAAAGCTCTGGAGCGCGTGACCAACCACGATGTCAAAGCGGTGGAATATTATCTCAAGGAACAGATCGCCGGAACGACACTGGAAGATATTTCTGAATTTCTCCATTTTTCCTGCACCTCTGAAGACATCAACAATTTGTCCCATGCGTTGATGCTTAAGGATGGCCTTGCGGCGCTGACACCCTTGCAACAGGAAATTATTGAGGACGTCGCCAGATTGGCACATGAATTTCGTTCAGTTCCCATGTTGGCACGAACCCATGGCCAGACCGCATCACCAACCACCATCGGCAAAGAACTGGCGGTTTTTGTCGCTCGGTTGAGAAGACAAAGTGACTGTATTGCCCAGGTGGATATTCTCGGTAAGCTCAATGGTGCCGTTGGTAACTTTAATGCGCATCTGTCCGCTTATCCTGACGTCGATTGGCCTTCGCTGGCCAAACGGGTAATTGAGGAGGGCCTGGGATTAACCCAGAACCTGTTTACCACCCAGATTGAGCCGCATGATTACATGGCGGAACTGTTCGATGCTCTGTGCCGTTGGAATACCATTCTTACGGATCTCGATCGCGATATCTGGACCTATATCTCCATGGCCTACTTTGGTCAGAAAACCATCAAAGGTGAGATCGGCTCTTCGACCATGCCGCACAAAGTCAACCCGATTGACTTCGAAAACTCCGAGGGCAACTGCGGGCTGGCCAATGCGATGTTTGGCCATCTGTCGAGTAAACTGCCCATCTCCCGATTGCAACGTGACCTGACCGATTCGACGGTACTGCGTAATATGGGCGTCGGCTTTGGCTACAGCATGATCGCGTATCATTCGACTCTCAAAGGTCTGAGCAAACTCAAGCTGAATGAGCAGAAACTTGCCGATGACCTGGATCAGGCATGGGAGGTCCTCGCCGAACCGATTCAGACAGTGATGCGCAAGGCCGGCATTGAAAATCCCTATGAAAAACTCAAGGAACTGACCCGGGGCCAGAAGATCACGGCTCAGATTATTCAGGAGTTTGTTGAAACTCTGGAATTGCCGGAAGAGGATAAAAAACGTCTGCAACAGCTGACCCCGGCCGGTTACATCGGTATGGCTCCCGAGATTGCCGATCTGCTGTAATTTGCCGGTAACATTTTAAGCACAAAAAAAGCGACGTTGTCATGACGTCGCTTTTTTTGTGCTTTTATTGTGGGCTGTTATTTGACCAGAACCGTCCAGAGCACACCGGCACCGATGGCGGAGCCGATGACCCCGGACACATTGGGCGCCATGGCATGCATGAGCAGGAAATTGCCGGGATCTTCTTTTTGGCCGATATTGTGGACCACGCGAGCCGAATCCGGGACGGCCGAGACCCCGGCCGCGCCGACCAACGGGTTAATCTTGTCCTTCAAAAACAGATTCATGAATTTGGCGAACAGAATGCCGCCTGCGGTGGCAATGCAGAAGGAGAGGGCGCCAAGCGCAAAGATCAGAATCGACTGCGGGGTTAAAAAATGATCAGCGCTGGTGCTGGCACCAACGGAAAAACCCAGCAGGATGGTGACGATATCGATCATGGCGTTGCGCGCCGTGTTGGCCAGCCGGTCGGTGACCAGGCTCTCCTTGAGCAGGTTGCCGAAAAACAGCATGCCGATCAGCACCATGGAGCCGGGAGCGATCATGGCACAGATCAGGAACGCGCCCACCGGGAAAATGATCCGCTCCCGTTTGCTGACGCTACGTGGCGTCGCCATGCGGATCAGTCGTTCCTCGCGGGTGGTGAGCAGTTTCATGATCGGCGGCTGAATCACCGGCACCAGAGCCATGTAGGAATAGGCGGCGATGGCAATGGAGCCGAGCAGATGCGGAGCCAGTTTAGACGACAGGAAAATCGCCGTCGGCCCGTCCGCACCGCCGATAATGCCGATGGCCCCAGCCTCCTGAGGGGTAAACCCCAGCGCCAGGGCACCGATCAGGGTGAGAAAAATACCGACCTGGGCCGCGGCGCCGAGCAGTACCAGCTTGGGATTGGACAGCATGGCGGAAAAATCCGTCATGGCACCGATGCCGAGGAAAATCAGCGGCGGATAAAACCCTTCACTAACGCCGTAATAGATATAGCGCAACACGCTGCCGTCATCGTAGACACTCAAGGCCATACCGGCGACCGGCGGGATGTTGCCGATCAGAATGCCAAAGCCGATGGGGACCAGCAGCAACGGTTCATAATCTTTGATAATGGCCAGGGAAATGAAGATGATGCCGATGATCAGCATGATCAGGTTGCCCCAGGTTAAAGAGACAAAACCGGTTCCATTGATAAATTGGCTGAACATTTCCATACGGTTGTCCTTTAATCTTTCGGGTCGGATTGGCGACGACGCGGCGGTTTGACCTCAATCAGCAGGACCTCCTGTCCTTGGGAAACGCTGTCACCCTGTTGGACATGGACGACGGCAACGGTGCCGTTGACCCGGCTGTTGATCTCATTTTCCATCTTCATCGCTTCCATTTTGAACAGCGGTTGCCCGGCCTGGACCTCATCGCCGCTTTTGACATAGACGGCAATAATCGATCCGGGAATCGGCGCGCACACCGATCCGCTCTGGTCCCCCTGCCCTGAGGGTGTTTTTTCTGATGGCGTGACTGCATTTACCGGTCGGGTCAGGCTACGGCTGGTTGGACCGGTCATGTTTTCTTCGTCCTGATGGATGTCCTCAATGGTCACCTGATATTTGGTACCGTTCACCTCAACTTCGGCGGCTTCAGCGGTCAGCTCCTTGAGGTTGACGGTGATCGACTTCTGGTTAATGGTCAGCTGATATTTACGCATGGGGACTCCTGTCCGAAAGACTTCTCATTTTGCCTGCCGAGTTCCAGAACGATCCGGGAGCCGGACGCTGGGCAATGGTGATGCGCTGCAGATCGCCGCCGCACCGTTCCAGTTCCATATGAATGGCCAGACAGATGGCGGCATGGATCTCCTCTTCGCTGGGGGCCGTATCCGTTGTTGGCTGGGCCGTAGAGACTTGCCGTGGTGAGGTGAGGCGGTCCAGAGCCGTGAGGGCTTTGGGCAGCAGTCGGATAAACAGACTGATCAACAGCAGGCCGCAGAAAACAATGGTCATACCGATGATGGTGGTGGCAATGCCGTCGCCGCGTAGAACGTTGGCCAGATCAAAATGGATCATACATGCTCCTGTCGGTTACAGCGGGATGTTGCCGTGTTTGCGCGGCGGATTGTTGTCGCGTTTGTCCGCCAGCATGGCCAACGCCTTGCAGATGCGCAGCCGGGTGCGTTCCGGGAGAATGACGTCATCAACATAGCCGCGTTCCGCCGCAGCATAGGGATTGGCAAACGCTTCGCTGTATTCCGCTTCCCGTTGGGCGAGGGCATCGGCTTGGCCTTCGAGGCTGCGGCCATAGATCAGTTCAACGGCTCCTTTGGCACCCATCACGGCAATTTCGGCGGAAGGCCAGGCATAATTGATGTCACCGCGCAGATGTTTCGAACTCATGACGCAATAAGCGCCCCCATAGGCTTTGCGCGTGGTGATGGTGATCTTGGGAACTGTGGCTTCGGCATAGGCATACAGCAGCTTGGCGCCATTGCGGATGATGCCGCCATATTCCTGAACCGTGCCCGGCATGAATCCCGGCACATCCACCAGGGTGATCAGCGGGATATTGAACGCATCGCAACAGCGCACGAAGCGGGCGCCTTTAATCGACGCATCGTTATCGAGAACTCCGGCCATGTGAGCCGGTTGGTTGGCCACCAGTCCGACGCTCTGGCCGTTAAAGCGGGCGAAGCCGATAATCAGGTTCGGAGCAAAATCCGGTTGAATTTCGAAAAAACTGCCGTCATCCACCAGAGGCGCTATCAGGGCTTTCATGTCGTAGGGCTGATTGGCATCAACCGGCACCAGTTGACCAAGCTCCGGAACGGCGCGGGTGGGCGGGTCATCGTTTTCCACCAGAGGGGGAGACGCCATGTTGTTCTGCGGCAGGTAGCTGATCAATTGTTTGAGCGTATCCAGGGCGATGAACTCATTTTCCACGGCCAGATGAGCCACACCGCTTCGCGTCGTGTGCACCTCGGCGCCACCGAGCTGCTCAACATCCACCTGTTCGCCGGTGACTGTCTTCACCACTTTGGGCCCGGTGAGGAACATATAACTATGATTACGGACCATCACGGTAAAATCCGTCAGCGCCGGACTGTACACGGCACCGCCGGCGCAGGGTCCGAATATCGCTGAAATCTGCGGGACCACCCCGGAGCACATGACATTGCGCTGAAAAATTTCCGCATAACCGGCCAGGCTTTCAATCCCTTCCTGAATGCGGGCACCGCCCGAATCGTTGAGGCCGATCACCGGCGCGCCGTTTTTCAAGGCCATATCCATGATTTTGCAGATTTTTTCGGCATGCGTTTCTGAAAGGGAACCGCCGATGACGGTGAAATCCTGGGAAAATAGATACACCAGTCGGCCATTGATGGTGCCGTATCCGGTGATGACACCATCACCCGGCCATTGGTTTTTCTCCATATCAAAGTGGGTACAGCGGTGAGTTTTGAACATATCAAATTCTTCAAAACTGTTTTCATCAAGCAGCAGGTCGATCCGTTCCCTGGCCGTGTAGCGTCCGGAGCTGTGGCGCTTCTTCTGACGTTCCAGCCCGCCACCCTGTAACGCCTGTTGGCGCAGTGCCAGCAGTTGATCAATTTTATTTTCCATGGTGTCTCTCCATGTGGAATGCCTTGAAAAGGAGATCTCGGGAGGGTTCCCGAACGTATTGATGGATCATTCAACCGTTATAGTAGATCTGATAGAGGGTTTCATGACCTAGAATGCGGTCCACCTCACTTTGTAATGTGATGCGTTGATCGTTGTTGAGCCAGTCGTTCCAGTTTTCGAGAGTTTTCCAGGTACTGATGACGATCCGTTCACTGGGATTATCGAAGTTGATCAGGGTTTCGCCGGAGATATAGCCGTTCTGGGCGTGAGCCAGAGAACGCATTTTGAGTAGGAGCGGGCGGATTTCCGGTTCTTTTTCCTGAGGGACTTGACGAATAATAATGATCTTGACGGCCATGCAGTAACTCCCTGTGTCTGTCGTTGAATGAGAAAAGCTGAAAAGTGAATAATTTCAGCACTCTGACAAATGAAAGAAGTATACCACGTGATTTTCAGGCTGCAGCCCGAAGAATGAAATTGATGATTTTTATCAGATGTGGTTTTTGCTGGAGGTGAAAAAGCCCGCCTCCGTGACACAGGGGCGGGCTTGAAAATCAGCTGGACTGACCGAGGATGGCGTTGTGTTCTTCCTGGCACAGCTCATAATGATGGTGCGTTGAGCGGGCATTGGCCAGGTAGATCTTCTTGACTTCAGGATCGTCGATCTTTTCAGCCATGGCGCGCAGGTTCTTTTCCAGTTCAAGTTCCTGATCGATGGCCAGCTCAATGGCTTTACGCTCATCAAAGTCGCCGATCATGGCTTGTTGAAGAGCTTTCCACCAGCTGGATTCCGTATCCGGTTCAGAAGCAATAAACGCTTCAAAGTCAGGGACATCGTCCCCTTTGTAGATGGCGTAAAACATGTGCGCATGCTGTTTTTCCTCTTTGGCGAGGATCTCAAAAGAACGTTTGGCCTTTTCGTCAAACATCTTTTCAGCAGCGTATTTATAGTAATCCATGGCATCTTTTTCAGTTTGCATGGCTTCTTTAATGGCTTGTTGCAGATCGATTTTTTCAGACATGTGCTCACTCCCTCCACGGTAGGTACATAAACAAATCGTCGCGATTGTATACAATATCGCGTTCAGATGCAATGTGTAATTGTCAATTAAATAAGGTCCTTCAGCCAGCCAAAGGCGACAAAGGTGCCAATGGTGGAGCCGAGAGAAGAGAGAAAGAACACCAGAAGAACCCGAGTCACCCGATTGCACCACCAGCCGCGAAGTTGAGCAATATCGTCACTGACGTTTTCCATGTCCGCAACGGTTGGCGGTGCAATCATCGCTTGAACCAGTGCCGTAACAAAGCCGGCGCCAATGGTGGGATTGAGCGAGGTCAACGGCGCCGCGATGAAGGCGGAGAGCACCGTCAGAGGGTGTCCCAAGGCAAGAAGGGCACCCAGGGCCGAGAGTGAGCCGTTGGCAAGCACCCAGGCCGCAGCGGCATCCAGCAGTCGGCTGCGGTCACCAAAAAAGAAACCGACGACAAACAGCAGCGCGACAATGCCCGGGATAATCCAGGGGATAGATTTGGAGAGGGTTGTTTTAGGTGGAATCGTGCCCATTTCGGCAATGGCATCCGCCTGAGGGGGATTTTCAAGGCAGCGCTTGATTCCCGGTACATGGGCGGCACCCACCACGGCGACGGTTTTATCCCCCGCCGCTTCGAGAATATGGTAGGTCATCCAGGAGTCGCGTTCATCAACGAGGATGGTTTTTGCGGCGGGCAGTAATTCTCCCATTTCTTCAAGCATGGACGATAAACTGTCCGTCTGGCGCAATTGGCTGAGTTCCTCCTCGTTGAGCTCCTGTTTTTCAAACATGCCGGCAAACAGCGTTGCCAGCAGGTTCATTTTTTTCCACAAGCCGGTCTTGCGCCAGGCACGCAACAACGTGGTGCGGATATTGCGGTCCACCAGGGCGACGCGAATACCGTGATCCTCGGCGGTTTGCGCGGCGGCAGCCAACTCCTCCCCCGGTTTAACGCCGGTCTGTAACCCCATCCGTTTTTGAAACGATGCCAGGGCCAGGTTGGCCATGAGAAACGGTACCTGACCCTTTTTGACCACTTGAAGGATGTTGAGTTTTTCCCAGCGGTTGCGATCCTTGAGGGTTTGATAGCGCTGGTCATCAAGCTCAACACAGACACAATCCGGCTGCTCCTGCTCAATGGCGCGGGTCACGGTGGCCACCGATTCCCTGGAGATATGCGCGGTGCCGATGAGGATAATTTCTTTACCGTTATGGGTTAAACGGTGGATGTCGGAGGATTCAGCAGCCTTGGCCTGAGATTCTGTTGGATCTGCCATGGGGGGGGATTGAGACATGAATAAAACCCGTATCGTCCTATAGCGTCTGCCGAGAGACTGTCATTGACGTAGGATGACATATGTTGTCGAGGCAGAGTCGTCTTTGGTTAAAAGGGCACACTTTAAAATGGCACGATGTTCGCGCAGAAAAAGCGAACAGTAGAAAAGGCATCGGAAACTATCCAGATGCCTTTGCTAAGAGCTCTCCACGCATGCCGTGAATCTTTGGCCTCACAACGAGAGCCATTAGGTGGGGTTCCTGAGCGACGAATCAGGCGTCCCTCTGCAAAGGAGGGCTGGCACACATCATCACTGAAAAAGAACCCCGGATGTAAAATTATTCCGCGTGGGCGTTTAGATCTCACCTGCCGCGTAGAGAGCAATTTTACTGACTGTCAGTATAGGTAAACACTGCTGAGGTGGCAAGGTTAAAGTCGTTTGGTTTTCGCTTCGCTTACCGCGTCAATAAAGTCACACAAAAAGTTGTCGGAACTTGGTTTTCCCCGCCTGACGTGTTAGGATTATTTTCGTTTTTTGTTACGCGAAGTTATCTCCTCTCTGAAAAGGCTTTAATCGATTCATGAAGTCCATACCGTTTACGGGTGTTCGTCGGTTCAGTACCGGTTTTTTTTCGTTGTTGCACGCGTTTCGTTTTCTCGGTGCCAATCCCTCGCTCCTTAAATATGTCGCGATCCCGTTTGTGATCAATATCGTGGTGTTTTCGGCAACCTTGTATTGGGGTGTTGATCTGTTCAACGGGATGGTCGGTGACTATCTCGGTCCTCAGGATGCCTGGTACTGGCAGATTCTGGCGGTGGTTGTCAAAGTCATCGCCGGGTTACTGACGGCGGTCATTGTGTTTTTTACCTTTACCGTGGTCGGCAACCTGATCGCGTCACCTTTCAACGATGTCCTTTCCGAACGCACTGAAGAAATTTTGACCGGCCAGCCCAATAATGAGCCCTTTTCTCTGAAAATGGTCATGGCGGATGTGTGGCGGGTACTCAGGGATGAGCTGCGCAAAATGTCGATTTTTGTCGCCTTGATGATCTGTTTACTGCTGTTTAATATGATCCCTGCCGTCGGTCCGCCGGTGTATGCGTTCTTTTCCGTGGCCCTGACCCTGTTTTTTCTGGTGGTGGAATATACGGGCTATGTTTTTGGGCGCAAACATCTTGGCTTTGCAGACCAGAAAAATTTTATCAAAGGAAATTTCATGGCCTCCGTTGGTTTCGGGTTGGCTGTGATGTGTATGTTAATGATTCCGTTTGTGCAGTTTGTGACGATTCCCATTGCAGTGATTGCCGCAACCCGTTTGTGCTGTCTGTGTGATCCGGAAACGGAATTGTCAGGCCGTTAACTTTCTTCTTACCCTAAAGGAGTATTCATTCATGGGCGCACCGGGAACAACGAAGTTTCAGATCGATTTACGCAGACATTTACGAGAGCGAAAGGTTGAACGTCGGTTACGTGAGGTGATCTGCGAAATTGCCGAAGCTTCCAAATACATCATCAACTCGATTCGCACAGGTGATCTGGGTGTGGCCGGGACATCCAATCTTTACGGTGAAGAACAGCTGGCGCTGGATGTGCTCTCTGACCGTATCCTGCAGAAACGTTTGAAAAATTCCGGTGTCGTGTCCAATGTTGTCTCTGAGGAGAACAACGAAATCATCAACTTCGAGTGTACCAACAAAGTGTGTTACTCGGTGGCCTATGATCCTCTCGATGGTTCGTCACTGGTTGATGTTAATCTGGCCGTCGGTACAATCATTTCCATCTATCAGGGCGATGATATTCTGCAGTGCGGTCGCAACCAGGCGGCAGCCATGTATATCCTTTATGGCCCGCGGACAACACTGGTTTATTCGACCGGCGACGGTGTTCATGAATTCGCCATGAACCAACTGATGGAATACACCCTGGTCAAAGAAAATGTCACCATCGATAAGGTAGGTGGCATTTATTCCCCCGGCGGTCAGCGCAACCTTTACACCTCTGGAACGGAAGCCTTTGTCCGTTCGCTGGAAGAAAAAGGCCATAAGCTGCGTTACAGTGGGGGGTTTGTTCCGGATATCAATCAGATTCTGATGAAAGGGCGCGGCATTTTTATGTATCCGCATCTCCAGGGACGGCCGGAGGGTAAGTTGCGCCTGTTGTATGAGTTGAATCCGATGGCTTTTCTGATCGAGCAGGCCGGCGGTGCCGCCTCAACCGGGCGTAAGCCGATTCTTGATATCGATCCGGAAGGAATTGACGATTGTTCGCCGGTGTTTATCGGCTGCCGCGAAGATGTGGAACTGGCTGAATCGTTTATTGCTCAGGAATAGCGTCGTTGTATAGTTTTCAGTGCACAAAAAAGCCGATGTGGTTTCAAACCACATCGGCTTTTTTGTGCGGATAGTATTAATATGCCGTTATTATTTGCAGTTTTGACAACGACACAGAGCCAGCTGCTGGCCGAGAAAGGTGCTGAACAGTTCAACCAGCCGGTAGCCCCAGGCATTAAAATGTTGTCGGCCACTGTGGCTGGTCGTGATCACTCCACACAGGTGTTCCGTGACGATTAAAGGAACACTGATAATCGATGATTCCGCCTCTGACTGGTCGGAACCGAGGTTGAGGGTTGTGCAATCATCACAATCCTGCATGGTGCCTTTTTCCAGAGTCGTGCGGATGAACAGGTCTTCAATCCGGGTGGCATTGCAGCGTTTGGGGATGCCTTCACACTCCATGGCAAGGACGGTTCCGAGCGGGGCGTTTGCCAGCAGGGTGGGTTCTTGTGGTGGCAGCGTGTAAACACTGCAGCGGGTTGCCTTAATCGAGTGGTGAAGAATTTCCAGGGCATTTTCTAATAAGATTTGCTCTGTCAGACGGTGTGCCGGTAATTCTCCCAGTCGTTGCAGAGTTGATAACGATTCAAGCAGGTCGTCAAAATTATCCGACAAATTGAGGATAATGTCAGAAAAAGGATATTTATTGCTCATCGTGACCTCCGCAACCGGTAATGAGTTGGGCCATTTCATGGAGGGCTTCAAGCTGTTCCCGGGTGTCGGAATAGACTTTCTGAACGTGATCCATGCTGATGACCGATTCCGGGATGACCAGGCCGGCAAAAGGGTCGTTTTTCTCTTGATAAAGAGCGTCGGAAAGTTGTGAACTGATCCAGATCAACTGGGCCAGCGGTGAGGAGCTTTCAAGGTCATCTTCACTGGCCAGGCCGTTGAGGGCGTCTGCAATAGGGTGGGGCAGGTCCCAGGCTTCCGCCAGCAGGTTTCCGGCCTGGTGGTGGTCAATGCCGAGTTGTTTGTGGATCCGCTCACCTAAATTGCCTTGACTGGAAGCAAAGACCTTTTCCATTTCAAGGGGAAAGCAATGCACCAGAGCCTGTAAGCCGAGGTTGTGCAGCAAACCGGCCGTATAGGCTGTGGCCGGAGCCGGTTTCTCCCGAACGAACATAAAATGGGACAGGCTTTGGGCCATGCCGGCTGTGGTGACGGCATTGAACCAGTAGCGATGACAATTAAACAGACGGCTCTGTTGAACATTGAAGTTACCGCTTAACGCCATGGCCAGAGACAAACTGCGGGTGATTGCCAGGCCGAGAACGCGGATAATCGCCTCACGCACCGTCGTGATTTCGCCGCGCTGACCATAATACGCGGAGTTGGCGCAGCGCAGAATGCGTGCGGTCGTCGCCGGACTCTTATTGATGATGCTGACCAGATCAATCAGGTCGACCTGTTCATCGGAAACGATTTGAATGATTTCCCGGCACAGGCCGCTTGGTGGCGGCAATTGTTTGATCTTGCGGATGCTGTCGATAACGGAACAATTCATAAGCGTTTCACAAATCCTCAATTCATCAGCAGGCTGTTGAAAAATAGCCTGTGGAGCCTATGGACGGGCGACCAAAATCAACAGGTTCTCAAGTTCTTGATTCTGTCAGCAAGACGGAAATCGTATTTTTCGGCCTGCGGCGTTGAAAAATTTTTCAACATCCTGTTAGAGCACGAGCCTGTGTTCGTATCAGTTATGCGCAAGAAACTGAGCAATTGTTTCAGTAATGCCGTTCACATCCAAACCATGGAGTTTCAGCAGCTCTTTCTGGCTGCCTTGCTGGACAAATTTGTCGGGCAGACCGAGACGCATGATACGCGGATAGAGACGATGTTGCTCCATCAGCTCCATTACGGCACTGCCGAACCCGCCGGCAAGCACATTTTCCTCAAGGGTGATGAGGGTGCCGGTACAGCGCGCTTCGGCGGTCAGCAACTCCTCGTCCAACGGTTTGAGAAACCGGGCATCGACGACGGCAATTTCAATGCCTTTTTCAGACAGTTTAGCAGCAACGTTCATCGCTGTCTCGGCAAAGGTGCCGATGCTGATCAATGTTGCGGCCTGACCGTCGCGTAATTTCTCCCCTTTGCCGACGGTCAACGGGGTGAAATCGTTGGTTTCTTCAAGGCCAAGGCCGTTGCCGCGCGGGTAGCGATAGGCAAAAGGACCTTCGCTGGTGGTGGCGGTGAGCATGGCCCGTTTCAGTTCCAGCTCATCACGGGGCACGGCCACCGTCAGATTGGGGATGTGGCGCAGATACGACAGGTCGAAGACGCCATGATGCGTCGGGCCGTCAGCGCCGACTAACCCGCCACGGTCCAGGGCAAAGGTGACCGGAAGATTCTGCAGGCAGACATCGTGCAACACGTTGTCATAAGCCCGTTGCAGAAAGGTTGAATAGATGGCGACAACCGGACGCAAATCTTCACAGGCCATGCCGGCGGCCAGAGTGACCGCATGTTGTTCGGCTATGCCGACATCGAAGAAACGGTCGGGAAAACGCTCGGAAAAGGGAACCAGCCCGGTGCCTGTGCACATCGCGGCGGTAATGGCAACCAGGCGAGGCTCATTTTCCGCCAGATGACACAGGTACTCACCAAAGATCGAGGTATAGCTGCGCGTCACGGCACCTGAGCTTTTTACCTCACCGGTGGCTTTGTCAAACGGCCCAACTCCATGGAACAGGGCCGGATTGTCTTCGGCCGGTTGATAGCCTTTGCCTTTGCGGGTGACCACGTGGATCAATGAGGGCCCTTCCAGTCGCGAAACATTCTGTAGGGTTTCAATCAGTTCATCCATGGAGTGGCCGTCAATCGGACCGACATACTCAATACCGAAGGCTTCAAACAACATGCCCGGAGTAACAAATGCCTTAAAAGAATCTTCCGTGCGTTTTGCCAGTTGAACCAGATCTTTGCCGAAGCGCGGAACACTTTTGAGGAAGATCTCCGTTTCCTGCTTGAAGCGGACAAACAGCCGTGAGGTCATTTTGCGGCTGAGAAATGAGGACAGTGCCCCGACATTGGGCGAAATCGACATCTCATTGTCATTGAGAATGATGATCATATTGCGGTCAAGGTGACCGGCATGGTTGAGGGCTTCAAAAGCCAGCCCGGCCGTCAGTGAACCGTCACCGATTACCGCAACGACTTTATTGTTAAGCTCCTTGCAGTCACGACCGACAGCCATGCCCAAAGCCGCTGAAATCGAGGTGCTTGAGTGACCGACGTCAAAGCAGTCATGAGGGCTTTCCTTACGTTTGGGGAAGCCGCTGATGCCGTCAAGTTGACGCAGCGTGTTGAACAGATTAAGGCGGCCGGTTAAGAGCTTATGGGCATACGCCTGGTGTCCGACGTCCCAGATAATCTTGTCACGAGGCGAGTTCATGACGTAATGCAGGGCAATGGTCAGCTCGACAATGCCCAGGGAACTGGCCAGATGTCCCCCGGTGTGGGAAACGGTGTTGATGATTTCCTCGCGCAGTTCCTGAGCGAGGACCGTCAACTCATTGAGGGAGAAATCCTTCAGATCCGCCGGTGTTTCCAAATTTTCAAGTAAACGACTCATAAGGTATGTACTGTTTTTCTCAACGCTACGACGAGCGATTGATGATGTAATGCGAAATTTGTCGCAAGGGTTCTGCCGCATCTCCCAGCGGCTCCAGAGCTTTGAGGGCCTGTTGGTGCAGTTCCGTGGCCCGGCGGATCGATTCACTCAAGCCGAGCACCGCCGGATAGGTGGCCTTGCCACGTTCCTGATCACTGCCGATATCTTTACCGAGCTGTTCCTGGTCACCGGTGATGTCGAGAATATCGTCGGCAATCTGAAAAGCGAGTCCGGCCAATTTGCCGAAACGGCTCAAGGCCTCATATTGTTCCGTATCCGCACCGCCCAGCAGGGCTCCGGCACGGATGGAGGCAAGGATTAAGGCCCCGGTCTTGTGGGCGTGGATATAGTCCACAGTGGCCAGGTCGGGCTGTTCCATGCCTTCCGCTTCCATGTCAACCACCTGACCACCGACCATTCCGGCCGTTCCGGCCGCGCGGGCCAGCAGCTGGATCACTTCGCGGCGGATCCGGTCTGAAATTTGTGCTGATTCGGACGGCGATGACAGCAGGACAAAGGCTTCCGTTAATAATGCATCACCGGCAAGAATCGCCGTTGCTTCCCCGAACACTTTATGATTGGTCGGTTGACCGCGACGCAGATCATCGTCATCCATGGCCGGCAGATCGTCATGAATCAGTGAATAGGTGTGAATCATCTCCATGGCGCAGGCTGCCGGCAGGACGTTTTCAACCTCTCCGCCAACCGCTTCACACGCTGCCATCATCAGAATCGGACGCAGCCTTTTTCCTCCGGCAAAGACCGAATAATGCATGGCTTCGTGCAATTGGGTGGGATACTGTTGTTTGGATGGCAGAGAGTGCTCCAACGCCTGTTCAACACGTTGACGCTGGCTGGTGAGATAGTTTTTAAGATCCATGAATGATTCCGTATCGCTGAACACCTTGGCGGTGCTGTTTTACAGGTCCAGAGTCTCCGTCGTGAGTTGCTGATTCTGGTCCCGGGTCAGTTGTTCAATTTTCAGTCGGGCACCCTCCAGAGCTTTTTGGCACGTCTGGACGTTTTTCACGCCGGTCTCAAAGTGTTTGAGCGCCTCGTCAATGGGAAGATCGTCCTGCTCTAGACGTTCAACGCAGTCTTGCAACGTTTTGATGGCGTCTTCAAAAGAAGGGGCCTTGGCCATGATCTCTTTTCTCCATGAGGATTTAATTTGAACGCAGTCTGTGGACTGCCTAAACCCAAGGACTGGTTCGCGTTTACGTTAAACACCCGATTATGGCTGTTTCGTGACAGTGAGTCAAGATGGATCGACCGGATAAACAGCATCAATGACGGCCTTGGCCGAACCCCGGTGAAATTGCAAGGAAACCCGTTGTCCAACCTGCAGTTGATCGGCATGACGCACCAGAGCGGGTGGCGTATCTTCGGTTGCCACAACACTGAATCCCCTCTGCATGGTGTTGAGGGGGCTCAGAGCATGAAGACGGCCGGCAAGTTGCTGCACTTGGTGTTGACAGCGTTCCAGGTTATGGTCCATGGCCCGTTGCAGGCGACGGGCCAGCTCCTCGCAGCGTTGTTGCTGCTGTTGCAGCCTCGCCTGGGGACTGCGCAGCCGCTTGCGTAACGCTTCGAGATGTTGCTGCTTGAGACCCAGTTGGCGGTCGATTGCCGTCTTGAGGCGGATGGTCAGCTGATCCAGGTGTTGTTCAAGCTCCTGACGGTTTTTCACCACCAGCTCCGCAGCGGCACTGGGTGTGGGGGCTCTTAAATCGGCAACAAAATCGGCAATGGTAAAGTCGGTCTCGTGGCCGACCGCCGAGATCACCGGGCAGTGAGAAGCGAAGATCGCCCGTGCCACGTCCTCACTGTTGAATGCTTGTAAATCTTCTAACGAACCACCGCCTCGTCCAACAATAATCGCCTCACATTGGCCGTGTCGGTTGAGTTCGTCCAGAGCTGTGACAATCTGTTGTGAGGCCAAGTCGCCCTGAACCAGTACGGGGCGAAGGATCACGCGTAATCCGTGAGCGCGGCGTTGCAGGATGTTGAGAATATCGTGAATGGCCGCCCCGGTGGCAGAGGTGACCACGCCGATGCATTGTGGATGAGTCGGCAGGACTTTTTTGTGCTCCAGGGCAAATAACCCCTCTCCATCGAGCTGCTTTTTCAGTTGTTCAAAAGCCAGTTGCAGACCGCCGTAGCCTTCGGCCTCCATATTGTCGCAGATCAGTTGGACGTCGCCACGGGCTTCGTAAAGGGAAATACGGCCGCTGCAGATCACTTGTTGCCCATGTTCGGGGTGAAACGGCACCTGGCGGTTGGCGCTGCGAAACATCACGCTGCGGATCTGTCCTCGTTCATCTTTGAGGGTGAAATACCAGTGTCCCGAACCGGGGCGTGACAGGTTGGAGATCTCGCCACGCACACGCACCTGAACAAAGTTGTCCTCCAATGTTTCGCGGATCAGTTCGTTGAGCTGGCCAATGGTAAGGATGGGAGGGGCTTCAGTAAACATCGTGTTCTCTTGTCGGAAAAAATAAATACAAAGAGTCGTCCCCCGGCTTTGTTGAGGGACCCAAAAGGTTGAGGGTTCCGGGACCCTGATACGACAATTTTTCTTTTACATCACTGCCGCGCAGGCGGGAGTGACGGCAAGACGTGTTTTTGATTTTGAAGATTGTATTAAGGACCCTTTGAGGGGCCAGCATCTCTAACGCCCCCGGTTCGACCGGGAACTTACTATAAAAACGCGGGTTAACGCTGAACAGTCAGGGCCTCCGATTTTTTGTCGGTGTGAGCCACCGGCGGTTGGACAAGTTGACTGATCGGCACCATTTTGACATCAAAGCGTTGTTGGTCGGCAATGAAATGCTGCAATGCCTGAATTGTTTGCGGATAGGGATGACAGATGGCAATGGCACTACCGTGACGATGGGCCAGAGTCACCAGGCGGTCGAGCTGGGAAAGAATCGGTTCGACCTGGCGCACGTTATCCAGAAAAACATCGCGCAGAGCACAGCTCAGCCCGAGTTGTTGTGCCTCCTGGTAGGCGACGGAATCTTTGCTGGTCAGGCTGTCGACAAAAAACAGGCCCGACCGCTTTAAGGCCAGCAGTACCGGGCGCAACTTGTCGGCATGCTGGGTAAATTCAGAGCCCATGTGGTTATTGCCGCCAATGGCATAAGGCAGTGCGGCGATAATGTCGTCGATGCGTTGTTCAATCTGGCTGTCGGACTGATGAACAAAGAGCCCCAGCGGTCCCGGATTGTTTTTTGGATAACTGACCGGCTCCATAGGGATATGGATCAGAATTTCCGAGTGCTGCCGGTGAGCCAGACTCATGATCTCGGTCGAATGCGCTTCGCCGGGAATGATGGCCAGGGCCAGTGGCATTTGCAGTTGCAACGCATCAAGGGCCGCTTGGCGGTTGATACCGATATCATCCATGATGATGGCGACTCTGGGGACGCTGTCCGGAGGACTGATCTGTGGTGGCAGCGGCTTTTCCACTTCCGCTGGATAGTCTTCCATGGGATAGGTGATGACGGACGGCTGAGATGACACGGGCTCAGGGAGCGACCAGCGGGTAATGATATAACCGCCCGCAAGGAGCAACACCAATAAAAACGCCACTGCCGTTAGGGGATGGCTGATCCAGGACAGGCGTTTATTTGGGGTTTTCTTTGCGGATGTTTTCTTTTTTGTCGGCGCTTTTTTGCGCTTTTTCTGGGTCATGACGCGGCTTGCCCTCCGCCAGCAGAACAGGGTTGAAGATGCTTCATTTGTTGCCAGCCGCGCAGCAGATCCAAGGCTCGGAGCAGTTGGTAGTCCGATTCAATCTTATCCGGATTGACGGCGTTCTCCTGAGAACTCTGAAGGTCGGGCGGTTCAAGGTGATTGGTGAGGTCTTTTTCCTTGGTGAGGTCATGGACGGTGGTTTTTTTCCAGACCGCCTGTTCAACGCTGACGTCCGGGACAATCCCCCGAGCCTGGATCGAGGTGCCGTTTGGCGTATAATAATATGCCGTGGTCAGGCGAAGCCCGGAATGGTCAGCCAAGGGGATGATGCTCTGCACAGAGCCCTTGCCGAAACTGCCGGTGCCGAGAATGACGGCGCGTTTATGGTCCTGCAGGGCTCCGGCTACGATTTCCGAAGCGCTGGCACTGCCTTCATTGATGAGCACGACAATGGGATAACCGGGCTGGGTGCCGGCTGCCGTGGCATTGTAGGTGAAGTTATCCGCTTTGCTTCGTCCTTCGGTTGAAACGATTTTTCCTGAACTTAAAAACAGATCACACACCTGAACCGCCTGGTCAAGCAGCCCACCGGGGTTGTTGCGTAGATCGATCAACAGCCCTTGTAGCGGCCCAGCTTGATTGTACAACGCTTTGAGAGCCTGTTTAAATTCTTGTGCAGTGCGTTGCTGGAACTGGCTGATGCGAACATACCCAATGGCCGGCTCAAACAGGCGCTGACGGATGCTGTCGACGCGGATGGTCTCACGTGTCAGAGTGAAGGATAGCGGCGCAGTCTCGCCGTGACGCATGATGCCCAGAGTGATTTCGCTGCCGCGCGGTCCGCGCATTTGGTTGATCGCGTCCATGATCGACATATCTTTGGTCAGGGTGCCGTCGATCTCGACAATCGTATCACCGGCACGAATCCCGGCACGGTCGGCCGGCGTGTCGGCAATGGGGGCAATCACCGTGATCAGGTGATCTTTAACGGTGATCTCGACACCGAGACCATTGAATTCGCCCATGGTCTCAATCTGCATTTCCTCAAACATTTTCGGAGGCATGTAGGCGGAATGGGGATCCAGTTCACTGAGCATGCCCTTGATCGCTCCGGACATGAGCTGATCCATGGCGGGCTGTTCGACATAGTTCTTCTGAACCAGGGTAAGAACGTCAATGAACTGGTCAAGGTGTTCATAGGCGCTGATCGGCTCGGCCGTCTCTTCAACGGCATCGGGCGTGTCCGCCTGAGCCGATACACTGATCGGAGCCGTCAGCAAAAAGCACAGACATAACAATGTGGCAAAGTGTAATCGCATAGATCTATTTATCCATTGCGCGGTTTCAGCCAGTCTTTGGGATCGACGGGTGTGCCGCGATGGCGAATTTCAAGATGATAGCTGTCGCGTTGTTCATATCCCGAAGTGGCAATCACATCGCCGGCATTGACGATGGTCCCCACGGGGTGTTTGAGTTGAATGACCTGAGCGTACAAGCTGTAATACTGGCTGCCGTGGTCGATGATAATCAGATTGCCATAGCCTTTAAACGGGGAAGAAAAGACCACTTTCCCCGGCCAGATCGCTTTGATCGGTGTGCCGGGAACCGCGGCGATCTCCAGACCGTTACTTTTGTACTTGGTGCCGAAATTGCGATCCTGATGGGTGCCGAACTCTTCGCGAATCGCTCCGGACGAGGGCCAGGGGATTTTGCCCTTGGCGGCAATAAACGGCTGATTTGTGGGGACAAAGGCCGCGTTTTGTTTGCTCTCTTTGAGTTTGCTGACCAGGGCGGAAAGGTTTTTTGACCGCTCTTCGAGCTGGGCCAGCCGTTGCTTGAGTGCCTGCTGGTCACGTTTAATTTGCGTGACCAGTTGTGCTTTACGCGTTTTATTTTGAGCCAGTGTTCGTTTGTGCTGCTGTTTCTCGGCCAGGGTTTGTTCCTGAAGGGTCAATTCATTATGCAAATCGAGACGCGCTTTTTGCAACTGGCGTGTCTGCTGGCGGTAACTGGACAGGAGTTTTTTGTCATGGGCGGCGATCCGGCTGAGGAAATCGAGGTTTTCCGCCAGCTGCAGCGGGGTTTCCGTGGAAAAAATCAGCCGCAATGAGGTGATGTCGCCACTGGTATACAGCGTGCGCAGCCGTTGTTCCACATCTTTTTGCGACCGTTTGAGAATCGTTTCGTACCGGCTGATTTTATCTTCAAGACCGGCAATCTTTTCTTTGGCTTCACCCAGGGCCTGGCTGGCGTATTTGACCGCCGCATCACTGTTGGCCATCTGCTGTTCCAGCTGGTCGAGCTGTTGCAACAGAGTGCGTTCCTTGTGTTTTTTTTCTTTGATTTCGCTGGCTGTTTCAGAAATCTGTTGTTTTACCCGTTGCAGGGATTCTTTTTTCTGGGCGATTTCATCACCATGGGCGGAAAAACCACCCAGCAGGATCGCCCCGGTCAGGGTGCACAGGATAAGCCGTTTTAGCAAAAACTGCGCTGTGAAGGTCACTCTACAGGTCATTTTGAGCCACCGTTAAATCCGCACAAACTTGCGTAATGGCAGCAAACTGCCGACAAAGCCCAGCAGGAGCCCGGTGGCAATCACGGCAACCTGAACCGTGACCGGCAGAAAATGGATATTTTCCGCGGCTGCAGTGGTGAGCAGAGCTGCCAGTCCTTTTTTCAAAAAGAAGTAATACAGCATGTGGCAGCCACCCAAAGCAAGGATAGCTCCAATGGTTCCTTGAAACGCCCCTTCAGCCATGAACGGCGCTTTGATAAATAGAGGTGTCGCCCCGATTAATCCCATGATTTCCAACTCGTCGCGGCGGGCATAGATGGTGAGCTTTATGGTGTTGGAGATGATGAATAACGTCGCAAAAATCAGAAAACCGCCAGCCAGACTGCCGGTCAGTTGCAGCAGGAAAATAAAGGCGTCATAACGATCCAGCCATTCCTGGCCGTAGCGGAAATTATGAAATTCTTTGTTGCTTTTGAGCAGCGAAATCAGACTTTCCGTCCCTTCACGGGAGCGGGCGCTTTCTTTTAAACTCACCTCCAGTGCCGCAGGCAGGATTTCCGGCATCAACCCGTCGAGCAGATCCTTATTTTGGCCCAAACGGACGCGAAACCGTTCAAAAGCCTCGTGTTGGGAAACATACGTCACGGATTCCACTTCCGGATAGGTTTGGATCTCTTCAAGCCATTGTTCCAGAGCGCTTTGGCTGGGAACCTGATCAAGATAAACCACCACCTGAATATCACGGCTCCACTGCTTGGTCAGGTTTTGTACATTGAGAACAATCAGGGTAAAAAACGACAGCAGCATCAGTGCGATGGCCACCGTGCCGATGGTCGCACTGCACAGCAGAGGACTCTGCTTCATGCTGAAAATGGTCCGCTGGAGGAAGTATCTTAGCCGTTCCATATTATTCTTTCTCCGGTGTCGTCGCAGGTGCAACACCGTCCGGTGTGGTGTCGGAAACAACATTGCCGGCGTGGAGCACGACGGTACGATGGGGAAACAGTTCCAACATCTCTTTGTCGTGGGTGGCGATCAGGACCGTTGTCCCGGTTTCGTTGATCCGGGTGAACATTTCCATGATTTCGACGGCCAGTTCCTGGTCCAGGTTGCCGGTGGGCTCATCCGCCAGCAGCAAACGGGGATTGACGATCATGGCCCTGGCAATGGCGACACGCTGTTGTTCACCACCGGAGAGTTCCAACGGTTTGCGCTGGAGTTTGTATTCCAGACCGACATATTGCAGCATCTGATAAACCCGCGTGCTGATTTCATGACGGGATAATCCCTGAACCTGCAAAGGCAAAGCGACATTTTCAAAAACCGTGCGAGTGTTGAGTAGCTTAAAGTCCTGAAAAACGAAGCCGATGTCGCGGCGTAAATACGAGACATTGCGCCCACGCAAACGGGTGGTGTTGCGCTCTCCCATGAGAATCTGACCGCGTGAGGGTTTTTCAGCGCAATACAACAGCCTGAGCAACGTTGACTTGCCGGCACCGGAAGAGCCGGTGATATAGACAAAATCGCCATCCGGAATTTTCAGACTGATGTCGTGGAGCGCCGGTGCTCCGTTCTGGTAGATTTTTCCGATATTGAAAAGCTGGATCATGATGAGCGTTCTCCACGCGAGTCGAAACTGAATGCGATCAAATATTTATCACGTTTAACCAGTGAGGTGAAGTCTTGATCCGTTATGAGTGAAATCGTTGTTGCCAGCGGTCAAAAATAACCCCTTTTTCTTCGCCGAACTTGCACAACGATTTTCGCACCTTTTCGGCACTGCGCTGTCGGTCAAGCCGTTGGGGATTTTTGGAAAAAAACAGATCCGCGTAAGCAATGATCTGCTCTTCCAGCGTAGTTGGAACCATATCGCGAACCGGCAAGCCCAACTGATTGCGGTCAATTTCTTCAGCCGTCAGACCCACGCCGGTATGGCGTTCACAGACTCCGGCGTGCTGTGGAAGTCCTTCAGCCCGAAGTAGTTTGGCGCCCTCGACACCATGGTGGAGATATGGAAGTTGTCCATAGCAGCCCAAAGCCGGTGCATGCACGCGAAAAATACCGATATCGTGAAGCATCGCCGCCTGATGGATGAACTCAAGGTCGATGGTTTCACCTTCTTCGCAAAGGTGACGAGCAATGGACAGGGCCTTTTCGGCGACATGTTGACTGTGGCGCACTAAGATATGATGCGCTTTGGTGTGTGGCGGATAATAGGCCGTCAGGATTTCGATGGGGTCGATCATGGATTCTTCTGGTCTCCTGTGCTTTGTATGTGAAGACAGTGAGATGCGGCTTTTTACTTGCAACCGGGGTCCAGCTCTGATTATATGTGGACAAAGCAAGAATGACTGATTTTACAGGAAGTTTTGCTTTTTTGCGAGAGATATTGCAGTGACGGAATCCTCTCTTTTACTGCATGGTTGCGAGGTTTTTTATGGCTCAAATTGCTCCGTTTCGGGGTATCTGCTTTAATCCCTCCAGGGAGGACGGCCTGGGTCAGGTTGTCTCACCGCCTTACGACGTGATTGACGCCGGGTTGCAACGGCGTCTGTTCGAACGTAGCCCCTACAATATTGTGCGTCTGATTCTTGGCCTGTCTCATGATGGAGACGACGAAAAGAACAATCGTTATACCCGTTCCGCCACGTTGTTTCAGCAATGGCAGAATGAGCAGATTCTGGTGCGTGATGATGTGCCGGCAATCTATCTTTATGATCAGCATTATGTGATCGGCGACCAGTCCATTGTCCGCAAAGGGTTCATCGCCCTGGCCCGTATTGAGGAATTTGCTTCGGGCATGGTTAAACCCCACGAACAGACCCGTTTTGACTGGTGTCGTGACCGATTGCAACTGCTGCGCCATTGTCGGGCAAATTTCAGTCCGGTTTTTTCGCTGTATTCCGATCCTTGTTGTGTCATCGAAGCCATGACCGGTGGGGTTCGTAAGGACACCCCTGATATGGAGGTGGTCGATGACCATGCCGTTCATCATAAGCTGTGGAAGGTGCATGACCGTCGTCTGATCAGCACAATGACCGAGGTGCTTGATGGCAAGCCCCTGTTGATTGCGGATGGCCACCATCGTTATGAAACCGCTTTAAATTACCGCGATGAACAGCGCGAAAAACAAGGAGAATTCAGCGGCAAGGAAACCTTTAACTATGTCTCCATGTATTTTTCCAATATGGAAGACCCCAGTTGTCAGACCGTCGCCCAGCATCGTTTGATTTCGGCGTTGGTGTATGAACTTTTTTTTGAACGGGTGACAGAAATGTTCAATGTCGTTGCTCTGCAGGGAACTCTCTGGCAGGACGAAGTGGACCAGATGCAGAATGCTGATGACAGTCATGACATGGCAATTCTTTTATATGTCGGTGAGGGAAACGGCTACCGCTTGACTTTAAGGAATGCCGGGGAACAGAGTCAACGCTATCGGCATTTGTTGGTCCGTGCTCCGTCAGCAACACACCCGGCCATTTTGTACCGTGCTGTTTTGGATCAGTTGTTGAACGAGGTGCCGAAAGAGGACGCGGATGGCGTTGTGCATCAGGTTGTACCGGCAATCACCTCAGTGGATCAGGGCGATGCCCGTGGCGCACTTCTGTTTCCGCCTCTGAGTGTGGCAACTGTTCGGGATATTGCCAACACCGGTGGCAAAATCCCGGAATGTTCAACCTGCTTTTTCCCGAGCGTTTTAAGTGGTCTGGTCATTAATCCTATCGTGTCCGGTGAGCAGATCGGCGATTTTCTCTAACAGGGAGGCGGACAGGCGTTCGTCTTTTTTATGCCATTTTCAACTGCGGAAATTATACGCCAGCTACAGCGCTTTGAACGTCAACCGTTCAGCATCAATGAGTTGCTTGGTGAGCTGAACCTGTCGAAAACGCTGCGTCGCAAATTGGTGCAGTTTCTTGATTCGCTGGTTGTGGCCGGTCTGATTAAACATATGCGGCGTGGTCGTTATCGGCTGAACAGACCGTTAAAACTGGTCCGTGCAACGCTGAAACATCAGTCTTCCGGCCATGGTGTCTTGACGGTTTGCGACGATGCCGGCGAGCTTTATGTGGCCTCGTTTCGTCTTGGTGGTGCCATGGACGGTGATGAGGTGATGGCTCTGGAGCTTCCTGAGTCGCGTGGTCGTCGGCCGGAAGGGTGGATTGTTGAAGTTGTCAAGCGCTCCCGTGAGACGCTGTTGGGCGTGTGTGAAAAGAATTCACGCCAGGGCGGGGTCGTTTTTCTCAGCGAACAGGGCGCGTTGACCTTTGATGTTGACGACCGGGGCAGGGACGTCTCTTCCCTGGAGGGGCAGGTGGTTGTCCTGCGTATTGACCGTTATCCCGCCATGCATGAGAATGGACTCGGCCATATCGTCGATGTCCTTGGCCCGGTGGGGAGTCCGGAAGTCGATATCCTCAGCACGGTTCACCGGTTGGGGATTCCCAGTCGTTTTTCCCCTGCAGCGGAACGCGAGGCGGCTGCCGTTGCAAGCGACGTACCGCCCGATGTTGTTGCCGGCCGACGCGATTTGCGCGCGTTGCCGTTTGTCACCATTGATGGTGCCGATGCCCGCGATTTTGATGATGCGGTGAGTCTGGCACGCTCACAAGACGGGCACTGGCAGCTGCATGTGGCCATTGCCGATGTCGGCTATTATGTGGCGCAGGGCAGCGCTCTAGATCGTGACGCACGAGAGCGGGGCACCAGTGTTTATTTCCCCAGCCGTTGTCTGCCCATGTTGCCGCAAGCGCTCAGTAACGGCATCTGTTCGTTACAGCCCGACAAAGACCGTTTGGTCGTTGTTGCAGAAATAACCTTTGATGATCTGGGGCGACGTCTGGACTTTCAGGCGTATCGGGCGACAATTCGCAGTCAGCAACGTCTGGTTTATGAGCAGGTTCAGCTGGTGCTGGACGGTCATGTTCCAGAACTGCCGGTGAATGCATCTTTAACGGAAATGTTGCATCAGATGCAGCACCTGGCGCAGTCTTTACGTCATCGTCGTCTGCACCGCGGCGCCATCGATTTTGATCTGCCGGAAGCGAATGTTATTTTTGACGAGGCGGGTCATATTGTGCGCATCGGCCGGCGGAGTCGACTGGATTCCCATCGTTTAATTGAAGAATTTATGTTGTGTGCCAACGAAGCCGTGGCTGAGTTTATTCTTTCGCGGCGCGAAACGGGCATGTTTCGGATTCATGAATCTCCCGACATCCGTTCCATGCAATCCTTCCAGCAGTTTCTGGCCACGCTCAATCTGGGAGTTACGTTGGATGCCGACGGCATCTCGGCGCAGGAATTGCGTCGTCTGCTGCATGAAGTAGAGGGCACCAGCCTGGAATTCAGCGTGAATCGTATTCTGTTGCGCAGTATGAAGCAGGCACGTTATGATGCTGAAAATTCTGGCCATTTCGGTTTAGCCAGTGAGGCTTATTGCCACTTTACCTCACCGATTCGGCGTTATCCGGATCTGCTGATCCATCGTTTGCTGCTGCAAATTCTCGATGGTCATGCAGACTGGGAAGCTGATGAGCCGTTGCCGCGTTTGGCGGAGGCGGCGACGGCGGCAGAGCGACGCGCCATGGAAGCTGAGCGTGATATCGTCGATCTGCGCAAATGCCAGTTTATGGAAGACAAAATCGGCACGCGCTATAGTGGCTATATCACGTCGGTCAATGCCTTCGGCTTTTTTGTCGAGCTGGATGAGTTTTTTGTCGAAGGTTTGGTGCATATCCGCACTTTAAGTGATGACTATTATGTGTTTGATGAAGAGCAGCTGACCTTGGTCGGACAGGCCCGGCGCAAGACGTTTCAGGTCGGTGATACGGTTGAGGTGGAAGTGTGGCAGGTGAAATCCGCAGCCCGCGAAATTGATTTTGTTTTGCCTGATCTGGAGGTGTCGTTGCGCGTGTCACGGCGTCGTCGATTGGGGGAACGTCGCAAAAGGCGACGGTAGTTGAGTGATTAAATGTTATGAAAGTAATTCGCGATTTATCGGAAATAGACCACCCTTTTGAGCATGCCGTGGTCACTCTGGGGAATTTTGATGGTGTCCATCTCGGCCATCGTGAGATTTTTCGTTCAGTATTGCAAAGTGCCCGCAAAGAAGGGGGGACATCCATTGTCTGCACCTTTGAGCCCCATCCGCTGAAACTGTTGGCGCCTGACCGTGCTCCACGTTTGATCAACACGCCGCAGGAGCGTGAGCGACTCATTGCGGCCTCCTGTGTCGATGTGTTGTTGATTCTGCCGTTTACCCGTGAGTTGGCTGCGTTGGCTCCTGAACAATTTGTCAACCGGATTCTTCTTGAGCGCATTGGCTTGAAACATCTGGTTGTCGGCTATGATTACGCTTTTGGCAAGGGGCGTAGTGGATCCATTGAGTTTTTGCGTGAGCAGGGGCAACGCAAGGGGTTCGTCGTCGATGTGTTTGGCCCGGTGCAGAAGCAGGGCCAGGTGATCAGCTCAACCCGAGTACGACAGCATGTGTTGTCCGGTGATGTTGAGGGTGTCGTTGCGCTGTTAGGGCGGCATTTCAATTTTGAAGGGCGGGTGGTGCATGGCGACGGGCGCGGGCACAATCTCGGCTTTGCCACCGCCAACCTTGCCACTGAAAAAGAACTGATTCCGGCCAGTGGCGTTTATGCCTGCATTGCCGTGGTCAACGACAGGGAATACAAGTCGGTGGTGAGTATCGGTTGCAAAACAACCTTTGGTGACTATCCGTTGACCATTGAAGCGCACCTGTTTGATTTTGACCAGGATGTGTACGATCAGACCATGCGGCTGTATTTTGTCAAAAAACTGCGCGATCAGAAGACGTTTTCCGATAAAAACGCCTTGATTCGTGCCATAGAACACGATGTCGAACAGGCGCATCACTCTCTTGAACAAACCCGCATCATTGAATACCGTGAATACCTCACCTTCGAACAGGACAACGCATGACCATTTCGGGCAGAACTCAGATTTATGGTATTCTGGGAGATCCGGTACAGCATTCTCTGTCGCCGGCGATGCAGAATGCCGCTTTTAGCGCATTGGGCATGGATGCGGTTTACGTGCCTTTTCATGTGCTTCCAGAGGGGTTGGAGCAAGCTGTTGCCGGTTTAAAAGCGTTGCAAGTGAAGGGCGTCAATGTCACTGTGCCGCATAAGGAGAGGGTTTGCTCCTTTATGGACCGCCTGGATGACGAGGCCGCATTGATCGGAGCGGTGAATACGGTTGTCCGCCAGGGCGAAGAATTGGTCGGCTTTAACACGGATGGTCTGGGGTTGGTGCAGTCGCTTAAAACCGATCTCAATGTTGAGCTGCAACAGCAAAATGTCACGGTTCTGGGGGCTGGTGGTGCTGCCCGATCGGCCATCGTCGCTCTGGCTCAACAAGGTGTGAAAACATTGACGGTTGCTAATCGCTCTATTGATCGAGCGCAGCAATTGGTGGAGCGCTATCAAGGTGCTTTTCCGGATGTCGATTTCTTAGCCACTTCACTGGCATCTGAAGTATTGGCCAAGGTTATCTCTGAAGCTGATTTAATTGTCAATTCAACATCATTAGGTCTTTCCGGTGAATCCTTTAATGTGATACCATGGCACGTTGTAAGGAGGCCGTGTCGCATCTATGATATGATTTATGCAGCTCAGGGAACACCTCTGGTGCTGGCGGCGCGTGAACGGGGATATCACTGCTGTGATGGTTTGGGGATGTTGATCGCCCAAGGTGAAGCGGCGTTTCGCTTGTGGACCGGAAAAGATCCCGGCCACGCGATGGCGCAGGCTTTGCGCTGATCGGTACATACTCACGAGATATCAATCAAACAGCCAGTGCTCTATCAACACTAAATTTTCGGGTCTGGCTTCGCCTCGTACCATTCCCACGGCGTTGCAAAACCTTGAAGTGGAGTGGCCACTTCGGCGATTTTGCGCCTTGTGTGAACGGCACGATGCTGTGCCATACACACGAATTTTTAGCATTGACAGAACACTAAGCGGAAGAGCTATATGGCAACTAATCGGTTAGGGGAACTGCTGGTTCGCAACAACCTGTTGACGGAAGATCAGGTCAGCAAGGCGATCGCTGAACAAAAAATGAATAAAGAACGGTTCGTTGCAACGCTGATCCGTTTGAAATATATCAGCCAAGACGACCTCGCCGCTTTTTTGTCACGTCAGTATGGCGCACCGGCGATCAACCTCGCTGAATTTGAAGTTGATACCGATGTTGTTAAATTGATTTCTGCTGATGTGGTTCAGAAATATCATCTGGTTCCCATCAACCGGGCCGGTTCCACTCTGATCGTCGCCATGAGCGACCCCTCAAATATCTTCGCCATTGATGACATCAAATTCATGACCGGTCACAATGTCGAGGTGGTGGTGGCAACGGAAAGTGCCATCAAGGACGCCATCGACCGTTATTACGACCAGTCAGCAACCTTGGCAGATGTCATGGGTGATCTGGACGACATTGATCTGGAAGTCGTCGATGAAGACGATCAGCTTGATCTCAATGAACTGCAGATGGCCACGGAGGAGGCTCCGGTTGTCAAACTGGTCAATCTGATCTTGACCGATGCCATCAAAAAAGGCGCCTCAGATATTCATATCGAGCCGTATGAAAAAACGTTTCGGGTTCGCTATCGCATCGACGGCGTGCTTTATGAGGTAATGAAGCCGCCCATTAAATTGAAAAATGCCATCACGTCACGGATCAAAATCCTTTCCGAGATGGATATTGCTGAGCGACGCCTGCCACAGGACGGCCGCATTAAGATCAAGCTGCCCGGTGGCAAAGACATGGACTACCGGGTCAACTGCCTGCCGACGTTGTTCGGTGAAAAAATCTGTCTGCGGCTTCTCGATAAATCCAACCTGCAACTGGATATGACCAAGCTGGGCTATGAAGAGGAGTCCCTCAAGTGGTTCAAGCAGGAGATCAGCAAACCCTTCGGCATGGTTCTGGTCACGGGTCCGACGGGGAGTGGTAAAACCGTTTCGCTGTATTCGGCTTTGAGCGAACTGAACAAAACCACGGAGAATATTTCAACGGCGGAAGATCCGGTCGAATTTAACTTTGCCGGGATCAACCAGGTGCAGATGCATGAAGAGATCGGCCTCAACTTTGCCAGCGCGTTGCGCGCTTTTCTGCGTCAAGACCCTGATATCATCATGATTGGTGAGATTCGTGACTTTGAAACGGCTGAAATCGGTGTCAAAGCGGCTCTGACCGGTCATTTGGTGTTGTCGACGCTGCATACCAACGATGCTCCCAGTACCATCAACCGTTTGTTGAATATGGGGATCGAACCCTTTCTGGTCGCTTCCGCCGTCAACCTGATTACCGCGCAGCGTCTCGGTCGCCGGCTATGTTCAGAATGCAAAGAAGTTGAAGAAGTGTCCAAGCAGGCTCTTCTTGACGCCGGTGTTGCTCCAGACGAGGTGGATGATTTTGTCTGTTATAAAGGCAAAGGCTGCAGCAACTGTAACGACAGTGGTTATAAAGGGCGTGTCGGTATTTATCAGGTGATGCCGATGTTTGACGAAATCCGTGAAATGGTGCTGGCCGGTGCCAATACCGCAGAAATCAAGCGGGAATCCATGCGTCTCGGGGTGCGTACCATGCGCCAGGCCGCCTTAAAGAAACTCAAAGAGGGCGTTACCTCATTTGAGGAGGTCATCCGTTGTACCGTGGCTGATGACTGATCGGAAAATCTCTGAAATAATTTGTGAAATTAAAAAAATTTGTCATAATCAGCACAAAGCATAGCAGTGTTCATTTAATCCAATTTATCCTTAGCACCGTCCAGCACGCTGCTGGAATACAGTGGGAGATTGCATGGCAACGATACATGATTTTCTCAAGGTGATGGTCGATTCTGGAGCGTCGGATTTACATGTGACGACGGGAGCTCCGCCTCAGATCCGTATCGACGGCGGGATCAAACCGCTGAATCATCCGGTGCTGATGCCGGCCGACACAAAAAAATTGTGCTACAGCATACTTACCGATGCTCAGAAGCGTAAACTTGAAGAGGAAAACGAGCTGGACCTTTCCTTCGGTGTTAAAGGCTTGGCGCGTTTTCGAGGCAATGTTTATATTCAGCGTGGTGCTGTTGCCGGGGCCTTCCGGCGCATTCCCTATGAATTTCTCTCGTTTGAGCAGCTGGGTTTGCCCCCGGTGATCAAAGACATCTCCCGTCGTCCGCGTGGTTTGGTGCTTGTTACCGGTCCGACGGGCAGTGGTAAATCGACGACGCTGGCGTCAATGATTGATGCCATTAACACGGAACGTCATGACCACATTATCACCATAGAAGACCCCATCGAGTATATTCATCCGCATAAAGGTTGTATCGTCAATCAACGTGAAGTCGGCTCCGATACCCATTCATTTAAAAAAGCGCTCAAGTCAATATTGCGCCAGGATCCAGATGTCGTTCTTTTGGGTGAGCTTCGGGATTTAGAGACAATTGAAGCCGCTTTAACCATTGCTGAAACCGGGCACTTGTGTTTTGCCACCCTGCATACCAATGGTTGTGTCCAGACCATCAACCGCATTGTCGATGTTTTTCCAACAAACCAGCAAGCGCAAGTCAGAACGCAGTTGTCATTTGTTTTGGAAGGGGTTCTTTCCCAGACGTTGATCCCCAGAGCTTCTGGAAAAGGACGCGTTCTTGCCCTTGAAGTTATGGTGCCGAATATTGGAATCCGTGCTTTGATTCGCGACGATAAAGTGCATCAACTCTATTCACAGATGCAGATGGGCCAGGAAAAATATGGTATGCAAACCATGAATCAATCTTTGTTCAGCTTGTACCATCGTAAGCTGATCACGTTGGATGATGCCATGGCGCGATCTTCAGAGCGAGATGAATTGAGACAAATGATTGCTAATCCTGAAGCGCAGTTACGACGTCCTCAAAGCGGTCCAAAGAAGATGACCTAGGCTAAAAAGTTTTAGATTTGATCTCGATAAGCAGCTTGCTTTTACAATAAAGAGGTGATGTATGGCTAAATTCTCTTGGGAAGGAAAAATTCGCAGCGGTCAGGTACAGAAGGGGGAGATGGATGCTCCCAGTGAGGCCATTGCTCGTGCTCAGTTGCGTCGCCAAGGGATTATGCCGTCCAAAGTGAAGGAAAAAGGCACGGGGATGGATATGGAGATAAAAATCCCCGGTTTTGAACCCAAAGTGACAACCAAGGATTTAGTTGTTTTTACAAGGCAGTTTGCCACAATGATAGATGCTGGGCTCCCTCTGGTGCAGTGTTTGGACATTCTTTCCAATCAACAAGAGAATTCAACATTTAAACGCATATTAACCTCAATAAAAGAAGACGTTGAATCTGGGTCGACTTTTGCTGAAGCGCTACGTAAGCATCCCAAAGCGTTTGATGAGTTGTTTGTTAATTTGATCGCTGCCGGTGAAGTCGGCGGTATTCTTGATACGATACTAAATCGTCTTGCGGCATATATCGAAAAAGCTCAGAAACTTAAAAAACAGGTTAAAAGTGCCATGACCTATCCAATTACAGTTGTGTCTATTGCTGTTGTTGTCGTTGGTGTTATTTTGGTATTTGTAATTCCTGCTTTCGAAAAAATATTTGCTGATTTCGGTGGAGCTCTTCCTGCACCAACTCAGGTCGTTATTAATCTAAGTAATTTCATACAAAATTATATTCTTTTTATAATTGCGGCTATTGTTTTGATGATTTTTTTATTTAAAAAAATATATGCAACATCTAAAGGCCGTGATGCCATTGACGATTTTGCACTTAAATTACCTGTTTTTGGTGTCTTGATTCGTAAAGTAGCTGTTGCTAAATTCACCCGGACCTTAGGGACTATGGTTTCAAGTGGTGTTCCTATTCTTGATGGTTTGGATATTGTTGCAAAAACGGCAGGAAATCGTACGGTTGAAAAGGCCATTATTAAGGTGCGACAAAGTATTAGTGAGGGAAATACTATCGCAGACCCTTTGAGTAAGTCTGGTGTTTTCCCCCCTATGGTATGTCAAATGATTGCCGTTGGTGAGCAGGCGGGATCAATAGATACCATGCTAAATAAAATTGCAGATTTTTATGATGATGAAGTTGATGATGCTGTGTCAAATTTGACCTCTATGATGGAACCTTTGCTAATGTTGTTTCTAGGTACAACCGTTGGTGGTTTGGTAATTGCCATGTATCTGCCGATTTTTAAACTAGCTGGTGCAGTTGGTGGATAAATGCGGCAGAAACTTTCATATAAATACAAAAAAACAATCCCCCGATATGCCGGGGGGGGGGCTAATGGTTTGATGGTTCAGTGATTCGTTATAGGGGGGGCTTTAGCTTCAAGTTTGGTGATTACGTTAAAGCCCTTTTGAGGTGCTAGCAGTCATTGAATTACGCGGTTTGACCAAAGGATTCTTACTTGCTGGTTTTTTATTATTAATATTTAACTAGGAAATTGTGCTAACGTGGTCATGACGTTTGATGGCTCATCTAAAGTCTTTGATCATACTGTTTTTTATCCATCAACTAGTACCCTGTTATGGTATTTGTTGGGCCGGACATTTATTGTCACACTTTTTCTTGGTGGAACCGTATTTCTAGAGCTCCCCCAGTCCCTGCAATCTTTTTTTTCGCCTGATATCCGCTTAATTTTTCTTCTGTCACTAACGTTTTTTCAAATCTGCTTTTCCTTGCTCTGGCTTTTGCGCTGGCAACATCATTTAAGGCAGTTTGTTCAATTTCAACTGGTATGGGATTTGTTGTTGAGCGTTCTGACTGTCTATGTGACAGGCGGAGTTGCCAGCCTATTTTCATTTTTGTTTATTTTTGTCATTCTGAGCTCCGCACTAATGGCCACCCGCACGGATGTTATGGTCACCGTTGCTGCGTCTGTTGTCTTATATGGTGGTTTGATTGATTTGCAGTATTATGGCTATCTTCAGGTCGCTCCGGGCCTCATTGAAATGACGCAGTCGGATGTTTTTTACCGACTTTTTCTTAACGTAACAGCTTTTCTTTTTGCCGGTTTATTAGGGACGATTCTAGCCAGTCGTCTACGTCGATCGGAGTTGCTTCTCCAACGGGAACGACATGATTATGCTGAATTGGAAAGACTTAATCGTGTTGTTCTGCAAAATATTCCCAGTGGCTTGATTGTCATTGATGCCCAGGGTGTGATCCGTTCTTTTAATTCAGCTGCGGCAACAATCAGCGGTATTGCGATGTCAAGGGCCCTACGTAGCCCATTAAAGAATGTCTTTCCCCAGTTGCGACTTGCGGAAATGACCTTACCTGTTGAGCGAGGTGAATTTGATTATGTCAAAGCCGAAGGGGACAAAAGAATTTTGGGGTATAATGCTCTCTCCTTCAGTGGGGGACAGCAGCAGGAGGTCGGCACACTGATTACCTTTCAGGACCTTACGGAAACGAAACGCCTGGAGCAGAATCTGCAACTTGGTGAACGACTGGCAGCCATCGGCAAATTGGCGGCAGGTCTAGCGCACGAAATCCGCAATCCTCTCGCCTCGTTAAGCGGCAGTGTTCAGCTGTTAACCGAACAGGCTTCCCTCGACGCGACCGATCAGCACTTACTGGAGATTGTGAATCGCGAAACAAGCCGTTTAAATAGGCTGTTGGGTGATTTTCTTGTTTTTGCCCGTCCCCGTGCGCCCGAAAAATCATCCTGCTCTATGAGGATACTCATCAACGAAGTGTGTGAACTTGCCAAGGTAGATCCCATATTTTCGTTGGTCGAGCTTGGTCTGGATGTGCTCGAAGATCGGATTCTTCAGATTGATTCAGGGCAAATTCATCAGGCGCTATGGAATTTACTCGTGAATGCTGCCGAATTTGCCCAACCCCCCAAAAAAATTATTGTCGGGTTCGATGCGGCAGCCTGTTCGTTATGGGTCGACGATAACGGTCCAGGAGTTCAAAACAGTGAAAAGAAACAGATATTTGAACCTTTTTACTCATCGAGACCCGAAGGGACGGGGCTGGGACTTTCCATTAGCCATGCGATTGTGACAGCGCATCAGGCAACAATTGAGTGTTTAGATAATCCATGGGGAGGGGCACGGTTTCAAATCAATTTCGAAGGTACGGAGAGTGAGGCAACTGTATGAAGGTAAAGCAGCGAATTCTTGTTGTTGATGATGAGCAGAGCATGCGTGAATTTCTCTCCATTATGTTGTCCCGAGAAGGCTATCAGGTTGAGTTGGCTTCTGACGGAGAAAAAGCCTGTGAACTTCTTGATAAAAATGTTTATGACCTGATTTTGAGTGATATCAGAATGCCTAAGCTGGATGGATTATCCTTGCTCAAACGGGTGAAAGAACAGGGCGCGGATACGTCCGTGATCATGATGACGGCTTTTTCAACCACAGAGCAAGCTGTTGATGCAATGAAACAGGGGGCGTACGATTATCTGACCAAGCCTTTCAAGAATGATGAAATCAGGCTGGTGATCCGCAATGCTTTGCAACATCGTCAATTACGCAAAGAAAATACCCGGCTTCGTCAGGTGCTGGACCGTCGCTATGGATTTGATCAGTTGATTGGTAAAAGTTCCGTCATGCAGCAACTTTACCGCTTGATTGAAAAAGTCTCCGCTTCCTCTGTCAATGTGCTTGTTACCGGAGAGTCTGGGACCGGAAAGGAATTGGTTGCACGCTCCATTCACTTTAACAGTTCTCGCAGTGAGCAGCCTTTTGTTGCCGTCAATTGTGGAGCCATTCCGGAAAACTTGCTTGAGAGTGAACTGTTCGGCCATGAAAAAGGCGCGTTTACCGGGGCAGTCAACACCAAACAAGGGTTGTTTGAAACAGCTGAAGGGGGAACGCTGTTTCTGGATGAAGTGGGGGAACTGCCTCAGCCGATGCAAGTCAAACTGCTCCGAGTTCTTCAGGAAAAACAGATTCGTCGTGTTGGTGGAACTGTTGATATGGATACGGATGTAAGGATTGTCGCGGCAACTAATCGCTCTCTGGATGATGCTGTTAAAAGTGGAGCGTTTCGCAATGACCTGTATTACCGGCTGAATGTTATTCATCTCCACTTGCCTACTTTGAAGGAGAGAATTGAGGATATTCCTCTTTTGGTCCAATTTTTTTGTGAAAACCTTGCTCCAGGCAGACATGTAACCCTGTCCTCTGAACTTATGCAGAATCTGCTTGATTATTCATGGCCGGGAAATGTTCGCGAGCTGGAAAATGTTATTGAGCGCTGTTTGATTCTTGAAGAGGGAGACGTGTTGACTGCTGCTGCACTGCCGCCTCAGTTTGGTGAAGCCTTTTCGCGTCAGCACCTTGCTTTTCAACTTCCCGAAGACGGGCTCAACCTGGAAGCTTATATGGAGTCTATTGAGCGTGAAATTCTGCAACAGGCACTTGATCGTTGTCAGGGGGTGCGCAAGAGGGCTGCTGAGTTGCTTCAGGTCAGCTTCAGATCATTACGTTATCGTCTGGATAAGTTAGGGCTGTAATTTTATTCTAACACCGAAGGGGCAGCATTCGTTGTAACCGTTTTTTTATTGAACTAAACTCCTTGAACGAGGCTGTATGCAGAAAAAAATCGAAAAAGTTGTTATCCCTGTTGCCGGGTTTGGTACGCGCATGTTGCCGGCAACAAAGGCCATTCCAAAAGAAATGCTGCCTGTTGTTGACAAGCCGGTCATTCAATATGTTGTTGAGGAGTGTGTCAGCGCCGGTATCCGGCAAATCGTTTTAGTGACCCATCCGTCCAAACAGGCGATTGAAAATCATTTTGACACGTCATTCGAGTTGGAAACGGCTTTGGCCGGAAAGAAAAAATCAGCTCTTCTTGGTGAAGTGACATCGGTTTGTCCTGAAGGGGTGACCGTCATGCAGACACGTCAAGGCGAGGCGAAGGGGTTGGGGCATGCTATTTTATGCGCACGTCCTTTGGTTGGAGACGCTCCCTTTGCCATCGTTTTGCCTGATGTGTTGATCGATTGCTATCTGGCGGATCAGAAAAAAGATAATCTGGCTGCGATGGTTAACAGGTTTGAACGCAGTGGAATTAGCCAGATTATGGTTGAACCTGTGCCGATTGAAACAGTTTCACATTACGGAATTGTTGATTGTGGTGGGGTTGCACTGACTTCCGGTGAGGTCGCTTCCATCTCAGCCATGGTGGAAAAGCCCTCTAGGGATGCTGCCCCTTCTAACTTTGCCATTGTTGGTCGCTATGTGTTGACTGAAGCTATTTGGGATTTTCTTGAGAAAACTGCACCGGGTACAGGTGGGGAAATCCAGTTAACCGATGCAATGGACACCTTGCTGCGTCAGGAGCGGGTTGAGGCATTTTGTATGACGGGTAAATCACATGATTGTGGAAGCAAACTTGGATACATGCAAGCAAATGTTGAATATGCGCTGAAGCATGCTACGATTGGCTGCGAGTTCAAATCTTTTATTCATTCGCTTTTGTGAGTTGGTAAAGAGGATGGAGTGACAATAATTGTCACTCTTGCTTATACGATTTGTCACTCTTTTTTATGTCTATATATATTGCGATAACTGTATGTAGCCTATTTTTAAGATTTTATTTTTTTTGTTTTTTGGTATTTTAGTTGCATTAGTAAAAATAAAAGATTCCTTTTTTGAAAGACAAATTGTATTAGTTTTATGGGTGTATTGTTTTTTACTGGAAAGAGTCGAATTGTTTGGCTCTGCGAAGTTTTACTCAAACGTAAAGGAGAACGGCCTATGTTGAACAAATTTCAAAAGAACGAAAAGGGTTTTACCCTCATTGAATTGCTGATTGTTGTAGCGATTATCGGCATCTTGGCAGCAATCGCAATCCCCCAATTCGCCTCTTATCGTATGCGTAGCTATAATTCTGCTGCGCTCTCTGATCTACGAAATGTCAAAACTGCGCAAGAGTCTTTGTGGGCTGACGCTCAGTGTTATGGTGCTATTGATGGCGGCTTGCAAGCTGCAACTGTTGTTATACAAACTGCTGCCCCAGGTGTCGCTACCGCCACCTACACTGGCCCTATTGTCCCCGCATCATTGGATAACACTGTTGCCGGTGGACGTGTCTGCGGTGTGAATCTGGCTGATGCTACGGCTGCAATCCCTTTTGGTGTTAGTAATGGTGTCAATGTCGAGTGTACGCTGTCAAATAATGGCAACTCTCCTACTGCTGCGGGTCAGTATGATAGCTACGTGATGGCTACTCGCCATAATAGTGGAGATACTGCTTATGGCGCTGATTCCGATAATGGTCCAACAACTTATGTGGCCAGAAACTCAATATGGCCGACTGCTGCTGCAAACATTAATCTCGTAGTGGCAACTACGCCTGCTCCGACCGTGGCTATAGATGATTTCTTCCCTGCAGGAGTTCTTTTTGGCGCGGGTGGTGCACCTACTGCAAACTGGACTCAAATGTAATTGTGTTTATTGCTTTGTTCGTGTTTAACAAAAAAACGGGATCAGCTTTTTGCTGGTCTCGTTTTTTTGTTCTACTGTGCTTTGTCTAGGCTTTTTGGTCTTGGATGGCAGCTTGGAATTGTTTGGGTTACGTGTAGAAGTCTAAAATCTTTTCTTAAACCTGAGCACATTGCTGTTGTTGATGGATTAACTCTTATTTTGTGAGGTGATTGATAAATTTACGGCATATAAAATGCTTTATTCTCTACTGCTGATGAAAAATAAGCAATGTGCTGTCTGTTCGTACGAAAGGAAACCTCCCGGCTATGCCGTGAGACCCGAACAGTTTGACAGTTCCGGCAGTAATTGAAAACCTCAACTTTGTGAACCGCTCAAAGGTCTCAGGATTGGAGGCTTTCGATGAATAATATCTGAAGCTTATGTCATTCAGTATGGGACTGCAAGTATCACATCGTTTGGGTTCGAAGTGTCGTCGCAAATTTCTTTATGGGCGACTACGTCAAGAACCTGGTGGGATTATACGAGAATTAACCTGTCAACGTGAGAGTTTGATATTGGAAGGGCATATTTGTGCAGCGACCATATTCACGTATATATCGCAATCCAGCCAAAATATGCGGTTGCTCAGGTTGTTGGATATATCAAAGGTAAAAGTGCCATTCATATAGCACGTAGATATGGAAAGCAAAGCCGGAATTTTTGGACAAGAGGGGGGGGGTAGATTCAATTTCAAAGCGCACCACTTAAGCTAAGAACAGAACATGACAGGGCTTCTGGTATTCTAAAAAGCGTGACCAAATCAGAGCCAGAAAGGATCCTGTCATGTCCTACACCCATCTTAGCGAACACGAACGTTATGTCATCAGTCATTTGCAATATTCGTTCAGCATACGTGAAATTGCTCGACGATTAGGCCGAAACCACAGCACGATAAGTCGCGAAATCAAACGGGCTAAAGCGAGACATCCATGGACAATCTACTATTGCGATTGGACGCAACCGCTGGCACTCGAACGCCGCCACAAGCCCCGTCATTTTCGTCGACAGAACAATTCACGACTGGTTTCCTATGTTGAGTCGAAACTTAAGCTTGAATGGTCACCGGAAGAAATAGCAAATAGAATCCGCATGGATTATCCCACTGACGATACGATGCGGATTAGTCATGAAACCATCTATCGCTGGATTTATCTTGAGGGCAGTGTTGGTGGCGTTCTTTATCAACGCTTGCGCCGAAAACATAAAAAACGGCGAAAACAGCGCCGGTATGGTGCTGGATATCGCTTTAGAGTAGATCGCATAAGCATTGATCAGCGTCCAGGAATCGTTGCAAATCGCAGCCGGTTTGGTGACTGGGAAGGTGATACGGTCCAAGGAAAACCAGGAAGTGGCTGCATAGCAACCATGGTTGAGCGCAAGAGTCGCTACCTCGTTGCAGTTAAACTTGACAACAAGAAAGCCGCCACATTGACACAGCGATGCGTTAAAGCATTTGGCCCTATCCCCCGCAGGATGCGCCAATCCTTGACGTTGGATAACGGTTCTGAATTTGCAAACTTCAAAGAGCTTGAGAAAAAGACAAGATTGAGCATTTACTTTGCTGATCCGTATGCCGCATGGCAACGCGGTGCGAATGAAAATACCAACGGCCTGTTGAGACAATATTTTCCAAAAGGAATAGATTTTCGCAAAACAGATGAAATCGCAGTCACTGAGGCCGTAAGAAAGTTAAATAATCGACCACGCAAATGCCTTGGATACCGAACGCCTAATGAAGTGTTCTGGTCGGCGGCACGTGGTGCACTTGCAATTTGAATTCACCGGCTCCATTGTAGACAGAGCTGTAGAAGTGATCCGTAACTATATTCAAAGTCAAGAAGAAGTTGTTCGCAGAATGGATTAATTGAAACCGCTCAGCTAGCCGCCTTCAGTCGGCCTCAGGTTTAAAACAACCGCTTTGAGCGGTTTACAAATAAAGCCCCCGGCTTGGCCGGGGGATACTTACTTGAATTTAAAGAACTGGTCAGATGAAAGAATAGTTGATGAAAAATGGGAATAGTGTTGTCTCTATGTTGACTTATGGATTATAAATTAAAGTTGCAATAATGTTAGTTTAATATCTTTTTTTAAGAATTGTTAACTGCAGGGGATTGAAAGTGATTAGGTTTGCAGATGTCTGTAAGGTTTATCCTGCTGAAATAGGCTCAAAAGCTCATATCGCGATGAAGAATGTGTCATTTTCTCTAAACAAGGGGGAAACCTTAGGTCTTGTAGGTATGAATGGGGCCGGTAAAAGCACCTGTATCCACTTGTTGATGAATTTTATCCATCCAGAGGAAGGTCAAATTGAGATTTTTGGTAAATCTCCAGATTGCTCATTGTTGCGTCAAAATATTGGCTATTTGCCTGAAGTTGTTTGCTTTCCAATAAATTTAACAATTATGGATATGCTGTATTTTGCAGGTGTGACGTGTGCCTTGACAAAATTCGAAATAAAAAAACGTGCTGAGTCAATTCTTGGAGAAGTTGGCTTGTGGGATGTTCGTAGGCGGCCTTTACGTTCTTATTCAAAAGGAATGCAGCAACGGGCTAGTCTTGCCGTTGCATTAATTGCGGATCCCGATTTGTTGATTTTAGATGAACCTATGAGTGGTCTGGATCCGATTGGGAGAGAACAAATGATCTCTTTGGTTCAGAGATTGCAGCGACAAGGAAAAACAATTCTTTTTTGTTCACATCTTCTGGAAGATGTTGATCGTTTAGCGGATCGGCTGCTTGTTTTGCACCGAGGAGAAAAGTGCTTCGATGGGACAATTAAAGGTCTGTGTGCCCAACAAGAGAAAAGCTCTTTGAATGAGGCTTTTTTGTCTTTGATTCAGGATGGTTATGGTGTTTAGAAATATTCAGCGAATTGTTGCGTTAGCGCGGTTGATTGTTCTGGATGGTATGCGTTCTCATGCAGTTATTGGCCTGCTATGCTTGGCTCTTATGTGTGAGATTGCGGGATTGTTTTTTTTCGAATTTATTCCCCGTGATATTGGAAGGGTATCGAGCGATTTTATTTTTACCATTAGTTTATTCTCTGGGTTTGTTTTTTTGTTTTTTTACGCCATTCAAGTTGCATCTTGGAGTGATGACAAACGCTTAATCCATACATTTTTAGCCCGCCCTTTGTCACGTTTTGAATACGTCATAGGGTGTTTTGTAGGGCTTGTAGTACTTCTTTTAACGCTGAATTTTCTTTTATGTTTAACAGGCTTGGGTGTGTTGATGATGATTAAGAGTCAAATTGATACATCTTATTTCAGCTCTTTTTCTTTAGGATATTATTTATGGGCATGGTTTGGAGTATTCTGTATTGAATTTACTTTGTTATCGATAATTCTTCTTTTCTCGTCAGCTATCCGTGGTAGCTTGATGGTCCTTATCCTGTCAATTAGTTATTACTTGATTTGTACGGGACTTCCTGTTGTGCGGCAAGCCGTTTTAGATGCCCCCAGGGAAACGGAAAAATTTATATTTTCTTTACTTATGTTTTTGTCTATTCTTTTTCCGGATTTGACCCGACTTGATTTTAAATCGATAGTTATTTCCCAAACTGCTGCTCCATGGGGGGAAATGTTTGTCAGTTGTGGCCTGATATTCAGTTATATTATGGTCACTTTGTGTCTAGCTTGTTTTATCTATTCCCGTAAGGATTTGAGATGAAGGGCGGACTTGTTGTTTTTGTTTTTTTTCTTTTTTTATATGGCATGTTGGTATTCAGACAGGAGTGGCGATCAAACGGCCCTCGGCCCCAATTGTCTCCAACATTACCAGCCATCGTCCATCAATGCTTTACCGGGTGTTTTAAACAGTTGGACGCTGAGTTTTTGTTTGTAAAATGTGCCGTTTTTCATGGTGGAGCTTCTCCAAAAGATTTGAACGCAAATGCTGAAATGCTTGCATTAAACTTGGATGTTGCCACACAGTTGTACCCTGAATTCATTGACCCTTATTATTTGAGCCAATCTACACTGCCACAAATCTCTGAAGAGAATGCCGCATTCGTAAATATTCTACTCCGTCGCGCGGCGACTGCGGGGGTGCAAGATATGGCGCTTCCTTTTTTCCAAGGGTTCAACCTATTTTATTATATGAAGCAGCCACAGAAGGCTGCGAAAGTTTTTCTAGAACTATCAAGGCGAGATGGCGCTCCAGCATGGTTTGGGCATTTTGCCGGGATTTTGGCGGCAAAGGGGGGAGATATTCGTGCTGCTCTTATAACATTACAATCAATGTTGTCGGTTGAAACCGACGAGGTGCTTAAGAAGCGATACCAAGAAGATATTAAACGATTTCAGCAAGCCCTCCTTGTTCAGCAAGCAACCGAACGTTATTTCCAGGTATATGGGGAGTATCCTCAAACTTTACAGGAACTTGTGCCTGATTTTCTTACTGAATTGCCGGTATCGGATAGATTTATTTTAAAATGGTCTCCTCCTGTTTTGAAGCTTGTCCGACTAAGCCGTTAGCCCTAAGTTTCTTTGAATTGTAGAGTTTTGATATCTTTTTTATGGATTTTCTATGAAGTTTTTGCCCGTTGATTTTCAACCGATTTTGATTTTTTTTAGCATTTTTATGGCGGGAGCTATTGTAGGTTCTTTTTTGAATGTGTGTATATATCGAATTCCTCTTGGTTTGTCAGTAGTCTTTCCTCCCTCCCATTGCAAAAAATGCAATAAGTCACTTTACTGGTACCATAATATCCCTATAATAAGTTTTATTTTGTTACGCGGGCGCTGTGCCTTTTGCGGGGAAAAATACAGTTGGCGGTATCCTGGAATTGAAATTCTCAACGCTGTTTTATACTGCTTAGTTTTTTATTATTGGCGATATTCGCTAGAAACTTTGGTGTTATTGTTATTTGTTTCATTGCTTGTAGTTGTTACTTTTATTGATTTTGATCACCAAATAATCCCTGATATTATTACTTATCCAGGTATTATTGTTGGATTCTTTTGTTCTTTTTTAATTCCCTCATTACATTGGCTGGATTCTATTTTTGGTGTTTTAATTGGTGGTGGGTGCTTACTTGTAATAGCTTATTGTTATGAGTTGATTGCTAAAAAGGAGGGAATGGGAGGCGGAGATATAAAATTGCTGGCCATGATTGGTTCTTTTTGCGGCTGGCAGGCAATTCTCCCGGTTGTTTTCATTGGGTCTTTATTGGGTACATTGGTTGGTGTACCTTTGATGTTTTTTCGAAAAAAAGATTCAACAATGGCATTGCCATTCGGTCCTTTTCTCGCTTTCGGCGCATTGATTTATGTGTTTTGGGGAAGGGGGCTCATATGGTGGTATTTTAATTTATTTACTATTTAAAAGAGTGCGTTTAACCATACTTATTTGTTTAAGATTTTTCCGAGCTTGTTTTTTTTTAATTATTCTTGACGGGTTTAAGTTTTTGCTTATAATCGTAAAAGTGTAACTGTATAGAACTTTTGATTATTTATATTTTTTGAAAGTTGTTTCGTCTTCTAGCATCTTTTCATAGTGAGATCTTATCTTATGTTTGGATCGAAGAAAGATATTGTCGGGATTGATGTCGGCGCGAGTGCGGTTAAACTCGTTCAGCTCCATGAAGGAAAGTCTGGATATCAGCTTCTGAAGCTTGACCGAGAACCTTTGCCTCCCGAAGCTGTGGTCGATAGCTCTATAATGGATTCCAGTGCCGTCGTTATGGCTATCCGGGATCTTATGGCACGTAACCATATTAAATCTCAGGATGTTGCGACCTCTGTGTCTGGACATTCAGTGATTATTCGCAAGATTTCTTTGGCTTTGATGACTGAAGAGGAATTGGAGAGTTCTATACAATGGGAGGCTGAGCAATATATACCTTTTGAGATGTCCGAAGTTTTTCTTGACTATCATATCCTTGGTCCAGATCCCAATGATCAGGGGCAGATGGAAGTCGTTTTGGTGGCGGCTAAGAAAGATTTTGTCGATGAATATGTTGCCGTTTTTAAGGAAAGTGGTCTTGCCCCTGTTATCGTTGATGTTGATTGCTTTTCGATTGAAAATATTTATTGCTCCGTTTACGACGATGATACGGCCAATATTGTTGCCTTAATTGATATGGGGGCCAGCGGTATTCAAGTTAATGTATTGAAAAACGGTGTATCTGTTTTTACTCGAGATATTCAATTAGGTGGCAATAGTTATAATGAAGAATTGCAGAAACGCTTTGGAATTAACAGTGATGATGCAGAATCTTTAAAGTTAGGTGTTAATCAATTAAGTATCGACTCGGACTTGGTTCAAGAAGCATTATCACATGTCACGGAGAGCTTAATTCAAGAAGTACGTAGAGCTTTAGACTTTTTTTCTGCAACATTTGCTGATGAACGTGTTGAGAAGATCTTTGTTACTGGCGGAGTTACTCAGACTCCGAATGTGATTTCAAGTCTCTCAGAGGGACTTGATACCCCGGTTGAAATTTTAGATCCTTTTAGCCGCATGGTTATAAGTGAAAAAGATTTTGACCTTGATTATGTTCAATCTGTTTCCCCATTTTTTTCTGTTGCAGCTGGTTTGGCAACGCGTAAGCTGGGAGATAAGTTATGATTCATATTAATCTGCTTCCTGTGAAAGCAGCCCAGAAAAAAGTCCAACTGCGCAATCAAGTGATTATCATGTCTGTGGCCATAACGTTGGTTATTGTGGCATGTGTACTAGTGCAAATTTCAATTCGCTCTGATATTGAAGCCGTTACTGCTGAGATATCTAAAAACAGAGCCGAAATAAGTCGTCTTCAGAACAAAATAGGGGAAGTGAACAGATTTAAGGCTCTTCAAGAAGAGTTGAAGAACAAACTGGCTGTTTTGGAATCATTGAAGGCAGCTAAATCTGGTCCGGTTCATTTGATGGATGATTTAATCTCAGCGTTACCGGAAAATTTGTGGGTTATCGATTTTAAAGAAAAAGCAGGGAGTATCTCACTTAAGGGTATTGGTCTTAGTGAGGACGATGTGGCAAATTTCATGACAAATCTAGAAGCCTCGCCCTATTATAGAAATGTAAGATTGAAAATCACGAAACAAAAAACTGAGGGTGGTTTACGACTGCAAGAGTTTGAGTTGCTGTGTAATGCTGAAAAATCTTCTACCACAGTTAAAAAGTAGGAAGGGGCTAATTTTATGGATCCACGTCTTGAAAAAATGTTGAAGCTGCCTCTTTATCAACGTGTCTTACTATTGTTGTTGGTTTTAGCTATAATCTTTGGGGTTTATACTTATTTTTACTATATGCCAACCAAGGAAGAACTAGCCGCTCAACAAGCAGTTCAGGAAAGAGTTTTGGTTGAATTGCAGGAAAAAAGGCGTATTGCTAATGACCTTCCTCGGTTTAAAGCTGAATATGAAAAAATGAAAAAGCAGCTAGACCTTGCCTTGGGTGAGTTACCAAATAAAAGTGAAGTTCCGAGTTTGTTGACAAGTGTTGCAGGTTTAGCTAGAGATAACGGGTTAGAAGTTGCTGAGTTTAAACCAGGGTCTGAAAATCCAAAAGGTTTTTATGCTGAGGTGCCTGTTTCGCTAAAGCTTTCCGGAGCGTACCATGAGCTGGCATTCTTTTGTGATGCTGTGTCAAGGTTGGAGCGAATTGTCAATATTAATGATTTGGTAATAGGTAAGCCGGTAATGAAAGAGGGTAACACCGTATTGTCAATTTCAAATACTGTTGTGACTTATCGCTTTATAGATAATCCTTCAGCTCAGCGAAAAAAAATGGGGGGGGGCAGATGATGCGGTTCACAGCAGCTTTTTTTATACTTCTTTTCGCATTAAGCTTAGCTGGCTGCAATGATGTTTCATCAGGTAAACAAACTGTAACTGTAAAGCCAAAACCTATTGTTAAGCCTGTAGTCAGTAAAGAAAAAGTCACGCCAGAGCCTAATCCGGAGTCCGTATTTCGATATCGTGCAGAAGGTCGTCGCGATCCTTTTGCTTCTTTGATAAAAATACGTGAGCCTGTGAATGCTAGTGTTGAGCCCGATACGCCGTTACAGCGTTTTGGGCTCAAGGAGTTACAATTGATAGCAATTGTTATAGGGCAAAATGAGCCGCGTGCCATGGTCCTTGCGCCGGATAAGAAAGCCTATACATTATTCTCTGGAGTTAAAGTAGGACGCAATAGTGGGAAAGTTGTTGAAATTACTGATGAAAAAGTTGTTGTTGAGGAGCGTTTTCGTGATTTTTCAGGCTCGTTACGTACTGAATTGAAAGAAATTACACTTCCTCAAAGAGAAGGGGAATAGAAAATGACTATTTTAACAAGATTTTTGTGTAAAATTCTGGGTTATGTTGCAGTAGTTCTTACTCTGTTCTTTTCTCTTGATGGATTTGGCAACAGTATTGCCAATGCTGCGATGGCTACGGTAGAAAATATTAGAATCAATAATTCTGCAGTCATCTTTGAAATTGATAGTCCGGGCGTAGAGTTTGACTACTATACACTTGGGGCGCCATCGCGGCTTGTTGTAGATATTAAAGAAGTACTTCCTGCTTTCGAGACTCGCAATTTTGTAGTTGCAAATGGTTTTTCTGCAATTCGCGTTGGTATCTATTCAGATAAAACACGATTTGTATTTGATTGTTCAACTGACAAGCTTCCAGAGTTAGTTGTCGACCGACAAGGTAATAATGTTATCGTTGATTGGTCTGGTAAGACGGATAAGCTGAGCGTAAAACCACGCGTTGAAATTCCGGTGTCGGTTAGTTCGATTAACTTTGATGTCGAGGACGGTATTTCAAAGTTTGTTGTCAATTTTGATGGTGATTTTGATTTGATTGATGATCAAATAGAAGACGGGATAATTCGTTTTGGTGCTAAAGATGCAGTGATTCCTCGTTCATTACGGCGCGTTGTTGATGCTTCTGTTTTTCCGAGCTCCGTTTTGCAAATTACGCCGTACTCAACCATAATTTCCGGGCAACGTAATGTTATGTTTTCTGCGAAAATGAAAGGTCCCGTTGAATATAATGTTATAAAAAAAGGCTTAACCCTGGAATTTCAAACAGTGGATGGAGTTTTTTCAGAGACTGCACCAGCATCAGTTGATACTGTGTATGTGCCTGTTAAGCCTTTGGAACGTGTTTCACTATTCGAAGGAAAAACTGATGAAGCTGATGTTGACGATGTGTCGAAGGTCTTATCACGTTTGAAAGATGCAGGAGGGGCGGAAACTTTACTTTCGGCCTCTACGCAACCTGTTCCAAAAATCTATACCGGTGAACCTGTAACTCTTGTATTAGATGACGCAGATATTCGTAAGGTAATGCAGTTGGTCGCTGAGGTTAGTAATCTGAATATAATTCTTTCTGATGACGTGCAGGGGAATGTCTCGTTGCGTCTTCATGATGTCCCTTGGGATCAGGCTTTAGATCTTATTCTGGATATTAAGGAGTTAGGTACAATTACTCAGGGAAATGTTGTACGCGTCCTCCCTTTGAAAACGATTAAAGATATGGAAGCTGCACGACTAAGAGCTCATCAGGAAATTAAGCAACTTGAAGCTACTGTTACAGAAATCTTTACAATTAATTATAAAGATGCAACGGCGATCGAAGATGTCATAGAAGATGTGCTGAGTAATCAAGGAGAAGCTCAAGTTATTGAGGGTAGTAAAAAAATAATGGTTAATGATATCCCCTCGAAAATTGAAGAAGTTCGACAGTTGATTTTCAGATTGGATGAGCCGGTAAAACAGGTGCTTATTGAGGCGCGTATTGTCGAAGCCAATACGGATGCAACGCAAACTTTTGGGATCCATTGGGGTTTTAATTATTCTGAAACTGATTCAAGCGGTGGGCTTGCAACAATAGGGGATGCTTCTGTTGGTATCGGCGGCGCTTTCACTACGCCAAATTCAGTTTCTGCAGGCCTTGGTTCCGCCTTGACTTTTGGCTTGGCAGGTGTTGATTCTGCGACCCTTGATTTTAATTTGTCTGCCTTAGAAACAGCCGGTGAGGGCAAGGTGATTTCTTCTCCGAAGGTTTTGGCTTTAGATGGCGAAACCGCTCGTATAGGCCAAGGCCAACAAATTCCTTACAAGACTACAAGCGATGAAGGAACGACAACTGAGTTTAAAAAAGCTGAATTAGCTCTAGAGGTGACTCCACTTGTAAACCCTGACAATACTGTTCTACTTGAAATTTTAGCAACAAATAGTACGCCGGGTGTTGCTTATGATGATGGAGTCGCTATTAATACCAAGGAAGCAGAAACAAAGCTGCTTCTTAAAAGCGGCGAGACTACTGTGATTGGTGGTATTTATACGGAAAATACACAAGATGGGGACTCTGGAACACCTATTTTAAAAGATATCCCGATTTTAGGTTATTTGTTTAAAGCTAAAACATCATCAAATGAAAGAACAGAGCTGCTTGTTTTTATTACCCCACATATTATTGAATAGCTAAATTTTTATGAATAATGGCAAGAAAAGGACAGGCTTAGCCTGTCCTTTTCTTGTATTTTGTTAATTTTAACCTTCTTTGGTAAGTGATTTATTGAATTAATGGGTCGAACTTGTGACTTGTAAAAATATTTATCTGATTGGTTTTATGGGAGCGGGAAAAACGACCGTCGGCAAGTTGCTGGCATGCTCTTTTGATATGGGGTTTGTTGATCTTGATGAGGAGATCATTAAACGACATCGCCGATCAATCAATGAAATTTTCAGCGAAGAGGGTGAAGACGTCTTTCGACGCTATGAATCTGAGATACTTCAAGAGCTTTCTGTAAAAGAGGGGCTGGTTTTTTCTACTGGTGGCGGTATTATCGGTTCTGATGAAAATTGGCAGATTATGAACGCCCGTGGTGTCGTTGTTTTTTTGGCGTGTTCATGGCAGACACTACTTGAACGATTGCGGCATTCTTCAGACAGACCCTTAGTGAATCAAAACGATGTGGCAACATTGAAGGCTTTATATGAAAGACGTCTTGAACGTTATCAAAAAGCCGATGTACAGATTGACGTTGATAATCTGAGCCCGGAAGAGGTCGTTTGGGAAGTCAAACAAACGCTTGCACAAGGATAGAATGTGGAACAGTTAAGTGTGGGGCTTGGAGATCGGAGTTATCAAATTCTGATTGCCCATCAAGGATTTGTCGGCCTGTGTGAAGAATTACAAAGGATTGAGTTTCCCCGTAAGGTCGTTATTGTTACCAATACGACTGTTTTCCCTCTGTATGGTTCTTCGGTGAGACAGCTGCTTGAAGACGCAGAGTATGATGTTGAGCAGATCGTTGTTGAGGACGGTGAGTCCTATAAGAATGCCGAAACGCTCAACACCATCTATACTCGATTGATCGAATTGGGCTGTGACCGTCATTCCGGGATTATTGCGTTGGGTGGCGGTGTCGTTGGAGATATGGCCGGCTATGCTGCTGCGACTTATTTGCGCGGTGTGCCTTTTGTGCAAATCCCCACGACGGTTCTTGCCCAGGTTGACAGTTCTGTCGGCGGTAAGACGGCAATCAACCATCCTTTGGGTAAAAATCTGATCGGGGCGTTTTATCAACCCCAGGCGGTTTTTATCAATGTCGCAACCTTGTCTACCTTGGATCATCGCAATATCCTGGCTGGAATTGCCGAAGTTATCAAATATGGGGTCATGTTTGATGAGGGCTTTTTTTCTTGGCTGGAAGCGCATGTTGATTCTTTATTGGCCTTGGATACAGAAGCTTTAGCGTATGCTATTCGGCGTTCATGTGAGTTGAAAGCTGAAGTTGTCGCCGCTGATGAACGGGAATCCTCTGTTCGAGCCGTATTGAATTATGGCCATACCTTTGGCCATGCTGTCGAGCAGTTGTCCGGTTATGGCACAGTTCTTCATGGCGAAGCCGTGGCCATCGGTATGCTTGTTGCGGCTAAAGTTTCCAAGAGGCTGGGGTATTGCCACGATTTAGATGTCGACCGACTGGCTCGCTTGCTGGACGCGTTTGGTTTGGTTACGGTTCCACCGGCTTTTCCTCTTGAAGACTATCTGGCCGCAATGGGGCGAGATAAGAAGGTTCACAGTGGGGTTTTGAGGTTTATTGTGAATGTCGGCATTGGCCAGAGTCGCATTGTTTCTCTGGATGACCCTGAATCAGTGTTTAAATCTGTGTTGGGCTAACGGTTTGTTATGGCAGAGTTGAAACGAATCCGCGAGTTGGTGGAACGGCTTTCATCTGATGCGAGTTCTGAGGCTATTTTTGAGCTGGCGGATCTCTATCTCAGCGCAGGTCTGTCTGATGCGGCTCTGGATGCCGCCAAGCAGTGGACTGCCAATAATCCTGATTCTGAAGAAGGCAAAGTGCTGACGGCTCGAGTTTACCTGGAAAATGAGTTGTATGATGAAGCACGCTCGATTCTGCAGCGTGTTGATCTTACTTCTGCTGCTGGACGTCCAGGACTTCTTGTTGAAATCGACTTGGAAATCCGCCTGGGAAATTTTCATCTGGCGGAGCAGAAAATCGCCGATTGTCGACGTCTTTGCGGTCCCTGTGATGAATTGATGCGACTTGAAAGCCTGCTGGATCAGCAGGTTCAACAGGGAGCTGAAGTAAGTTCTGATGAGACGGTTGTTGTCACGCCAACGATGGCAGATCTTTTTTTTCGACAGGGACTCGTTGAAAAAGCTTTGGTTCTATACCGCAAGCTATTAGAGCAGGATCCGGAGAATGTTTTGTACCGCAATCGTGTCAAAGAGATTTGTGGTGAGCAACAGGATCGAGAGGCTGGAGAAAACAGTCAGATATTCGAAGACCATCATCAGAAGTTGACCCGTTGGTTGTCAAGTATACAACGCAGGAGGACGCATGTTTAAAGCGATTTTACAGGAAATTGTCGATCAGACTCCCGGTGCAACCTCAATTGTATTAATGGGATGCGATGGGATTGCTGTTGACTCGGTGTTCCGACAAGGCACTGCCGCTGACCAGACCCAGGCCATTACGGTCGAGTTTGCAGCTGTGATTAAAGAATTAATCAATACCACTCATCTGCTGTCGGCTGGGGTCTTAAAAGAGGTGATGGTTAAATGTGAACAGTTGACCATTGTGGTTGAAATGCTCAGTGACGAATATTTTGTCGCACTTCTGTTTGATGATGAAGCCAATATCGGCAAAGGGCGTTATCTCTTGCGGCGCGATGCCCATAAATTGAAAAAAGAACTGGAATAAGGGCTTTTTGTAAGATAAACCATAACGTTTAACTCGTTTGAGACTGAAATAATGAAAATAAAAGTGATACATGGCCCGAATTTGAACCTGCTGGGTGTTCGCGAGCCTGGCGTTTATGGCCAAGAGACATTGGATAGCATTAACGACGGGCTGTGCCGTTGTGGCGAAGAACAGGGCGTCACTGTTGATTGCTATCAATCCAACCATGAGGGGGATTTGGTTGACGTGATACACCAAGCCATGACCGATGGCGTTGATGGAATTGTTATTAATCCCGGCGCTTATACCCATACAAGCGTTGCTCTACGTGATGCGGTCTCCGCTGTTTCAATTCCCACCGTAGAAGTTCACCTGTCGAATATTCATTCCCGCGAAGAATTCCGCCATCACTCTTATCTGGCTCCGGTCTGCCTGGGACAGGTTTGCGGTTTGGGTTCTCGTGGTTACCGCTTGGCTTTGCTTGCTCTGATTGAGCATGTGAAGCAGGCATAAACTTTTTGAGTGTGCTGCAAAATAGCATTATGTTAGAGTATCGGATTGATCGCTTACGCGAGATTATGCATCGTGAAGATGTCGATGCCATCATTTTCTTTAACCCTGTGAATCTGCTTTATTTTTGTGGGTTTACCGGGACTGATGGTGTCTTGCTGGTGACGCGCGAACAGAGTTATTTTTTAACAGATTCGCGATATGTTGCGCAGGCCGAAGCGCAAGTATTTGCCGGGTTTAAGCGCCAGTATTCCCAAAAAGTCGAAGGGGTGATTGAGGCTTTAACGGAATGCGCGGTAAAACGGGTGGGATTTGAAGCTGACTTTGTGACTGTTTCTTTCCACCGGAAATTGCTTGATCAGGCGTCTTCATTTGACTTGGTGGCTCTGGATACCCCTTTGGGGATGTTCCGCCAAGTGAAGGACGATGCGGAGATTCGTTGTCTCGAGAAAGCTGCTCAGCTGAACAAACAGGCTTTTGATGCTGTTGTACCGTTGATAAAGCCAGGTGTTACCGAGCGAGAAATTGCTCTTGAGCTGGAATGTTTTCTGCGCCGGGCAGGAGGTGAGGAAAAAGCCTTCGACCTGATCGTCGCCTCTGGAGATCGGGGGGCTTTACCTCATGGCGTAGCTTCTGACAAGAAGATTGAGTCAGGTGATCTGGTGACCATCGATTTTGGTACCCGTTATCAACGGTACCATTCCGATGAAACCGTGACGGTTGCAGTGGGCGAAGTGTCTGACGAGCTCAGGACGATTTATGATGTTGTTCTGCAAGCTCATGACTTGGCTTTAGCTGCATTGACACCGTCTGTCAAAGCCAGCGAGATTGATGCCGTGGCACGACACTACATAGAAGAAAAAGGATACGGTAAATATTTTGGCCATGGCCTCGGTCATGGTGTTGGTCTTGAAATTCACGAGGCCCCGACCGTATCACCACGCTCAGAGGCTTTTTTGACAACGGGAATGGTTTTTACCATCGAGCCTGGTATTTATATTCCCGGAGTCGGCGGGGTTCGTATTGAAGACACTGTTGTCATGACAGTGGATGGTTATCGTTGCCTGACGCAAATCCCCAAATCTTATCGTCAGGTGGCATGATTCCCCCCCCTGTCTGGTCGCCTATAAAACGAGAGCGCCGGAAGGGTCACACTTTGGAGAGAAAAGAAAATGGATATTAAAGATATCAAGTCATTGATCAAGGTAATTACGGATACGGATATTACAGAATTTGAAATGGAAAACGAAGAGCAGCGTATTGTCATCAAACGTGGCAGTGAGCCTGAAGTTGTGCATGTGGCTGCTCCGGCCTATGCAACTGCTCCTGCTGCACCGGTAGCGGCAGCTGCTCCGGCTGCACCAGCAGCCGTCGCTGAAGCGGCTCCGGCCGCGGTCAATGACAAATATGAGACGATTCCGTCTCCGATTGTCGGCACTTTCTATGCCGCTCCTTCGCCGGAATCTGACCCGTATGTCAAGGTTGGTGATGTTGTCGAAGCCGGCCAGACCTTGTGTATTGTTGAAGCGATGAAACTGATGAATGAAATCGAGGCTGAATTCAAATGCAAAATTATCGAGATTTCCAAAGCCAATGCTCAGCCGGTTGAGTTTGGAGATGCCTTGTTTGTTGTTGAAAAGGTGTAACTCGTGACGCACGTGTCGATGGTTAATCATCGGCAATGATGAATTCTGGAGAGATTATGATTCACAAGGTTGTAATAGCTAATCGCGGTGAGATTGCTCTGCGCATTCTGCGTGCATGCAAAGAGCTGGGGATCAAAACCGTTGCCGTTCATTCCGATGTGGACAGCGAGGCTTTGCATGTCAAGCTCGCCGACCAGAGCGTTTGTATCGGGCCGGCACCGAGTATTGACAGTTATCTGAATATGAAGGCGATTATCAGTGCTGCAGAAGTTACTGATGCCGATGCCATTCATCCCGGGTATGGATTCCTTTCTGAAAATGCAGAGTTTGCTGATATCTGCAATAACTGTGGTTTGACCTTTATTGGTCCGACTGCCGAAAATATGCGTTTGATGGGTGATAAGATCAGTGCCCGCCAAACGGTCACTAAGGCTGGCGTGCCGATACTTCCCGGCACCAAGGACGGTGTCCCCACGGTTGAAGAAGCCGTGCGTATTGCCGGTGAGATCGGTTATCCGGTGATCATTAAGGCAACGGCCGGTGGTGGTGGCCGCGGAATGAAAATTGTTCATTCTCCGGCATCCTTACCAAATGCGTTTGCTGCCGCACGTTCCGAAGCGCAATCCGGTTTTGGTAATCCGGAAGTCTATATTGAAAAATATTGCGAGCGTCCTCGCCACGTTGAGATTCAAATCCTTGCGGACAAGCACGGCAATGTGATCCATCTTGGTGAGCGCGATTGTTCGATTCAACGGCGTCATCAGAAGTTGATTGAGGAAGCACCGTGTTCAATCCTGCCGGACGATGTGCGTCAGAGCATGGGAGACTGTGCGGTTGCCGCGGCCAAGGCGGTCAATTATTCCAGTGTCGGCACCATCGAGTTTCTCCTCGACGCCAACAATGATTTTTACTTCATGGAAATGAATACTCGGGTTCAGGTAGAGCATCCTGTGACGGAAATGATCACCGGTATTGATATTATTAAGGAGCAGATTCTCGCAGCAGCCGGTGAGAAGCTTCGTTTCAAGCAGGATGATATTAAAATCAACGGTCACGCCATTGAGTGCCGGATCAATGCGGAAGATCCTGAAAAGTTTACCCCTTGTCCGGGGCTGATCAATGGTTATCATACCCCCGGTGGCCTTGGGGTTCGCGTCGACAGTGCCGTCTATGATCAATACAAGGTGCTGCCTCACTACGATTCGATGATTGCCAAGTTGATCGTTCACGCCGAAACACGTGAAGAGGCTATCAAGCGGATGTCACGAGCTCTCGATGAATATTTGATCGAAGGGATTAAGACAACTATCTCGTTCCATCAGAAGATCATGAATAACAAAGAGTTTATCGAAGGTGATATTGATACCGGATTTTTGGAACGGGTCAAAATTTAAACTCACTGTTACTTATTATTGATGACGTTAAAAAAGCGGAGATTTTTATCTCCGCTTTTTGCGTGATTTTAACTGTGCAGCTTGAACCGTCGCCGACCGGTTCGATTAAAAGGAGGGCGATGTATGCAAATGAAATTAGGGCATATTGATTATCTGAACTGTGTGCCGTTCTTTGAGTATCTTCAACAGGCTGGTTTTGATGGAACCATTGTCAAAGGCGTTCCCGCCCAACTCAATGCCATGCTGGCAAAAGGGGCCTTGGATGTCAGTCCATCATCCTCGTTTGAATATGGGCGTAATTTTCAGGACTATGTTCTGCTGCCGAATCATTCCATCAGTGCATTTGATGAAGTGCAGAGTGTGTTGTTCTTTAGTGCAACCCCTCTGGAAGAGTTGGATGGGCAGAAAATTTACCTTACAGGTGAGTCGGCGACTTCCGTGCATTTGCTCTATGTGATTTTAAGGGAATTTTATGGTTGTCAGATGATTGACAGCTGTGTTCCTGACCAGCCGGCGGAGAACTACCTCAATGAGGGGAAACCTGTTCTGTTGATTGGAGATCGTGCCCTCAAAGCATCCTTAACGGTTGGTCCGGAAAAAGGCCGGCAATACGACCTTGCTCAACTGTGGCACCAACATACGGGTCTGCCATTTGTTTTTGCTTTGTGGATTGTCCATCGCCAGGCCTATCAACGCTTGACGGCAGAGTTTTTGCTTTTGCAAACACAATTGCAGCAGTCTAAAGACAAAGCATTTCAGAACCTGTCTGTTCTTGCGGAAGCGGTAACCGATCGTCCCTGGATGACACAGAAGCAGTTGATCGATTACTGGAACTGCATGTCTTATGACCTTGATGATGCCCATGTAAAGGGATTGACACTGTTTTTTAAGCTTTGCTACAAATATGGCTACTTTTCGCAACTGCCTGAATTGACTTTTATTGATGCTGCTTAAGCCGAGCAATGATGTTGGCGGCAATTTTATTTGACAGCTTTCGGAGAATGCATTAAAACTAGCCACACCCTGCCCGGGTGGCGGAACTGGTAGACGCAAGGGACTTAAAATCCCTCGACCGTAAGGTTGTACGAGTTCGATTCTCGTCCCGGGTACCATAAAAAAGAGCGGGAATTCCAATATCTTATAGAGACTTTGGGGTTCCCGTTTTTCTTTTGGAAATCCTTAGAAAATTATCTTTTCCCCTGGCTCACTGTCCCGTGAGTGTCCCAATTGCTCTCAGTTCGTCTTTATTGCTCATTTTTACTGTCACACTAGTGTCCCAAAATCGAGTTTTATGTACAGTGTTAGTAAGTAGTCGAAAAAAATTCTTTATAAAAATTCCCTTGTTCATCATTTTATCAATAAATATAAGATTTTTTTCCACAATAATGAAAGTATTTTTTGTCGAAAATTTTCAACAAAATTTTGTATAAGATAAATTCTTAATTGTCATGTAATTTTTATAAATAACTGCATTTCTTATGGTTTTATATGAATATAGATTCCTGGAAAGTGCACATAACATAATATTATATTATATTATGTTATGTTACATAATATATGGAGTTGCTAAAAAAACGCCTTGACTTTTGTTTTCTTTGTTGTTTTTTTTGAAAAAACAAAAGGAGAGGAGTCTACAGCATGGATAGGCAAGTAATGTACATACCGGACGTGGCTGTTGCACTGGGACGCAGTCAGAGAGCTATCCGTGAGTACCTACGCAAGCAAGACTGGGATGCGATCCCTCAGCCGTTTCGCTGGGCAGGGAGGATATGCTGGCATCCACGACAGATTGAGGGATTTATCCTAGGCAAAGCGATAGAAGCGGGAGTTATCGACGACGAACAGGAACAACAGGTTCTAACGCGACGGCGTCCCGGCCGACCTCGCAAAAAACAAGCCTGATTGTTGTCATGGGATGGACGCCTATACCGACATCTATTTCGGCGGCTATTGTGGCTGATTCGCTGCGGCCGTTGTCGCGAGAGATAGCCTATCTTGCCCTGACGCTCGTTTTTGATGCTGGACGTTTGGTGAGTTTAGCCAGCCTAGCCAAAGACTGGGGCTGGTCACGTGGCAAGGTGCAGCGTTATCTTGCCGACCTTGGAGTCGTGATTGCTTATCCTGACTCGACCAAAAAATCCCAAAATCAACGTGGACAAATCGTGGTTACGGATAAGGCTTCGTCCGCAAGATGGGCAGATCATGAGCAGATAAAACTCTATGATTTAAAAGGATTAGGAGGGGATGGGAGCAGATCGCGGGCAGATAAAAAGATAAACGAGCAGATCGCGAGCAGATCAGGGACAGATAACGAGCAGGTAAAAACAAATGATATCAATGAGTTTTGCGAGGTGGTGAGCAGATCGCAAGCAGATGATGAGCAGAGAGTGAGCACACAACCATACCATACCCATACCCAAACTCATATTACCACCACCACCGATGATGAGATTAGCGAGTATTGCCAGCTTGGTATGCGTTTTGGTGGTAGTGGGGGAGCCCCGCCAAAAAATCCTGAGGGGTGGAGTCGATCAGTACGCAGCCGACTTGAAAGAGATGGTTTATCGGCTGGTGACCGTCAGCAGGTGGCAGGTTGGCGGGAGCGAGAGGCAAGAATCGCTGCCCATAATACGCAAAAAATGCAACAGCAAAGCGAACTGGCTGCTTTGCATGCTGACCCGGTAGTGACGGCCAAGGGGCTCAAGGAGATAAGAGCTATACAGGCACGGTTGAACGATGGGGCTACCAAGTGACTAACTTTTGCCGAGCCTTAGAAAAAGGTACCTCAAGTGACCTATTTTTTTTGTTGGTCATTTGCTGAACTTCCTAAGTTCTTGAAAATAAAAGGATAGATGCCTGTTTTCTTCCCATGGTTAAGATGGGTAATCCGAAAATAGGTCATTTGAGGAACCGTGAATTTTGCTTTGTAATCAAAACGAAAGAATGGAGAGGGTGCGTTATGGGACTGCTTAAGAAAAATGCGCTGTGGGCTATTTTGATGGTTTTCCTGATGGTTCCTCAACCTGCTCGGGCAGGGGGGATACCTGTCATCGACATTGCTGGGTTGGCCCAGGCGGTTATGGATTATGTCCAGAACATTCTTGACTATTATGAGCAAGTCGAACAACTGACGACCCTTGAGGACCAATTAGGTACGATGGACGATCAGTATGCGACACAGATACAGCAGTACCTTACTCAGCTAGAGGAGTACGAGCACTACTTAAACCAGCTTGAGAAGATTGGGACAGTCTTGGAGGCCGCGGACTGGAATAGTGTCATGTCGCAGTCCGCCACGTATTACGGGAGTAGTGATTGGAGCAGTATTCCCAATATCAACATCGTCACGGAGGCCGGTGCCGCTAACCTGAAAACCATTGTTGAAACCGGTTATGAATTGCCCCTGGAAACCGCTCAAACAATCTCAACTTGGCAAACGCAAATACCTGATTACGAAATGCCGGAGCCGGAACGTGCTGCCGAAGATTACAATGCGGCTCAGATGGCAAAGTTTGTTGATCGGCAAGAGATGGTTGCCAATAATCAAGCGGCCATGAATGTCCGAAGCGATGACCTCGACAAAATGCGAAATACCGTCCTGAATCTGCCGAACGATTCCGAGTTACAGACCCTGCAAATGATCTCTCAGCAGTTGCTTTACATGATGCAGCAGCAGGAGGTTTTAATGGGGCAACAAAACCAGCTTTTATCCTCACAAGAAACCATGTCGGAATTCGTCGCGACGCAGGACGCCGAAGCAAAACGAATAGCACGAGAGAATATCAAGCAGCACCGCAACAATTTGTTGCCATCGACCTTGGGGAGTGACCTATGGAAACAATTATAAAAATTGCCGTGCTGTTGAGTGTGCTTTTTGCCGCCATTCCGTGCGCGGCAGATGATCTGTTTTTTGACGCGGATTTTAAAGCCTACGAAGAGGCTTTTTATGGTGAGAATCAAGCCTGCTGGAAGGGCAGTAAGGTGATGAAAGAAATCACTGAATGCGAAGCGCGGGTGAAGGCAAAATATGGGCAGGATGCACGCGCTCGCGGCACGGAGAGATATTGCCAAAAAGCCTATGGTTCGTTGTCGCTTGAAGCGTTGAAAACGAGGCTGGATGAACTGACTGTTTTGCGCAATGAAGCCAGAGAGTTTGGTTTTCTTGAAAAGCGTCCTTACGGCGTGTTGGATAAGCCGGTTTTTAATGCCGAAATGACATTCATCAAGAATCGTATTAACGAGATCGAGCTAGAAGCCTACTGTGAAAGCCAGAGAGCACAGCTCAAGGAGTTGGGGATGTCTGAAGATCGCTTGCCGCCTGTTTGCAAAAAATACTATCGACTGCAAGAAGCAAGGCAACGATTACATCATGGTGATGAATCATAATGATCAAGCGTGTTTGCTCTGGAAAATAGCTGGAGAGGGTTGAGTAGTCTTGCGTGGTTCACTTCCACATTTCCTTCTACGCGTGGTTATTTCTTTTCGTAGAAAAAAGTGTATAAGGCCGCGTAGGGGGAAACGTAGAGGATATTAGGCCTTTCAGGCCATTGGAGATGGATATTCTGACGCTGAACGCGTTTTTCAGAATATCCCAATCGGCCTGGGCCGATAGCATTAAAAAAGGAGCGCTTTTTTAATGCCTTAAGCTCTTTTACGCTTGCTGGACGCCGCTTTAAAAGAGCAGGGCGTTGCCCTCTTTGTCTGATGATTCGGCTGAACGCCTTCATCCTCAGACAAATTCACCCGCGCACCCGTCCGAAACGCTTCTCCGAAGCCGGACCCCCTGCCTTCGGCTGCGTCGGCTCGCCGTTCGCTGCGCTCTCTCTGGCCTAGCCCTCCGGGTGGCTGGACGCCACGCCAAACGCAGGGGGTCCGGCTTCGTCGCGTGAACCGCTCCTTGCGGACGGGTGCGCACGAGCACGCAATTTTCACGGTGGGCCGTGAAAACTGCTTTTCGCGTCTGGGGCCGCTCAATCTCGTTCGGTCACGGCTTGGGGCCGTGATCCTGCGCTAGTCCCTGAACGGGACTGCTTGGACGGGGGCGAAGGCTCCCAAATCTTGGGATTTGGTTTCCTTCTTGAGTGTCCTGGGGGCCACTCACCCCGCCATGCTCGTTGGGACTCGCTTACAGCCTGTACGGCTGTATTTTGCCTGTGGCTGAACGCCTCAGGCCGTGAATTGTTGCTGCGGTATTTCATAGTGAAAGGTGACGGAATGGACACGCAAATCTTCACCGGTAACGCTCACCAGAGAGGACAGGAAAAGGTTGAAAAAATTCTCTTGTGGCTGGTTGAATATCAGTATTCAACCAGCAAAATTTTATCGGATGTTTTGGCGGTGAATCCTGATGGGCAGCGATCCTTTTTCTCTGGCTTGGTGAAGCAGGGAATTTTACAAAAAACAGCGGTTCCTACGGTGCGAGAAGGGCTGTATCTGTTGACTGTTGAGGGAAAGAAAATGGCTGAAATGGTCACGGAAAAGGCTCTTGTCTACAGGACGGAACCCAGCCGGATTTCGGTTGCTATTGTTCGCCATAACTTGGCTGTTCAAAAAGCCGTCTTGGCTCGTTTGAGTGATGGAATTCAGCATACGTTTGAAAGGTTTCTGGATTTCGCGGATAGAGACAAGTTGCCTGATGCCGTTTTGAAAGATGGTCATATTAAAACGGCTCTCGAAGTTGAATTGTCGCACAAGAAAACGGCGCGGATTTTTCGGGCTTTTCTTGATCATGTCAACGCGATTAAAGCCAATCATTATCACATCGTCGAATATGTTTTTCCTTCGACAACATTGCGTGACAATTACCGCAAAAAATTTGATGCTGAACAGTGGCCGATAATCGAAAAAAGGGGAGGACTCTACCGTGAGAGCGGCAAAATCTTTGAGCCTGATAGTATCGGAAATTTGCGAGAGCGGTTTCAGTTCTCGGTCCAAAGTTTTGATCAATGAATGATTGGACTCCTAGCCCTATTGGTTTTTTGTAAGTCGTTTCTTCGTCTGAAAATTGATTGCTGAAGTGATACTATAGTGGTACTATTTTTTATGCCGAAAAAAATACGTGAACTCATATCGATTTTGGAAAAAGCCGGTTATGTGAATCGGGGTGGCAAGGGAAGCCATCGAAACTTTTTTCATCCCAGCGGCCCGCCAATTACTTTGTCCGGCAAGTCTGGTGACGATGCTAAGAAGTATCAGGAAAGAGCCGTTGAAGAAGCAATCAAGGAAGTGAAGTCATGAAACAGACAGTCAGCAAATCAGCCAATTTTTTAAAGATCGTTGAGTGGTCGGAAGAGGATCAGTGCTTTATCGGCTCTGTTCCTGGGTGGATTGGTCCATGCTGTCATGGTGATGACGAAGAGAGCGTTTATAGAGAGCTTTGCCAGATTGTGGATGAGTGGATCAGAATCTATGAGGAAGAAAATAAGCCTCTGCCGAAGCCAACCGCTGGGAAGCGGTATTCAGGTAAGTTTCAGTTGCGGCCGGGAGCAGGGTTGCATGAGCTTTTAGCGATCAGGGCATTGCAGGCCGGAAGAAGTTTGAATAGCTACTGCGTGGAAGTTCTGCGAGAGGTGGCCGGGGAAAGGCGCTCTTAGTCGAATTGTGGACATCTGGTGTGTAGTTGAAGAAAAAGCCCCTTCTGCGTATGCAGAAGGGGCTTTTCCGGTAGCTCTGCAACTTTCTGACAATTCTAGTCTACTTCAAATCAACATCGAGGGCAATGGGGACCTTTTGTGTTTTGTCTGATTTTGGTGACAGAAAGCAGCTGCCGGCGGAACGTTTTTGTCACCACGGAAAACTTGCAATTGGTGACACCCGGGCAAGATCCGGAGGGGCAAGCTGTCACCATATCTCTCGTTGCCTGTCGTAGACAGCCTCGCTAGTACTTTGTCGATTTTAGTAGGCTATAAGCCGCACTAGGAGATTTGTAACTATTTGTAACAAGAAGGCTAAATGGGATTTAGTGTGTTGACATATAAATATAATAATTTTACTATAAAAATTATTATATTCTAACTGGAGGGGTCATGAAAAAAATTCTCATTCTTGCTGTATGCCTAGTTGCGGTTCTTTCTGGCTGTGTAGCAACATCTGGAAACAAAAAAAACAAAACTGTACAGGAAGACACAGAAATAGCATATACACTGGATATGCCTATTGTATATGTAGTCCCAAGAGGTCTTAACCTAAATGCAAAACAGATAATTTCAAAAATATCTTCATGGAAGTTGAAAACCAGTAATGGTACAGTTTTTACTGATGTTATGAATATTACAGATGATAGCTTTGAATTGGTGAGAAGTCTTAAGCATTATAATAATAACCTTGGTTACATAGAAAGGTCTAGAGCTGTTCATAAAATTAGTTATTCTTATGAACTTACAGATGATTCTATTACTGTCAAATTTAATCCAGTTTCACTTGTGACGCACCAAATTGGAGTTATTGGTTCTTGGAAGACATACGAATTAAATAAAACTGATCTTTTTGATATATTGTCAACAGTAAATATGACTCATGATTTTGAATTTAAATCAGAATTTTCGTGTGTCTCTTTGCAATCAAATTTTGAAAGAATGGCAAAAAAACAGGGTAGAGATAAATATTATACAGTAACTGAATCAGGAGTTACTTTCAGATGTCTCCCGGAATTTTTCCCTTATCGGGATGGATGTATTGCAAAGGTGCAAACTCAGTTTATTTGCACCCCTGATACTGATAGCAATGTTGTTAATATCGGGAATTTTTTAACAAAGGTAGAATCGGGATTGAGGCGCATTGTTACTGATTAGTTTTTTACGGAATGAGAAAAAATAGACCCTTGGCTTGCTCGGGGACCTAAACGCTTTGATTTTCCGGGATTATAAAGCCCTCTGCGTATAGGGCTTTGTTATTTTAACTTTGGTGATTGCGCTATGGCGCCTCTCTGTTTGACTTTGGGTACCGTCTTGCGGTCTTTTGGGGGCTGTATGTTTTTTGTTTCTGTGGTTCCTATTGCTTTTGGCTGATGGGCTCTATATCTGATTGGTAGGGCAGATGAGTATTGCGCTTTCATTACAGTAACTCGTTTCCAGTTGGGTTGTCATCAATCCACGCCAGATCTTCGGCGTTGATTTCCGCGTTTCCATCACATTGGGCCAACAACTCGTCAAGTGAGTAATGAGGAAAAGAGGCAGGCGCGATAATCAACCGCCCATTATCAAGAGTAAGCTCAACGGCTGACCCGTCCTGTAATTGCAAAGTTTTGAGAAGGGCAGGCGGCACCGCCAGCATGATAGAACCCCCGACTTTTCTTAGAGTTGTTGTGTGCATGATCCAGTCTCTTCCGGTGAACTAGCAAGAATTTATAGAAAAGCCCCTTGAGTATCTGCACAAGGGGCTTTTCCGGTAGCTCTGCAACTTTCCGACTTGAGAAGTTTAGAACGACATGTGGGCAAAGTCAATTGAGAGGGTACCTCGCCTTCTAACTGTCGGTCATCAAAAAACCGAGGGTGAGAATGACAAGGATGGGCTTGCGGAGAATCCACAAACACGCCCATGGTCCCCAAATGGGTAACGTCGCCCATTTCAAAACGGTCAGAATTTTTTTCATGGCTCGCCCTTTTTTGTTCTAATTTTATGAAAGTAAAAACATTTAAAATATTTTACTTACTTTTTGTCTGAATAGCAAATTGAGGCGTTTATTGGTTTGGGATTCCCTCTCAACAAGAAAACGATCTGTCTGATCAAAAAATCGGCTCCAGGGAAAAACGAGCGCCAAGGGCATGGCGCTTTATCCCTGGGAGGGCAGAAGCCGTTCACGCCGATTTTAGGCCATCTCTGAACGAAGTTTTCGTTCTTTCTTATTGATAGGGCGCCGGTGCATATCTCCCCCAGCAGTTCCGGCATTTCGTTTTAAATGATTCGCCTTCGGCAATGAATGAAACCCATGAGAAACCCGCTGTCTATTTAGTTTGAGGGCAAACGTGCAAGGTCAGTTTTTCAGCAGTACAACAGGCTTTAACGATGCCGGAAAAGTTCTTCAAGGTTGGATTGCTGGACGGCTCGACCATCCGGCGAACGCTTCTAACGTCTTTTTCTAGCTGGTCGGCAACCGTGGAAAAATTCCCCGTTGCGTTGAGATAGTGACGAATGAGGCTTTTCCCTATCTCAATATCGCCCTCTAATACGGCGTTGATTGCCTCAATGAGCAAGCCTTGACGAAACTCTTTGTCAACCTTTGCACGTGCAGCAACGGTTTCTTTAAAATCTCTTGTCAGTGCCATAGGCAGTCTCCTAAATTTTCCCAAGTTTTTTAGCCAGCGTTTCAGCTCTTAGGTGTGTGTACCTTTTTAACATGTGCATTGTCTTGTGACCAGTAATGCTGGCCACTTCCATCATGTCCAGATCGTTGCGTTCAAAAAGCCTTGACGTGGCTTCATGTCTAAGATCGTGGAAGCGAAGGTCTTTCAGGCCGCTACGTTTAACTGTTGTCCGCATGCGGTCTGTTATTTGATCTTTGGTTAATCCAAAAACTGTCCCTTTTAGCTGGCGTGGAATGTTTTTAAGGATTTCTGCCGCAGTGTTTGTTAGGGGAACGGTACGAGCTTCCCCGTTCTTCGTTTTTGGGAGATGGGCCAAACGTTTTTTGAGGTCAACGTTCGACCATGTGAGTGTGGCAATCTCTTCGCGTCTCATAGCTGTTTCGAGGGCAAAGAGGATGACGGGTTTTAAGTCTTGATGGGCTGCTTTGAGCAACAGTTCTTCTTCACCCTGTTCAAGGCGTCGTGTTCGGGCTGTGCCTCGCAGGGAAGGGCGTCTGACGACATCGACAGGGTTGCGTAATGCTTCCATGCTCCAGTCTTGAATCGCATGTTTGTAGAGGCGTGAGAGTATTGCCAGGTCAAGGCGAATGGTGTCAGGTTTGAAACCTTCTTCCTCACGTTGTCGGGTGTAGCTTGAAACGTCTTTTCCTTTAAGGTTGCTGAGTGAGAGGGGGCCCCATCCTGTACGCTCTAATAGTGCGGCCAGTCGATTTTTCTCCCGGTTGCCATGGCGCAGGCGGTCAAGGTGCTCTTTGCCAAACCGTAAAGCGGCTTCATCGAGGGTCGTTGTTCGCCCTGAGTCGGAATCGTCGAGGTAGAGTCCACGCTCCATCTCGCTTTCAGTTTTTCTGGCCCAGCGCTCAGCGGTTTCGTGATTTAGGAAGGTCTTGGTGAGGGTCCGCTGGCCCTTTTTTCTGATTTTTACCTGCCAGCGGCCATTTCTGTTTGAGATTGTCGCCATTGAAAAAGTTCTCCACTGTCCACTGTAGTGTCCCAAATGGGATAGTGATTTTTCTCTAATGACGTATAGTAACATAAAATCAATAACTTAAAACATAATAAATCCTTATAAAATAGGGACTTAAAATCCCTCGACCGTAAGGTTGTACGAGTTCGATTCTCGTCCCGGGTACCATTTGTGAACAAAAGCGGTCACTTCACGCTGTGAAGTGACCGCTTTTGATTGTGCGCCCGGCAGGGCGCGTGGTGCGTTAGCACCATCCGATCAACTGTGGTGGTTGATTGGTGACTTGGAGGTGCAAGTCCTCTGCGGACCCTGATGACGGGAACCGCTAGCTGAACAGCAAGGGTGTCCGGGGCGACCCGGAATCTGAAGGAAGCTGTAGGCAAAATCCCGGCCCGACGAACAGAAATCACATACGAGGCAGTTTCACCCGGGCGAGAAGGCAATCATCTTCAAAGCCCGATAGTCATCCGGGAGGGTGAGGCTGTAGATGTGGCGGGTATATGGGAGGAAGGTCACGCGCATTACCCGGGGAGATCTGTCGGTCTGCCTCGTGCTACCGACGTCGTAAGGCGTCGGGATGGGTCGACAGAAGTCAGCAGAGGTCATAGTAGTCGGGTTTGACCAGTTCGATGAAGGACCGAACACGAGGCATGTTTAGGGAGACTCGAATTTCGATGACGAACGTAGCCACAGAAGCCCTGCCTGAGACGGCAGGGGCCGTGTCCGAGGGTAGCGACCGGAAGTCGCGAGAGTACGGCGGCGGTGTGTCAAACGTCACGGCATGCAGAGAACCTTTCTGGACGGAAGCGAAAATGCGACTGATGGAAGAAGTCGTCAGTCGCAGCAACATGATGGCTGCCTATCATCGGGTGGTTGGTAATAAGGGTGCCCCCGGCATCGACGGGATGACGGTTATCGCCTTGAAGGACTACCTGAACAAAGAATGGCCGCGTATCAAGGAAGAACTGCTGAACGGGGACTATCAGCCTCAGCCGGTACGGAAAGTAGATATTCCCAAACCCGGCGGCGGGGTGCGCACGCTCGGCATCCCCACGGTGCTGGATCGACTCATTCAGCAGGCGCTGCATCAGGAGTTGATGCGGCTGTTCGAACCGGACTTCTCCGAGCACTGCTACGGGTTTCGTCCCAAGCGAAGTGCTCATCAAGCGGTGCAGGCCGCTCGGCGGCATGTCGCCTCAGGGCGGCGCTGGGTGGTCGACATCGATTTGGAGAAGTTTTTCGACCGCGTAGGGCACGATGTCCTTATGGCTCGTGTCTCGCGCAAGGTCAAAGACCCTCGGGTACTGCAACTGATTCGCCGCTATCTGAGGGCCGGGGTTCTCGAAGGCGGGATCCTATCGCCCCGGGTGGAGGGCACGCCACAAGGCGGGCCGCTGTCTCCCCTGTTGTCGAATATCCTGCTGGACGAACTGGACAAGGAACTGGAGAAACGGGGCCATGCCTTCTGCCGTTATGCCGATGACTGCAACGTTTATGTTCACAGTCGCCGGTCGGCCGAACGGGTTATGTCGTCGCTGACAAGGTTTCTCGAACAGCAACTGAAGCTCAAGGTCAATCGCGGTAAAAGCGCTGTTGGCCGTCCCTGGGAGAGAACCTTTCTCGGCTACAGCATGACCTTTCACAAGAAGCCACGGCTGAAAGTTGCTCAAAGCTCGGTGAAACGGTTCAAGGCAAGCCTGAGGAAGCTGTTTCGACGGGGAAGGGGGCTCAGCCTGAAAAGAACCATCGAAGAAGCGATCCCGAAGCTACGGGGCTGGATCGGTTATTACCGGCTTGCCGAAGTCAAAGGGCTCTTCGAGGAACTGGACGGTTGGATTCGCAGGAAACTGCGCTGCATCCTGTGGCGACAGTGGAAGCGCCCCTTCACCCGTGCCAGGAATCTGATGCGACGGGGATTGACGGAACGCAGGGCCCTGAAATCGGCCCGAAACGGGCGAGGCCCCTGGTTTAACTCAGGAGCCTCGCACATGCATGATGCGTTTCGGAAATCTTTCTTTGACAAGCTGGGGCTGGTTTCATTACTCGACCAGCACAGACGCTTTCAAAGTGCCTTGTGAACCGCCGTGTACGGAACCGTACGCACGGTGGTGTGGGAGGACGGCGGGAGCGATCCCGCCTCCTACCCGATTTATGACTTTAGGGGACTCAATCAGCTCTCATGGCACTATTGGGGGTCTTTTCCGCGTCCGCAGCATTACACGTCGTTGCCATAAAATAACTATGGCACCACCATGTGCCTTGCTGACGCAAAAAATCCTTCAAAATAGTGCTTATTCTTCTCGTTTAAAAGGTTCCCTAGATTTCTTTCTAATTTATCCCAAAATAAAATTAGAATGCAAGTGGCTACGACCTTAGATATAAGGTAGAATTGCACAGTTAGCATTGTGTTAGCAAGCGAGGGAACGCATCTCATTTATGGTGACAGGTATAAATGCCTTGCAGGTTGTTGGAAAAAGTCTCATCCGGGGGTTTTTCAACCACGCAAGCCGAAATGCGACTTCCGTCTTGCTCATAAAATCAAGCACGTGAAAACCTGTCTTTGATTTTGTTCGCCCCTCCATGGGCTTCTCTGGCGGTTTTTCAATAGCTGGTTGTTTTGGGTTGTATGAAAGGAGAAAGGAACAGGCTTTTGGGAGTTAACCTCACGACAATGGGAATTCGGAAAAAGCTGGTGTTGATGATGCTTGTCACCAGTGTTGTCTTTCTAATTGCAGTCATCGGCTTGTTGATTCCTTTATTCCGTTGGAACTTGTCATCCAGTCTTGCCATTCAACAACAGACATTATTAACTGCGTTACAAACGGAAATTGATACCAAAGTCGCATCAGCTCTTAAACAATTAACCGCTGTGGCTGGCGTGGTACCAGCCGAAGTCATGAACGGCAGTCAAGACGCGCAAGTCTTTTTAGCGGACCGGGTAGGGATCGGTTCTATTTTTGATATCGGTCTGGAAATTTATACGGTTGAAGGTCAGAGGCTTGCGGCAACAGGTAAATTATTTGGCGGCGTATCCGCCGATAAACAAACTCCGTTTATTCATAACTCTCTGGAAGAGCCGAGTCCACGCATTGATGTAGAGGCACGCTATTGCAATCGTAAACATTGCCATCCTGTGGCACAGTTTTCTGCTCCGATACGAGGGGACGATGGGACCTTACTGGGTTTTCTCTGCGGCGGTATTTGTCTGGATGGTCAAAATCTGATCGGTGGACTCGCGCGTTACCGCATTGGCAAAACCGGTTATTTGTATCTCTATGCTCAGGATCGTACCATACTGGTACATCCTGATTCCGATCGTATTATGAAGAAAGATGTTCCCCCGGGAAGCAATGTTTTATTCGATAAAGCGATTGACGGATGGCAGGGGACGGACTTTACAATTAATTCTCAGGGATTACGGACTTTTTCCAGTTTTAAGCCGTTGAAAAATGTGCCGTGGATCCTGGCTTCGAATTATCCGGAAGATGAAGCTTTGGTGCCGGCGCGTCGTGTTACCGGAGCTCTGGTGGTCATTATCACGGTTCTCGGTGGGCTGGCCATGGCTATCACCTGGGTGGGGCTGCGCAGTGTGACCGGCCCGCTGGCTGCCTTGACCGATCATTTGCGTCGGTTTGATCAATGGCAGGACGCACAACGTAAAATCACATTGCAAGGGCATCTTTCCTCTGAGATTAAGCAACTTGAAGAGGGCTTCAACCATATGTTGCAGGTTGTTGATCTGCAGCGGGACAAAATTGCTGAGAAGGTTGAAACGCTTCGCCGTCAGACGCAACAGCTTGAATCCGAGGTCCTGACGCGACAGCAGGCAGAACAGCAGCTGCTTATCGCTTCGGAACGTCATCAGGACACAGCACGTTTGCTTCAGCACATTTGCGACAATGTGCCGGACCTGATCTGGGCCAAAGACCTGCAACATCAATATATTTTCACCAATAAAGCCAATTGCCATACGTTGTTAGGTGTTGATTCCACCGCGGCGGTGATCGGTAAAAACCATGAGTTTTTCGCGGATAAAATTCTCAAGCAATTCCCGGAAGATCCTTTAGCCTACCAGTTCAGTGAACTCTGTTGCCAGTCTGATAATGACGTACTCCGAACGCGTCAGTCGATGCGGTTTCAGGAGGTTGGTTTTGTCAAAGGAACGCTGATCTGTTTGGATGTCTACAAGGCACCTTTTTACGATGCGGACGGGGCCTTGATCGGCACGGTAGGCTCGGCGCGAATTATTACACGGGAAAAGCAGCTTGAGCAGGAGACAATTCGACTGTCGCGCTTATACCGAATTCTGTCAGCCGTCAATCAGCATATTGTTCACAAACCGCAACCGATTGAATTGTTTGAGTTTGTCTGTGATACGTTACTGGAAGATGCGACCTTTACCATGGCGTGGATTGGACTGCCCAATGAGAATGGTATTTATAAGCCTGTGGTCTCTTCAGGAATTTCGTTGGACATATTGGGAGAACCGAATCACTGCATCCATAATAATGGACAGCTAAGTCATTTGACGACGGATATTACCGCTGAAACAGCCCAAAATGTCTTGTGTCCAACGGGATACCGACTTTATCAACGGTCACCATTTCAGGCCGTTGCCAGCTTTCCTATTCAACCCGAGGAAGCTGCGGGCGCGCTTCTGGTCGTCTATGCCCAAGACAAGAAATTGCTTGAACAGGATGATGAGCAGCAATTGCTTGACGAGCTGGTTCAGGATGTGGCGTTTGCTTTGGATGTTCACGAGCGTGAGCAGCAACAGGCTTTTTCCATGAAACAGTTGCAGTTGGCGGCAACGGTATTTGACAATAGTCAGGAAGGGATTGTTCTTACCGATCAAAATGAGAAGATCTTGTCGGTTAATCGCGCTTTTACGGAGATTACCGGTTATCGCGATGATGAAATTCTTGGCCAGACGCCCCGAATTCTAAAATCCGATCGTCATGGACGTGATTTTTATCAGAAAATGTGGCGTTGCCTGAAAGAACATGGCAGTTGGCAAGGGGAGATCTGGAATCGCCGCAAAGATGGACAGGTCTATCCTGAGCTGATGTCGATTAGTGCCGTCAGTGATGAGCAGCATCAGATCAGCCACTATATTGCGCTCTTTTCCGATATCAGCCAGGCCAAAGAGTCGCAGCAAAAGCTTGATTATCTCGCTTGGCATGATCCGTTGACCGACTTGCCTAATCGGAGTCTGTTTTGCAGTCATCTCGACCAGGCAACAAAGTCGGCTCAACGTAATCATCGTTCTTTTGCCGTCCTCTGCTTTGATCTTGATCACTTCAAAGATGTTAACGACAGCTTTGGCCATTTGGTCGGCGACGCGTTATTAAAGAAAGTCGCGGATCGATTACGCAGCCGGTTGCGTGAAAGCGATATGTTAGCCCGATTGGGGGGGGATGAGTTTGTTCTGCTCTTAGAAGATAGCGTCGATTCCAATCGTGTCACGATGATGGCGGAGGAGATCCTTCATCTGTTGCAGCAACCGATTTGCTTAACGGAAACCGACTTGGAAGTTCAGGTCAGTGTCAGTATCGGCATTGCTGTTTATCCCGAGCACGGTCGTGACGCTCTGGAGTTATTGCAGCGTGCTGATTCGGCTTTATATCGGGCCAAGCAACATGGTCGTGCCCGTTTCGCCTACTATAACGAAGAGATGACCGAACAGGCTCAAGAGCGGGTACAACTGAGTTTTCATTTGCGCCAGGCTTTGGAGAAACAGGAGTTTGCGGTTTATTATCAACCTCAGGTTGATTTGAAAACCGGTCAGATTATCGGAGCGGAAGCGTTGATGCGCTGGAATAGCCCGGAATTGGGGATGGTCACTCCGGATCGCTTTATTCCCTTGGCGGAAGAAATTGGCTGCATCTGTCCGATGGGAAACTGGATTCTCCGACGGGTTTGTGAGCAGGGGAAGGCCTGGCTGGATGCCGGATATCCGCCGTTGATTTTGGCTGTCAACTTGTCGGCGGTACAGTTTGCTGAGGAGGATATTGCACGTCGTTTGAAAGAGATCCTCGATCAGACCGGTTATCCGGCCGAGTATCTGGAGCTGGAAGTGACCGAATCAACGTTAATGCACAAGGAACAACAGACCATTGACCTGCTGCAGTCTTTGAATGCGCTGGGCGTTCGTCTGGCTCTGGATGATTTCGGCACCGGTTATTCTTCGCTGGCCTATCTCAAATATTTTCCATTGCACTTGCTCAAAGTGGATAAGTCTTTTGTCGATGATCTTCCGCTGGATGCAAATGATTGCAAAATGGTAACGGCCATTGTGCAGATGGGGCATGGACTCGGTTTTGATTTGCTTGCCGAAGGTGTTGAAACGGAGGCTCAAAGGGAGTATCTCGCGCAATTAGGCTGTGACTACTATCAGGGGTATTATTGCAGCCCGCCGGTGCCGGCGTGTGACTTTGCCACATTGCGCCAGCGGCAGAAACGCTCCTAGGTGGGCGCTCATTCTGCTGATCGAGCCCTCCCTAGCGTTCTTTTTTCAGTAAGACGGTGCTGAATTCGTCAAGCATGAGATTTTTGACGACATGGCAGCCACACTGCTGGTAACGGCGACGGACATCAAAATTATATTCGTAAAGAATTCCAGAAAGCAGCAGGGGGGCTTCAGCGTGGGCTCTTTGCGAAAGTTCTTCGGCCACATTGAGAAGAATATCACCGTAAATATTGGCGAGAACCAAATCGTAGGTCGCCGAGGGAAGATCGCTGAGGATTCCGCAGACATGGTCAATGTTCGCCTCAACGCCATTTAGTTGACTGTTGAGACGACAGGTGGCTACCGCCGCCGGATCAATATCGATACACACCGCTGAGCGTGCGCCTAATTTCAATGCCGCAATGGCCAGAATGCCGGTTCCGCTGCCCAGGTCAAGTACTGTTGCCTCTTTGAGTCCTTCGAGGTTTTCAAGAATTTCCAGACAACTGGCCGTGGTTTCGTGTTCACCTGAGCCGAATGCGCCGGGTGCCATCCATAAGTTGATGCGCCCGTCCTCAATGGCAGCGTGACCCTGGGGTAGGATGCGAAATGAGCGTCCGATGACAAAAGGGGAAAAAACACGTCCCACAGGCTGTTCCTTTCGGCTTGAGTGTTGTATACCATAGCGTGAAGACGCCGAGTATTTCACGTGAGCTAGTTCTCGTCAATACATAGGAGTTTTTTGCTGAAAGCCGTCTGGGGTTTTTAGCAAGCACGCTTTTGAACCCTCTGATGTTCAAAACCGGCGGGATGGCAACCGACTGTGCTGATCGCCCATCCATGGGCTCTACGAGGTTTTTTAAACGGCTGATACAAATACACAAGGGAGATGTTTCATGGCGAAATGGCAATCTGACGATATATTCAAAAGAGGGGGCTTTGTGCTGTTACTGTTGGCTCTGGTGTTTGTTTGCGCCTGCAGCTCTGAAACTCCTCAGTCACAGAACAGCTCGGAACGCGAGCCGATGTTGGCACCTGATTTTGAATTGTCTTCATTGCACGGTGAAACAGTCCGGCTTTCAGCCTTGCGTGGCAAGGTGGTTGTCCTCAATTTCTGGGCGACCTGGTGCCCTCCCTGTCGGGAAGAGGTACCCTCCATGCAGCAATTGCATGAAATGATGACCGGGACCGAGTTTGTCATGTTGGCGGTAAATATTGAACAAGACGGTCGGCAGACAGTACCGGTTTTTCTCCAGAAAAACCCCGCCGATTTTACCATTTTGTTTGATGAATCCGGACAGGTCAGAAAATCCTATGGCGTTGCCAAGTATCCGGAGACCTTTGTTATTGACCCTCAGGGCAGGATTGTTGAGAAGGTTGTGGGTAGCATCAATTGGAGTCAGCCACGTGTTGTTGAATTTATGCGCGGTTTATTGCCCCGGACCTCTGACTGAGCTTGACGGCTTCAGAGGCTTTTGATATTTTGAACATCATTTTCATTTCAATTAGGGGGGCGGCTAATGGCAAAAGTCAAAGAACTTTTTCGTGATTATCTGGCCAAGCACGGATTGAAAGTCACACGGCAACGTGAAATTATTCTTGAGGGCTTTATGAGTTCGCCCTCGCATCTGTCCGCAGAGGAGTTGTATCTTCGTCTGCGCAAAGACCATCCCAATATTGGTTATGCGACTGTTTATCGGACCATGAAGCTTCTGGCGGATAGTGGTATTGCCAGTGAGCGGCATTTTGGTGACCGTCAGACTCGTTACGAGCCTAACACCAGTGAAGATCATCACTACCATCTGATCTGCAATTCATGTGGCCGTATCATCGAGTTTGAAGATTCGAAAATTGAAGCGCTGCTGCAGCAAACTGCCGCTGAGCACCAATTTACTTTGTCTCACCAACGTCTGGAACTCTACGGACTGTGTCCATCCTGCCAGGGCGACTAGCAGGGTGTTGAAACGTTCCATCCGAGGGTTTTAACCAAGCAAGCGAAAATGCGATTTACGCCTTGCTTACAAAATTACACGGGTGTCAACGAATCCGATCATTTTGTCACTCATCTCTGGGCTCTGAGAGCTTTTTTGCAAATTGGAGTTTTTTGTGCGTATTACAGCCATAATCCCGGCCCGTTATGCTTCGTCCCGTTTTCCGGGAAAACCCCTTGCCGATATCCTCGGCAAACCAATGATTCAGCGTGTCTATGAACAAACTGCCCACGCCGAACTGGTGGATGATGTCCTGGTCGCCACGGACGATATCCGAATTGCTGAGGCTGTTCAGGCTTTTGGCGGCCGCGCCTGCATGACTTCGGATCAGCACGAGACCGGTACCGACCGCTTGGCCGAGGTGGCCGCTCAACTCGATGCCGAGTTGATTGTCAATGTTCAGGGGGATGAACCGCTGATTGACCCACGCATGATTGACCAGGCCATTGCCCCCCTTAAAGAGGATGCAACCATCGATATGGGAACGTTAATGGTGTCCATTAAAGAGCCGCAGGACTATCTTAATCCCAATGTCGTTAAAGTGGTCACCAATCGGCAGGGCGATGCCTTATATTTTTCCAGAGCACCGCTCCCCTGGTCGCGTGATTACAGCGAAACCGCCGCTCAGAACTACGATCACATCAGCGCATTCAAACATGTCGGTCTTTATGTGTATCGACGGGATTTTCTGCTCGCTTACCCGACGTTAACAGCGACGCCGCTCGAACAGATGGAAAAGCTGGAACAACTGCGTGCTCTGGAGAATGGTTACCGGATTCGCGTCGTGGAAACGGATCTGCAGTCGCAGGGTGTGGATACACCACAGGACTTGGCTCGGGTCTGTGAAATTCTCTCGTTATCAGGTCAGCAAACCCGTGGGTAATCCGGCATGATTTTCCCTTTCTTTTTGATGGTGTTCAGTGTAGAGTTTCGCACTTGTGTTTGGTAAAAAATGTCCATAATGTTTCGTTGGGGCGGGCCTGACAGCATGGTGGATACGGATAAAAAACATAAGGTGTTAACGTGGAGGCAAAATCGATGAAAACCAAGTTTCTGTTTGTTACCGGAGGGGTCGTCTCTTCTCTGGGTAAAGGGCTGGCCGCAGCATCAATCGGTGCTTTGATGGAAGCTCGTGGATTACGCATTTCCATGCAGAAACTTGACCCGTATATCAATGTTGATCCCGGAACCATGAGTCCGTTTCAGCACGGTGAAGTGTTTGTTACCGACGACGGCGCGGAAACCGACCTGGATTTGGGGCATTACGAACGTTATACTTCGGCGCGACTTTCCCGGAAGTCAAATTTTACCACGGGCCAGGTTTACGATGCCGTCATTCGTAAAGAGCGGCGTGGCGATTATCTCGGCGGTACCGTTCAGGTTATCCCGCACATCACCAATGAAATTAAAAGTAAGATTATCGAAAACGCTCAAGGTGTTGATCTGGCCATTGTTGAAGTGGGTGGAACCGTCGGCGATATCGAATCCTTGCCGTTTCTTGAAGCGATTCGTCAATTTCGGACGGATCTCGGCCATGAGAATGTCCTCTATGTCCACTTGACGCTGGTTCCTTACCTTGCCGCAGCGGGTGAGTTGAAGACCAAGCCCACCCAGCATAGCGTTAAAGAGTTGCGCGAGATCGGTATCCAACCGGATATTTTACTGTGTCGTTGTGATCGTGAGATCCCGCGTGACATGAAAAGCAAGATTGCTTTGTTCTGCAATGTTCGTGAGGACTCGGTCATTACGGCCCGCGATGTCGGCTCCATTTACGAAGTGCCGGTCATTTACCATGAACAGGGGTTGGACGAGCGCGTTGTCGATGGTCTCGGCATTTGGACCAAGGCGCCGGATCTGGCTCCCTGGCAGAATGTGGTGCGACGGGTCAAGGATCCGGCCTCCCAGACGACGATTGCCATTGTCGGCAAATATGTTGAGTTGACGGAAAGCTACAAATCGTTGTCGGAAGCGTTGATTCATGGTGGCATTGCCAACGACTGTCGTGTCAATCTGAAATATGTTGATTCCGAATCGCTCGAACGCCACGGCCTGGGGGAAACCTTTGCCGATGTCGATGGCATTCTGGTCCCCGGAGGGTTTGGTGAGCGCGGCAGTGAAGGCAAGACTGCGGCGATTCGTTTTGCCCGGGAAAATAAAATTCCCTTCTTCGGTATCTGCCTGGGAATGCAGATGGCGGTTGTCGAGTTCGCCCGCAACGTGTGCAAATTGCCCGACGCCTATTCCGCGGAATTTCGCGAAGAGGCAAAAAACCCGGTCATCCATATCATGGAAGAACAAAAAGAGATCGCCACCAAAGGCGGAACGATGCGTCTCGGTGCCTATGAGTGTGAACTGACGGAAGGCAGCCTAGCCCAGCGTATTTATGGTCAGAAATGTATTTCCGAACGCCATCGCCATCGTTACGAGTTTAATAACAGTTTTCGCGAAACCTTAAGCGCATGTGGTTTGGAGATCTCCGGGGTGAATCCCGATGCTGATTTGGTCGAGATCGTTGAGATCTCGGATCATCCCTGGTTTTTGGCCTGCCAGTTTCATCCCGAATTCCGTTCACGGCCCATGGAGCCGCACCCGTTGTTTGAATCATTTGTCGGCGCCTGTCTTCATCAGACAAAGGAAGCATAAATGGTTACGGAAATAAAAATCGGCGATGTCGCTTTTGGCGACCAGCACCCCTTTGTCCTTGTATCGGGCCCCTGCGTCCTTGAAGATCTGGACACGACACTGCAGATTGCCGAATATCTCAAGAAACTGACGGATCAGTTGGGGATCGGCTTTGTCTTTAAGGGCTCCTATGATAAGGCCAATCGGACTTCGGTAACCTCTTTTCGCGGACCAGGCCTTGACGCCGGTCTGGAGATGCTCGCCAAGGTAAAGAGTGAATTCAACGTGCCGGTGGTTTCCGATGTCCACGATGTAACTCAGGTCGCTGCTGCGGCTCAGGTGTTGGATATTATCCAGATCCCGGCGTTTTTATGTCGTCAAACGGACTTGTTGGTCGCTGCCGGTAACAGTGGCCGGGTGGTCAATGTCAAAAAGGGACAATTTCAGGCACCTTGGGATATGAAGCATGTGGTCGGTAAAGTCGCGTCTACCGGTAACGAGCAGATTTTATTGACGGAGCGCGGTGCCAGCTTTGGTTACAATAATCTGGTGGTTGATATGCGCTCGCTGCTGATCATGCGTGAATTGGGCAAGCCGGTCATTTTTGATGCGACCCATGCGGTTCAACTCCCTGGTGGTGCGGATGGCGCCTCTGCCGGTCAGCGTGAGTATGTGGCTGCGCTTTCCCGGGCTGCCGTGGCCATCGGTATTGATGGTCTGTTCTGGGAGGTGTATCCCGATCCTGAATGCGCCCGTTGTGACGGACCGAACTCGCTGTACCTCAAAGATCTACAACCAATACTGGAGTCGCTGCTGGCCATAGATGCCGTAGTGAAAAATTGATGAACGCGACCAATTCCATCATTGATGTTGCACGAAACACTCTGAAGATTGAAGCGGATGCCGTTCTGGCTCTTCATGACCGGATCAATGGCGAATTTTGCCGGGCCGTGGAATTGATTCTGGCCTGTAAGGGGCGCCTGGTCATTTCGGGAATGGGCAAGTCAGGGCTGATCTGTCAGAAAATTGCCGCCACCATGGCCTCGACCGGAACGCCCGCACTGTTTCTGCATCCTGCCGAAGGCATTCATGGCGATCTCGGCATGCTGATGAAAGGTGATGTGGTTCTGGCGGTTTCCAATTCAGGGGAAACCGAAGAGATTGTGCGCATTCTGCCGGTCATTAAGCGTCTGGGGTTAAAACTGATTGCCATGAGCGGGAATCCGGCCAGCACTCTGGCGCGTGCCGGGGATGTTTCGTTGGATATCTCTGTCGACAAAGAGGCCTGTCCTCTCGGTTTGGCGCCGACGGCCAGCACCACGGCAACCCTGGCCATGGGCGATGCTCTGGCTGTGGCCTTGCTACAGGAGAAAAACTTTCAAGCCGAGGATTTCGCATTGTTCCATCCGGGCGGGGCCTTGGGAAAACGTCTGCTGCTGCGTGTTGAAGACTTGATGCATACCGGTGATGCCATCCCTTTGGTGACACAGACCACAACCGTTAAGGACGCTCTGTTTGAAATTACCAACAAGAAGCTTGGTATTACCGGCGTCGTTGATGAGCACAATGGGTTGCTTGGTGTCTTTACCGATGGTGATCTGCGCCGTTGTCTCGAAGATGAGCACTCTCTGGAACACTTGATGGACCAGGTTATGAGTCGTCATCCCAAACGCGTGCTGCGCTTTAATCTTGCGGCCAAGGCGTTGCAACTGATGGAAGAGTACTCGATTACCTCATTGTTTGTTTTTGAGCACGAAGAGGATGCAACCCCGGTTGGCATTATTCACCTTCATGACCTTTTGAAGGCGGGAGTGGTATGAAAAAACGATCCATTGAAAAAATTCGCCTGCTGTTACTCGACGTTGACGGTGTCCTGACCGATGGCCGCATTATTTATGACAACAACGCCGTTGAAAGCAAAGCGTTTCATGTTCGAGATGGACATGGCCTGAAACTGTTACAGCGCGCCGGTATCAAGGTGGGGATTATCACCGGCCGCAGCTCCGAAGTGGTCAGCCATCGCGCTGCTGAACTTGGCATTGAAATTGTCTATCAGGGCGCAAAAAACAAGCTGGAACCTTATGAGCAGATTCTACAGGATCAGGGACTCTCTGATCAGCAGGTGGCCTATGTTGGCGACGATCTGGTTGATTTGCCGATCCTGCGCCGTGTAGGTTGTTCCTTTACCGTCGCCGATGCCGTTGCCGACATCAAGCCGTATGTGGACTATATCACGACGTTGCCGGGTGGACATGGCGCTGTGCGCGAAGTGTGCGACATGCTGTTGCGACAATCCGGCCTGTGGGATTCCGTTACGGAACGCTATTTTGAGTAGTGCCTCTTTCTTTACCCTTATCGCCAATTAGTGTTATCCTTTTTCAATGATTCGACGCGAGACCATACGCCGTTTTCTTGTTGCCGCACTTCTTGCTATCTGTGCGGCATTGCTGGTGTTGATTCTTTATTATGAGAATCTGCCGACCTCTGTTGACGTCATTGAAGATGTGGTGATGGACGCTGATATTGAGCTTAAAACCTTCAACTACACCGAAACCGTCGATGGCGTGAAACATTGGACGTTAACCGGGGCGTCAGCGGCGCATGATTTTAATCAGGAACAGACCCTGATTGATCAGGTCAGGATGCACCTCTATGATCAAAAGGATGTGGGGGATGTCGTTTTGACGGCCGACCAGGGTACCGCACTCTTGTCAGACCAGCAGGTTGATGTGGCCGGAAATGTCGTCATCCAGTCGGATAATGGCTATACACTGCTATCGGAGCGCGCCTCTTATTATGGAAATCGTTCCCAAAGCGGTGTGATCGAGTCCCAGGCGGCCGTGACCATCCGTTCTGATCAGTTGGAATTGCACGGAACGGGATTGCTCTTCGATGTTGGTTTGCGCACGATGCAGTTGAACAAGGATGTTTCGGCGACGTTTTACCCTGAATCCCCAAAGGAGCAACCGTGATGCGCCTGTTGATTTTCGTTGTATGTGCTGTTCTGGTCGGTTTTACGCCTGTCTTGGCTGAGCCGGAAATGGAACACGATGCCGGTCAACCAATTCATGTGACTTCACAGCATCTTGAAGCCAACGACGCCAATGGGTTCTTTGTTTTTACCGGTAAGGTTCAGGCGCAGCAGGGTGATGTCACCATATATGCGCAGAAATTGACAGTGTATTACACGGATGGCGAAAAGAAACAGGTTGATCGCGTTGAGGCTGAACAGGATGTGCGCATTGTCCAGCTCAACCGGGTTGCCACGGGACAAAAAGCGATTTTCTGGCAAAAAGACGGCCGGGTGGAACTGACGGGCTCCCCGCGTGTTGTGCAAGGTGAAAACGTGGTTGAAGGGGAGAAAATCAGCGTTTACCTCAATGACAGTCGCAGTATTGTTGAGGGGGGCAATCAGGGACGTGTCAAAGCCGTGTTTGTACCGGGAGAATCCTCCGAGTGAGCCATCTTCTCAAAGCCACAGATCTGACAAAATCTTATCGTCGCCGAACCGTGGTCAATGGGGTGGACCTAGAGGTTCGCTCAGGACAGGTGATTGGCCTGCTCGGGCCGAACGGTGCCGGGAAAACGACCTCTTTTTATATGATGGTCGGCCTGGTCAAGCCGGATCAGGGACAGGTGTTTATCGATGATACTGAAGTGAGTCGGTGGCCCATGTATCAACGGGCCGGTGCAGGCGTGGCCTACCTGCCTCAGGAATCCTCGGTCTTTCGTAAGCTGACGGTCGAACAGAATTTGCTGGCGATCCTCGAATATCATGTCAGTGATGCTGAACAACGTCGCGAACGGTTGGCAACGCTGCTGGCTGATTTTCGTCTGGAGCATGTGGCCAAGTCGCCTGGCTATGCGTTGTCCGGCGGCGAACGACGACGTACGGAAATCGCCCGTGCTTTGGTGATCGATCCGCGCTTTATTCTGCTTGACGAACCTTTTGCCGGCATTGATCCGTTGGCGGTGATTGATATTCAGAATATTATTCTCGATCTGAAAAAACGAGGCATCGGCGTATTGATTTCCGATCACAATGTGCGTGAAACCTTGGGCGTTTGTGACAGTGCCTACATCCTCAACGCCGGAACCATTTTGGAATATGGGACTCCGGAAGAGATTGCAACCAGTTCGACAGCTCGGGAAATTTACCTTGGCGAGGATTTCCGGCTATAAAAAATACGGTGTACGTAATACACTGTAGAGACATTAGAGCGTTGTTTAGCATTATATGCACCAATCACTGACCAGGAAATAGAATGGCCCTTGAGTTACGTCAACAATTAAAACTCAGTCAACAGCTGGTAATGACACCTCAGTTGCAGCAGGCAATCAAATTACTGCAGCTGTCACGTGTCGAGCTGGAAGAGGTGGTCAATCAGGAACTGGAAGAAAATCCAGTGCTTGAAGAAGTCTCTGAGGTGGAGGAAAACCGCAAGGTCGAGGCGGAAACGGTTTCAGCTGATGAAGGTGTTCCTGAAAGTGATCCGGAGAAAACCCAGGAGGTTGTCGACGCAGACGGACTTGCCCAGATTGATGACTGGCAAACCTATTTGCAGGGGTTTTCTCAAGGCGGCAGTATGGCTGAGTCCTTTGATGATGAGGATCATCCTTCCTATGAAAATCTGCTGACTCCGAAAACAACGCTGTCCGATCATCTGATGTGGCAGTTGAGTCTGTCGAGTATTGACGGCCACGATAAAGTGATTGCTGCCGCGATTATCGGTAATATTGACGACAGCGGTTATTTAAGAACTCCCCTCGAAGACATCTGTCAACAAACCGAATCGAGCCTGGATCAGGTCGAAGACGTCCTCTATCGCGTTCAGTCCTTCGATCCTGCCGGGGTTGCCGCACGGGATCTCCCGGAATGTTTACAGTTGCAGTTGGCCTACCTGGGTCTGAAAGGCAGCCTGGCTGAGCGGATTATCACCGATTACCCCAAAGAGTTGGAAGAGCGTCGCTATCCGGTGATTGCCAAGCAATGCAAAGTCAGTGTCGATGACGTTCTTGATGCCGCACGTTTTCTCTCCAGTCTCGATCCACGTCCCGGCAGCCAGTACAGTGAGTCTGATATTCACTACATTACCCCGGATATTTTTGTCTACAAAGTCGGCGATGAATATGTCGTTTCTCTGAATGATGATGGACTGGCCAATCTTAAAATCAGTTCCTATTACTCCAATGCCCTGTCAGGCAAAGAGATCGACAGTGAAACCAGCGAGTACATTCAGGAAAAAATGCGTGGAGCTCTGTGGCTGATCAAGAGTATCCATCAGCGTCAGCGCACGATTTTTCGGGTGACCAAAAGCATTGTCAAATTTCAGCGTGAATTTTTTGATCACGGCATCAGTTATTTAAAGCCTCTGGTGCTGCGTGATGTGGCTGAAGATATTGAGATGCATGAATCAACCATCAGTCGCGTAACCACGAATAAATACGTCCAGACGCCTCAGGGGCTTTTTGAACTCAAGTTTTTTTTCAACAGTGGAATCGGCACCACAGGGGGCGATTCCGTGGCTTCGGAGAGCGTTAAAAACCGTATTAAGGAAATAATTGCCGGAGAAGATGAGAAAAAGCCGTATTCTGATCAAAAGATTGTTAATATGTTAAAAGAGGATGGCATCGACATTGCTCGACGCACTGTCACCAAGTATCGGGAAATGTTGGGAATAGGCTCCTCGACGGCGCGAAAGCGTTTATTTTAATACACGGGTAAAGAACAAGGAGGTTTTATATGCAAATTTCAGTCACGTTCCGCCATATGGATACCAGTGAGCCGGTTCGTAATTATGTCGAAGAAAAACTTGTGCGTGTTAATAAGTATATTGAAGAGCCCATTGACGCACAGGTTGTTCTGACCGTTGAAAAAAAGATTCGCCACAATGCTGAGGTTGCTCTGGTCGCTAAAGGGATCACCATTAAAGCTTCAGCTGAAGTGACTGATGATATGTATGCAGCGATTGATGCCGTGGTTGATAAGCTTGAGCGCCAACTGAAGCGTTATAAAGAAAAGCTTAAGCGTCATGCCAATCGCAAAGGGAAAGAGCGTGACCTGACGAAGACCATTTATGAAGCCGCCAGTGTCGATGAGGGGCACCCGGAGCCCAAAGTGATCCGCAGCCATAGTTTTTCCATCAAGCCCATGTCGGTTGATGAAGCCGTTATGCAGATGGATTTGCTGCAAAAGGAATTCCTGGTTTTTACCGATGACAACACTGAAGAGGTAAACGTTATTTATCGTCGCAAAGATGGTAACTACGGTTTAATTGTTCCGAAAAGCTAATTTTTCAGCGCGGGGAGTGTGCTCCCCGCGCTGTTCTCTTTTGTTGTGTGATTATGAAAATTGTTGAATTGTTAGATCCTGCTGCTGTTGAGGCCGATATTCAATCGGTGACTAAAAACGAGGTATTGGCTGAGATGACCGATGTCTTGTTACGCTCATCCAACGATCTCAATCGTGAGGACGTCTTGTCGGTTCTTCAGGAACGTGAACGCCTGGGAAGTACCGGTATCGGTGAAGGCGTGGCGATTCCTCACGGTAAGCTTAAAAATATTGATCAATTGATTCTGGCTTTTGGTCGCAGTCGTAAAGGGGTGGATTTTGATTCCATGGACGGCAAGCCGGCGCACCTGTTTTTTCTGTTGCTGGCTCCGGAAGAATCGATCAGTGTTCATCTGAAAACTCTGGCCCGTATCTCCAAATTGCTCAAAGACACCGACGTCAGAGATCGGTTGCTGATGGCAACGAGTGGTGAGGAAATCTACGAGATTATTCGTGTAGAAGAAACAACCTGAAACGATAGGTGAAGAGTATGGCGCAGTTGAGTGTACGTGAGTTGCTGGAGGAGCAGAACACCGGATTGGAACTCGAAGTGCTGGCTGGCGCCGACGGTCTTCACAAATGCATTGAATCACATCGCATTCAAAAACCCGGTCTGGCTTTGGCCGGCCACCTTAGTTACCTCCATCCGAACCGTCTGCAGATTCTTGGCTCCACAGAACTCAGCTATCTTGAAAAACTCTCGCCACAAACGGCTGCAGAAAATGTTGAGCAGCTGTGTTCTCTGGGGTTTGCCTGCCTGATTATTACCAAGGGGCAAATTCCACCGAAAATCTTGTTGGAAAAGACCGAAAAGCACGCTATTCCTCTGTTACGTACCCAGATGAAAAGTTCGGCGTTCATCTCTTTGATTTCCAAGTTTCTTGAAGAACGTCTGCTGCCGTCAACGTCTGTTCATGGTGTGCTGGTTGATGTGTTTGGGGTCGGGGTTCTTCTTATGGGACAAAGCGGTATCGGTAAGAGTGAATGTGCTTTGGACCTGGTCCTGCGCGGGCACCGGTTGGTAGCGGATGACGTGGTCAAGGTACGCACCAAGTTGCCGGCGGTTTTGTTTGGAGAAGGTAGTGATCTGTTGCACTACCATATGGAAATTCGTGGTTTGGGGATCATCAATATCAAGCATCTTTTCGGTGTTGCCGCGATCCGTGAGCGCAAGAAAATTGATGTCGCCATGGAGTTGCTGGAATGGGACGATGAGGCCACTTACGATCGTCTTGGCCTGGATGAACAGCATTATGAACTGTTGGGTATCAAGGTACCGTTGCTGCGCATTCCGGTCTGTCCGGGGAGAAACATTTCCACGATTATTGAAGTTGGTGCGCGTAACCAGCTTCTTAAAGAGATGGGCTACAACTCAGCACGTGAATTTCAGGACCGTTTGGAAAAGCGGATGGCTGAAGTGGCCCAGCTGCATTCCCATGTTATCATTGGTGACAATCTGGAGTAGCCATCGTGAGGTTTATTGTCATTACCGGCTTGTCCGGTTCGGGTAAATCAACGGCAGCCAAAGTCCTGGAAGATGAAGGCTTTTATGTCATCGATAACTTTCCTCTGATCCTGTTGCCGACATTTTTTGAACAGGGAGGGGGAGACATTGTCGATTCGGTCGGCGTGGCGATCGTCATGGACGTGCGCAATCCCCACTTTGTTACGGGCTATGAACGAGTTTTTGACGCTGTCCATCAGGCTGGTCATGAACCGGAAATTTTCTTTTTTGATGCTGCGGATGATGAGTTGATCCGCCGCTTCTCGACAACACGCCGTCGCCATCCTTTATCAAACTACAGTACCGTCTCTGCGGCGATTTCCCAGGAGCGCAGCCTGCTGCAACCGTTACGGGACCGTGCCACGGTCGTCTTCGATACCACGTTGTTGTCCGTTCACCAGCTTAAAGCGGCAGTGCTGAGAACGCTGCATGGTTCTCCGGATGCCGGGGTGGCCATGAGCATCCGTCTGCAATCCTTTGGGTTCCGCTACGGTGTTCCTCTTGAATCAGACCTGGTGATTGATGTCCGTTTTTTGCCGAATCCTCACTATGACGAAGCCTTGCGCCCGTTGACGGGGTGCGACAAACCTGTGCGTGACTTTGTCCTTGGTCAACCTGAATGCCGAGAGTTTCTTCAGCGGACTCAATCCTGGCTTGATTTTCTTATTCCGCGTTATCGTCGTGAGGGGAAACGTTATCTGACTATTTCAATTGGTTGTACGGGAGGGCATCACCGCAGCGTTGCCATCGTTGAAGCATTACGGGATTGTCTCAAAGAATCACAAGATGTTACCATCACTCATCGCGACCTGATAAAGGAGGAAGGATGATAGGATTGGTCATTGCCACACATGCCGACTTGGCCGCGCAGCTATTGGCAGCAGCCCAAGGCATTATTGGCCCGGTGAGTCATGCACGTACCATGTGTCTTGATAAACAGTGTGATCCGGAAGCTCTTGCCCAACAGATGACGTTGCTGATTGAGGAGGTGGGGTGTGACGGAGAGGGTGTTTTGGTGATGACCGACATGTTTGGCGGCACTCCGGCAAATATTGCTGCACGGTTCTTATCCGATCCAAGTGTCGAGGTGATTAATGGAGTGAATCTGCCGATGCTGTTGAAGTTTTCCAGTGGTCGACAAACGATGACTTTGGCCGAGTTGACCGTGTTTCTGCAAGACTATGGACGGAAAAGTGTCGTGGTTTCCCGCGACTTGATTGGCTGTGGGACCAACTGATGTCGATCGTTCTGGCGCGCGTTGATAACCGGCTCATTCATGGGCAGGTGTTGGAAGCCTGGGTGCCCTATGTTCAAGCGGATTGTCTGATTGTGGTCGACGATGTTGTTGCCCAAGATCCGTTTCGTAAGCAGTTGATGATCGCTGTCGTCCCTGGAGAATTGTCTGTCGAGGTGTGTTCTCACACCGAAGTAGCCCGATTATGTTCAGCCCATCTGCTCGAATCCCGTAATGTCATTGTACTGTTTTCAACACCTCAGGACGCTCTACAGGCTTATCGCGAGGGTATTCATTTTACCTGCCTTAACTTGGGGAATATGCACGCTCAAGAGGGGAAGCGCTGTCTTTCCCGCACCCTGTTTGTCGGCCCCGAAGACCAGGACGACCTCAATGCGCTGTGTCAGCTTGGGGTGATGATTTCCGCTCAATGTATTCCGACGGATCGCGCCATGAGGTGGGATTGTCATGATCAGGAACTCAAGGGGTAAGTTTTGATCTTGGCGTGGCTGGGTGTTTTTTGTGTGATTGTCCTCTGTGGGCTGGACCGGACGGCCATTGGCCAATTTCAGCTGGGACGACCCTTGGTGTGTTCCGCCGCTGCCGGCTATTTGCTCGGTGTTTTTCCTCAGGCCTTTCAGCTCGGACTGATGATGGAGTTGCTCTGGCTGATGCGGGTGCCGGTCGGGGCTGCCGTTGCCCCTGATGATACGTCAGCCAGCTTGGGCGGGGTCATTCTGCTGTACTTTTTCTCTTTTGGCCACCCTCAGCAAGACCTGATGTTGGTGGTTGCCGTGGCTGTTATTGCCCTGATGACAGCGGAAATCGGCAAGCTGTTTGACATCCGTAGCCGCCATCAGAATGAGAAACGCTTTCAGAATGCGGTTTCCCACCTTGCCGAGCAGCGCTGGTCCGTTCTTCAGCAAAACCATTTATACTGCGCCTGGGTTTTCGCTGTGGCGTCTCTGATGTCCGTGGCCTGTGTTGTTGCCGTGGGGAGTCTGCTGTTGAACTTAGTGTTGCCGTGGTTGACGCCCCTTGCGGACGGTCATCCGGCTTTGCTGATTGTGGTCTTTCCTCTTGTCGGTATTGCGGCGATGATGGCGGTTTTGCAGGTTAGAAAGACGATTGCATTGTTTGTCAGCGGCTTTTTATTGACCTATGGTCTGCTGCAATTGATGGAGCTGTAGCATGACTGTTGAACCGTTGACCAAGAGGCGCTTATGCCTTCTGAGCCTGCGCAGCCTTTTACTGCAATGTTCTTGGAATTTTAAACAGTTTCAGGGCTTAGGCTGGGTTTATCTGCTGCTGCCGGAACTGCGTCGTTTGTATCCCGACCGCGCGTTGCGACCAATTGTTCAGCGCTATCTGGGGTATTTCAACAGCAATGTTTTCTTGACACCGACGATTGCTGCGGCTGTCCTGGCTCTGGAGCGACGCCAACGGCTTGAAGAGCCGATCCCTATGTCGCCACAGGCGTTTACGGAAGCCGTCATGGCACCTTTTGCCGCTGCCGGGGATGCGTTTTTCTGGGGAGGACTGCGTCCCTTGTGTTGCGCACTTGCCGTGACCGCCGGCAGCCTGGGGTATTGGTGGTCACCGGTGCTGTTTCTGGTTTTGTTTAACCTCCCGGTGCTGTTTGTTCGCCTGATTGGCCCCTGGCTGGGCTATCAGCAGGGAGTTATGGTCGTTCAGCTTCTTCAAAGGTACCGTATTGCCGATGTCGCGCTGGTTCTCAAGCGTCTGGCCGTTGTTGTGCTCGGTGGCGTAGCGGCGGTGTTGTGCCATCAAACAGGCCCGTTGGTGCCCTGCGGCGCGGTCATGGTTCCTGTTGTTTTGGCTGGCGTGATCGGTTGTACCTTTCTTCTGCGTCAGGGAATCCCTCTGTATCTTGTGGTATTTGCTCTGCTGGGATGTGTCGGCGTTGTGGATCACTTTTTTTTATAGGAGCCTGTGGGAGTTTTTTGGAGCCTTTTGTCAAAAGGCACGTGGCGCCCATGGGTGGGTGACCAAAATAGTCGGGTCGTTGACCACCCGGCGTTTTTGTGAGGTTTTGAAAATCACATGGTTTAAAACCGTGCTTGCAAAGAGCCCAGGATGGCTTTTGCAAAAAACTTGATAGGACAGATTTTTCATGGAAGTAAAGAAAACCCTAGAAATTACCAACCGCCTTGGGCTTCATGCCCGTGCCGCGGCTCAGTTTGTTCAGGTTGCCGGCCAATTTTCCGCTGAAGTCTTCGTTGATAAAGATGGTTTCGAGGTGAATGGTAAAAGCATCATGGGCATTTTGATGCTTGCGGCCCCCAAGGGCACTGTGATTGAGATTCGTACAGAAGGTGAGGATGCACAAGAGGCCATGGATGGTCTGGAGAAATTGATTCATGACAAGTTCGGTGAAGAATAAACAGACAGAGCGTTATCATGCTGTTGCAGCCTCTCCAGGTATTGCCATCGGAGAAGTCTACCTGCTTGATCGGCAACGCATAAGCGTTGTCGAATATGACATTTCCGCGCAGCAGATTTCAGCGGAAGTCGATATTTTTTATGCTGCTGTTGAAAAATCACGGCAGCAACTTCGCGACATCCAACAGCAGCTGTCTCACCATACTCAGTCGGAACACTTTTATATCATCGATACTCAATTGATGATTCTCGATGATGAAATGCTCCTGAAAGGGACAACGAATTTTATTGAGGAAAAACAGATCAATGCCTCCGCAGCTTTAAAGAGAGTTCTTAAACAATTCCGAGCCACATTCGAGTGTATTGAGGATGAATACCTTCGCGAGCGCGGTTCTGATATTGAACTGGTCGGCGAGCGGATATTGCGCAATATCCGTGGTGAAAATCAGCAACAGATACAGCATCTCGAGCGCAAGTCCATCGTCGTCGCCCACGATCTGTCGCCGGCGGATACTCTGCAAATGGATAAAGAGCAGGTGATTGGTTTTGTGACGGACCTGGGAGGACGAACGTCTCATACGGCAATTCTGGCCCGCTCCCTGGGATTACCTGCGGTGGTTGGTCTCGAAACGATCACATCCACGGTTTCAACCGGGATGGCGATCATCATTGATGGCAGTCATGGCGATGTCATCCTTAACCCTGATCCTGCAACATTGCAGGAATATCTTGAGAAGAAACGGCGCTACGAATTTTATCAGCAACATCTGCAAACCTTCTGCGCGTTGCCGGCCTGTACGGCAGATGGCGTTCAGGTAACGCTTCAGGCGAATATTGAACTGCCCGATGAGGCGGACATTGCCCTGAAGAACGGCGCGACGGGGATCGGCCTGCTGCGAACCGAATTTATGTATATGGCCCGTTCAACCCCGCCGTCAGAGCAGGATCAGTTTGAAGGCTATAAAGCCCTGGTCGAGAAAATTCACCCTTCTCCCGTGACGATTCGCACCCTGGATATCGGTGGTGATAAGTTTGTTCAGGACCTCAGTCTTCAGGATGAAGCCAACCCGGCCATGGGGTTGCGTTCAATTCGCCTGTCTTTGCATGAAAAACACCTTTTTCGCATCCAGTTGCGGGCGATTCTGCGCGCATCAGCCTACGGCCGCGTTCGTTTATTGTTTCCGATGATCTCCGGAGTGGCGGAAGTGCGCACCTGTCGCCAGATGCTTGGCGAAGTCATGGACGAGTTACGCCGGGAGCAGATTCCTTTTGATGAACAGCTTCCCGTCGGGATTATGATCGAAACCCCCTCGGCGGTTTTTCTGGCTGACCTGTTGGCCCGTGAAGTCGATTTTTTTTCGGTCGGCACCAATGACCTGATTCAATATTGCCTTGCTGTGGATCGCAGCAATGAGCATGTGGCCTATCTTTACGATCCTTGCCATCCGGCGATTTTGAGAGCGTTGAAAACAATTTCCGATGCGGCCAGCCAGGCAGGGATTTCAGCATGCATCTGTGGTGAAATGGCTGCGGAGCCCATGTACAGTCTTATTTTGCTGGCTATGGGCTATACGGAAATGTCCATGAACAGTTGCGGCTTGTCGCGGGTCAAAAAGATCTTGCGCCAATGGCAATCCGACGACGGGCATACCCTCCTTGCGCAGATTCTCTCCAGGTCCACTGCCACGGAAATTGCTGCGGATCTTCGTGAAACCGTCGTGCGTCATTTCCCCGACGATATGCAGGAATGGGAGATTTAAGGAACATTGCCGAGTTTTTCGTAAAAAGGCTTCCGCGACTCCGCACGTCTTTAGGGGGTAAGGTCCTGATGAATCAGCATAAAGCCCCCCCTGATGACAGCATTGGCGAATCCGTCTGCAACCAACAACATTGTAAGGCGCTTGTAAAAAATGTTCTCTGGGCCGGTGAGTCAATGCATTATTGAATTGCTGGCCCATTGAGAATGGCATATACTCACACTCCGAATTTTAGAGCGAAAGGGATTTTTCCATGCCAATGACAGACTTTATGTTTACCTCGGAATCAGTCAGTGAAGGCCATCCCGATAAGATGGCGGATCAGATTTCAGATGCGGTTCTTGATGCCATTCTGACTCAGGATAATACGGCCCGTGTCGCCTGTGAAACACTGGTGACCACCGGCATGGCCATGCTGGCCGGCGAGATCACCACGCATGCCCGTATTGACTATGCGGACATTGTTCGCCAAACGATCCGTGAGATCGGTTACGTTGGCAGTGATGTCGGTTTTGATGCTGATACCTGCGCCGTTATGACGTCACTGGATCGCCAGTCTCCAGACATTTCCCAGGGGGTTACCGCGGGGGAGGGGCTCCACAAAGAGCAGGGTGCCGGCGATCAGGGTTTGATGTTCGGGTTCGCCTGCAATGACACGCCCCAGCTGATGCCCATGCCGATCGTTTATGCCCATAATCTCACCCAGCGGTTGGCCGCGATTCGCAAGGAGGGTGTTGTTAATTTCCTTCGCCCCGACAGCAAATCGCAGGTGTCGATTGAATATATTGATGACAAGCCGTCTCGCATTGATGCTGTGGTTGTTTCGACTCAGCACAATCCCGAGGTGACATTGGCACAGATCGAAGAAGCCGTCATGGAGGAAGTTGTCAAAAAGGTCCTTCCTGTTGATCTTCTTGATGCCAAGACCAAGTACTACATCAATCCGACGGGGCGCTTTGTCGTCGGCGGCCCCATGGGTGACTGCGGTCTGACCGGTCGTAAAATTATTGTCGATACTTATGGTGGTCAGGGATCTCACGGCGGTGGTGCCTTTTCCGGAAAGGATCCATCCAAAGTGGATCGCAGTGCTTCCTATATGGCGCGCTATGTGGCGAAGAATGTTGTCGCCGCCGGGCTGGCTGAAAAATGCGAAGTCCAGATCGCCTACGCCATCGGCGTTGCCGAGCCGGTCAGTGTCATGATCAATGCGTTTGGAACCGGAGTGATTGCTTCGGACAAAATTGCCCGCATCGTTCAGGATGAATTTGACCTGCGTCCGGCCGGCATTATTGAAACGCTGGAGCTGCTGCGCCCCATTTATCGTCCTACAGCGGCTTATGGCCATTTTGGTCGTGAACTGCCTGACTTCACCTGGGAGAAAACGGACCGGGTTGAGTCGCTGCGCAGTCGTGCCGGTCTTTAGGTGATTTTCGGCCAGGCTCCTTGGTGAGCCTGGCCGGTTTGTTCCCATGTTGCGCAGGAAACTTCGATCTGATTTTGATGCGATGACTCACTGCGATCCCTTCTTCGATCTTTCCGTTATCATCCCCGTGTTCAACGAACAGGACGCTTTGCCCGGTCTGTTTGCCGCCTTGGAGTCTCAAGTCAGCCTGTCTCTGGAGATTATTTTCAGTGATGGTGGTTCCAAAGATCGCTCCACAGACCTCATTGACCATTATCAATCCTGCTCGCTCCATCAGGTCGTTTTAGTACAGGGGGAGCGTGGCCGAAGCTGTCAGCTGAATCGTGGCGGCCGGCTGGCTCATGGTCGCTGGTTGTTGTTTTTGCATGCCGACAGTGTTTGGGCTCAACCGGAGTTGTTTTTACAGGCGGTCCGAGCTTTGGAAAATGAATGGTTGGGTGGCGATCCTGTTGCCGGTCATTTTTTGTTAAAATTCAACGGTGAGGCGCTTCGGCCCCGTTTTTATCGCTATCTTGCCGAAAAAGCCGCATTGAATCTGCCGGGAACCATCTTTGGAGATCAGGGGTTAATGCTCCACCGAACCGTCTGGCATGACTTGCAGGGCTATGATGAGTCCCTGCCTGTTCTTGAGGATGTCGAACTGGTCGAGCGCATCTCATGTGCAGGGCGCATGATCCATTTGCCCGGCACCTTGACCACCTCCAGTCGGCGCTATGAGGAGGAGGGGCTCTGGTGTCGTCAGTGTCTCAATGCTGTTCTTCTGTTGATTCTTGCCAGTGGTGAACGCTCTTTACTGCCGTGTGCCATGGGCAGTTATCGCTCTGATCACGGCATTGTTCGTTCGCTGATCGCTTTGATGCGTCGACTGTGGCAATTGCCCCTGTCCGGGTGGTGGCGTTTCTGGTATGGTTGCGGATCCGCCGTTGTGCGCTATCTTTGGGTCATCCCTTTTCGCCTCTCGTGGTGGCTGGTCGGCTCACCGCGTTTAGGACGAAAGATTATCGAACGCTGGAACGTGACAATTCTCACAAAGATCGATTGCCGTTTCTGGCATAGTGTGGCAGCGATTTTTCTCGCTGTTATGTTTTATCTGATGGTGCTGTTATCTCTGCCATGGTGTGCGGATAGCGTGTTCCGTCATCGTTTATCAGCTGTTAAAGGAGAGATTGATGAGTTCGATGTCTGAAGAATCGATTGTTAAAGATATGGCTCTGGCCGCCTGGGGTCGTAAAGAAATTACCATCGCCGAAACGGAGATGCCCGGTTTGATGGCGGTGCGTGAAGAGTATCAGGCGCAGAAACCTCTCAAAGGGGCGCGTATCTCCGGTTCATTGCATATGACGATTCAGACTGCCGTGCTTATCGAGACGCTGGTGGCACTTGGGGCTGATGTGCGCTGGGCCAGTTGCAATATTTTTTCCACCCAGGATCACGCTGCCGCAGCCATTGCTGAAACCGGTGTTCCGGTCTTCGCTTACAAGGGCGAGTCGCTTGAAGAATACTGGGAGTTTACCAAGAAGACCCTGTCGTTCCCAGAGGGCCCGACCATGATTCTCGATGATGGCGGTGATGCGACATTGCTCGTGCACCGTGGCGTTGCCCGGGAAAAGGAATACGAAGCCAGCGGCCGACTTCCGGACATTTGTCGGGACCATGAAGAAGTGCAGATTCTCGATACGCTGCTCAATAAAACTCTGCAAGAAGATCCGCAGTTCTGGCATAAAATTTCTGCCCATCTGATTGGAGTGAGCGAAGAAACCACCACCGGTGTTCACCGCCTATACCAGATGGCCCGCGACAACGCCTTGATGTTTCCGGCGTTCAACGTCAACGACTCCGTGACCAAAAGTAAGTTTGATAACCTTTATGGCTGCCGTGAGTCGCTGATCGACGGCATCAAACGGGCAACTGACGTCATGGTCGCCGGTAAACAGTGTGTCGTTCTCGGTTATGGCGATGTCGGTAAAGGCTGTGCTCAGGCTTTTCGGGGCATGGGGGCCATGGTGTCGGTCACGGAAATTGACCCGATCTGTGCCCTGCAGGCATGTATGGAAGGCTTCAATGTGGTTGATATGGATGAAGCCTGTCGCTGGGGCGACATTTTCGTCACGACAACCGGTAATGTCGATGTTATCAATCGCAGTCACATGGACCAGATGAAAGATCAGGCGATTGTCTGCAATATCGGTCATTTTGATTCCGAAATTCAAGTCGAGTCGCTGTTCAGTGATAACAGCCTGACGGTTCATGAAATCAAGCCGCAGGTTGATCAGATTGAATGGCCTGACGGCAAGCGGATTACCTTGCTGGCGCGTGGGCGTCTGGTGAATCTCGGCTGCGCAACAGGGCACCCCAGTTTTGTCATGAGCAACAGCTTCGCCAATCAGGTGTTGGCGCAAATCGAACTGTGGCTGAACAATGATCAGTATGAAAAGCAGGTGTACGTGCTGCCGAAAGTTCTGGATGAAAAAGTGGCGCGTCTGCATCTCGGTAAGCTCGGAGCCAAGCTGACCACGTTGACTCAGAAGCAGGCCGACTACTTGGATATCAAGATTGAAGGTCCCTACAAACCGGAGCATTACCGCTATTAACGAGATGTTGAAAAAAGTTCCCTCTGGAGGTTTTTCAACGACGCACGTCGAAAAGTCAAGCGATCGATGACGGGAGCGTTTGTTTTATTGAACACAACAGGCGTACAGCATGAGCTGTACGCCTGTTGTGTTTTAGGCTAATCGCGGGTGGATAAAAGCAGGAACATGCCGACCAGGGCAAAGATGATGTTGGCGGCCCAGGCTGCGATCAGTGGTGGCAAGACGGTTGAATAGCCCAGGGCAATAAGGGTCGACTGGACGATAAAAAAAGAAATGCCGATCAACACACTGATGGAGATCCCCAGCGAAAGGTTGACATTGCGACTCTTCTGCAAGGCAAAGGGGATCGCCAGAAAGGCCATGATGATGCAGGCAAACGGGGTGGACAGTCGTGAGTACATGTCGACACGGTAGCGTGTTGCATCGAGGCCTTCGCGTTGCATCTGGGCGCTGATTCTCGACAGCTGGGCAAAATTCAGCTCTTCATTTTTTCCAGAGATCGTCCCAAAGTCCTCCGGTGTTTTCTTTAACGGTAGAAGCAGCAACTCCTGGTTGTTCTGAGCGGTCAGGTGGCGCTCTTGGGGGGCAAAGTGACGCACAATAACGTGCTCTGCCTGCCACTGGTCATCTTTGAACGTAGCTTCCTGCGCCTCGATGCGGCTCAGCAAGTTCAGTTGATCGTCCACCAGGTAGAGGGAAATCCCGCGGAGTTGCTGTTTCTCAGGCAGTGCCAACTGAATATGATAGAGGGTGTTGGCTTCACGGAACCAGAGATTGTTGCGCTTGGCCAGCATTTGAGCTTTGCCTCTGACCTCTGTGCGAAAAATATAGTTGGCGCGTTGGGTTCCTATGGGGACCAGAAATTCATTTAATGCGAAATTAATCCCGGTCAGAAGGGTCGCGGCAATAAGGAACGGGATAACAATGCGCTGTAAACCGATGCCCCCGGCACGCATGGCCGTCAACTCATTGGTCTTCGTGAATCCGCCCAGAGTCAGAAAGGTGCCCATCAGGATTGTCAAGGGCAGCATCTGGGAGACAATCAGTGGGATTTTCCAGGCGAAATAACTGATGTAGAGATGCGTAGCTGCCTCATGTTCAAGAAAATCATCCACTTTTTCAAAAAAATCGACCAGCAGGTAGATGCCGACAAAGGCCGCCAAAGACAGGCTGGTGATTTTGGTGAACGTTGTGAGCAGATAGCGCTGAATCAGTGTCATGGCTGATCCTTTTTGCGGTAAAAAATCGTGGATAAGCCATCATAAAATACCGTCGCCAGTCCGCTGCCCGGCAGCGGCCGTTCCTGGGCAGCCCGGATCAGCAACAGAATACCGGCAAGGATAAAAACCACGCTTGGTCCCCACAAACTGCCCAGCAGGGGCCAGTTGTTCTCCTGTACCATGGTTTTGGCCACGGACAGGCACAGGTAATAAGACAGGAAGATAAACAGGGCAATGGAAAAACCGCCGCCTTTAGGGGAGCGATGAGAGCGGATTCCCAATGGCACCGCCAACAGGGCAAAGATTAACGGTGAAAAGGGCAGGACCATTCGTTCCATCAGTTCAACGCGCCGCTCACGTTGTTTTTCTTCGGGGAGCTCGGGGGCCGGCTGCATCAGAGCTTTGGTAGACATCTCTTTCGGTTTGAGATGAAGAGCTTTGTCTTCTTTGTCGGCCGTATTCAGACTCAGGTTGACATCGTAGCTTTGAAAATCAACCACTTGATACGAACGCTTGCCTTCGCGTACCACCGGGCGATGGATTGAGCCGTCTCGTAAATGCATCAACAAGCTGCCGTTACTGCGGTCAGAACGAATTTCACCGCGTCGCGCGACAATGATTGACGGTGTGTTGCCCATGCGTTCGTCGCTGATAAAGACCCCGGTCATGGTGTTGGTCTGATTATCCACACTGTTGGCGTACAGCATCAGTCCGTCAAACTCTTCATTGAAGATTTGAGGTTGCAGGGCGACTGCGGCCTTGCTGTAGGCAATGTTGATAAGCCGTTTTTCCAGTTTAACGCGGCCGGCCGGCTCAGCGATCAGGGTTAAATAGGCTGTGAAGGCGCATACCCCAAGAGCGATGACAAGAACCGGCTGGGTGAGCCGATAAAGACTGAATCCGGCCGCCTTCATGGCGACGATCTCACTATCCGAAGAAAGCCGGCCAAACGCCAGCATGACAGCCAGAAGAAATGACAACGGGACGGTGATAACGAAGAATGAGGGCAGCAGACAGGCAAAGAGATGCAAAATCTCACTGACCGCCACCCCTTTGTCGACCACCATTTCGATCAGTTTCAACAGTCGGCTCAGCAGAAGGACAAAGGTAAACAGCACCAGACTGAGCAGAAACGGAGCGACGATTTCCCGCGAAATATATGTTTGCAACCGAAGTGATGACATAACCGCAGGATGGTATTACAGTTGCGAAAAATTGTAAACTTCTGCGTCTTTAAAAGGATGTTTTTCCTTGCGGTGGGGCAGGGGCTATGTTATTTAAGCGCGGTACGTTAAACGACGCACGTCTTCATGGTTACAAGCGTGGTGTTTACCAGTGGGGTAAATGACGATAGCGAGCTTTCATGGAGGCGGAGGTTAAACCACGTGAAATGAGAGGAAGAACAATGGCAAAAGTTACAATGAAACAGCTGCTCGAAGCGGGTGTTCACTTCGGTCACCAGACCAAGCGTTGGAACCCGAAAATGAAACCTTACATTTTCGGTGCCCGTAATGGAATTTACATCATCGATCTGCAACGGACGGTGCGTTATTTCCGTACGGCATACAGCTTTGTAAAGAGCGTTGTCGAAAATGGCGACAGCATCCTGTTTGTCGGTACCAAGAAGCAGGCGCAAGATTCCATTCGTGAAGAAGCTGATCGCGCAGGCCAGTACTATGTTAATCATCGCTGGCTCGGTGGTATGCTGACCAACTTTGCTACCATCAAAGGCAGCATCGACCGCCTGAAAAAAATTGAAACCATGGCTGAAGACGGCACGTTTGAATTGCTGACCAAAAAAGAGTGTCTGCAACTTGATCGTGAGCGGATCAAGCTGGAGAAAAACCTCGGTGGTATCAAAGGGATGACCAAGCTTCCGGGCGCAATGTTTGTCATTGATCCCAAGAAAGAAGCCATTGCCGTATGTGAAGCCAAAAAACTGGGAATCCCTGTTGTCGCTGTTGTCGACACCAACTGTGATCCGGATGAAATTGATTACATCATTCCCGGTAATGATGACGCTATTAGGGCGATTCGCCTGTTTGTTTCCAGTATGGCGGATGCCAGCATTGAAGGTGCACAGGCACGTGAAGCGGCGATCTGCTCTGAAAATGAAGGCGCATCTGCGGCTGAAAAAACAACTGAAGTGGTTGAAGGCGAAGCGAAAGAAGCCTAGACCTCATGTGTCAGTAGGACTGAAAGCGACCAGGCATCTGGTCGCTTTTTTCACGTCTTTATTGTGTATAAACGATTCAATCGATGATTTTATGTTAAGAATGTTCCCACAAATAGTGGAACAGGAGGCGAATTATGGCTAAAATTACTGCATCAATGGTGGCTGAACTGCGTTCTAAAACAGGCGCGGGGATGATGGATTGTAAAAAAGCTTTGGCTGAAACGGACGGTAATCTTGAGGACGCAATTGATTTCCTGCGTAAAAAAGGTCTGTCTGCTGCCGCTAAAAAATCCGGTCGTGTTGCTGCCGAAGGCGCAATTGTCGCTGCCGGTGAAGGTTCTGTCGGCGTACTGGTAGAGGTCAATGCCGAGACTGATTTCGTTGCTAAGAATGATGCCTTTTGCAACTTTTCATCCGCTGTTGCAGCGGTTGTTGCCGAGTCTGCTCCGTCGGATCTTGATGCGTTGAAAGCATTGCCGTTTCCCGGTACCGGCCGTAATGTCGGTGAGGAGTTGACCCATCAGATCGCCACGATCGGCGAGAATCTCAATATTCGTCGTTTCGCTCGCAGCGAAGTGACTTCCGGCGTTGTCGAATCGTATATTCACGCCGGTGGCAAAATTGGTGTCCTGGTTGAGCTGCAAACAGAAAAGGCCGATGATCCCGCTGTTGCAGCCACGGCTCGTCAAATTGCCATGCATGTTGCTGCCGCCAGCCCTCAATATCTGTGCCGTGACGACGTTCCTGAGGATGTTGTTGAAAAAGAAAAAGACATCATGCGCGTCAAGGCAAAAGAGAGTGGCAAGCCTGATAACATCATTGAGAAAATTATTCTCGGTCAAATCAACAAGTTTTTCGGTGAGATCTGTCTGCTTGAGCAAGCCTTTGTCATTGACCCGGATCAGAAGGTCAACAAAGTTGTTGATGCATTGGCCAAGCAGATCGGTGCTGATGTGACGTTGGTTAATTATGAGCGTTATCAGCTTGGCGAAGGTATTGAAAAGCGCGCTGACGATTTCGCCGCTGAGGTTGCTGCCCTGACCAAGTAATTTTACATATCGTCTGAGAGGTGGATTGATGTCCGATAGAGGCCCGAAATTCAAGAAAATATTGCTCAAACTTAGCGGTGAAGCCCTGGCCGGCAATAATGGTTATGGGATTGATCCTGAGATCATCAGTGGCATTGCCGGCGAGATCCGTGAAGTGATTGATCTCGGCGTGCAGGTTGCTCTGGTTATTGGCGGCGGCAATATCTTCCGTGGGCTGGCGGCATCTTCTGCCGGTATGGATCGTGCCAGTGCTGATTATATGGGGATGTTAGCCACCGTTATGAACAGCCTGGCACTCCAGGATGCGTTGGAAAAGGTCGATGTGATTACCCGGGTGCAGTCTGCCATTGAAATGCGCGAGATTGCCGAGCCCTATATTCGCCGCCGTGCCGTGCGCCATCTTGAAAAAGGGCGTGTGGTGATATTTGCTGCGGGAACCGGTAACCCGTATTTCACCACGGATACGGCAGCCAGTTTGCGCGCCATGGAAATCGGTGCGGAGGTGATCCTCAAGGCAACCAAGGTGGATGGTGTTTTTGATGCTGATCCAGCGAAAAACCCTGCAGCGAAAAAATATGATTCTCTCTCCTATCTGGATGTGCTTCAGAAGGGCCTGCAGGTGATGGACGCCACAGCGACCTCTTTATGTATGGATAATGACCTGCCGATTCTGGTTTTCAACCTGACCCAGCCCGGAAATATCAAAAAGGTTGTGCTGGGTGAAGCCATTGGCACTATCGTCAAAGGAGAGTCTTAGATGGTTAAAGACATCATGTCAAAAGAGCGCAAGTCTATGGACGGCGCCATTGAAGCTCTCAAGCGAGAGTTGAGCAAAGTCAGGACCGGACGAGCTTCCGTCTCGTTGCTTGATGAAGTGCGCGTTGATTATTATGGAACACCGACCCCATTGAATCAGGTTGGCACGCTTTCGGTTCCTGAGGCCCGTCTGATTACGATTCAACCCTGGGAAAAGAATCTGTTGCCGGAGATCGAAAAGGCCATTTTTAAATCGGATCTGGGCCTGACACCATCGTCCGATGGTGATTTGATCCGTATTTCAATTCCTCCGTTAACGGAAGAACGCCGTAAGGAGATGGTCAAACTGGTCAAGGCAAAGAGTGAAGAAGCGAAGATCAGTATCCGCAGTAGTCGTCGTGACGGCAACGATGCGTTGAAAAAGCTCGAAAAAGAAAAAGAAATTACTGAGGATGATCTCAAACGTTCTGAGAAGGACATGCAGGATCTGACGGATAAGTACGTTCAAAAATGCGACGATATTGTTGCTGAAAAAGAAAAAGAGCTCATGGAAGTATAAATACGACCAGCTCTTTTGATAAATCAAAGGGGACTCTCAAGAGGGTCCCCTTTATTGTTGGTTTTTTCTCAATCGGCGGACCTGTTCTATTGCCCCCGCTTCTGGTTCATGCTAAATTTTCATGCTCTTATTAAGCTGCTTGTTACAGGACTCTCCTGTCGACCGTTTTACCACGACGCAATCAGATGAGAACGAAGGAAAAGGTCTATGGCTCTGCCTGAACATATTGCCATTATCATGGATGGAAATGGCCGTTGGGCGCAACGACGTGGTTTGCCGCGTATTGCCGGGCATCAGCAGGGTGTATCAACGGTTCGCACGGTTGTTGAAGAGTGCTCAACCCTGGGGATTCGTTATCTGACCCTGTACGCGTTCAGTTCGGAAAACTGGTCGCGTCCTGATGAGGAAGTCCAGTCGCTTATGGCGTTGCTGGGCCAGTACCTGAGCAGTGAATTGCCGATGTTGCTAAAGCATCGCATCCGTTTTCGGGTGATTGGTGATTTGAGTCGCTTGCCGAAAGAAATTTATGCTTCACTTAAGGAAACGATCGATACAACTCGAGAGAATGCCGGGTTAACCTTAACTTTGGCGTTGTCTTATGGTGCTCGTGACGAAGTACTGCGAGCGGTTCGCCGGCTTGCCGGCGATATCAAAAACGGAAACCTGTCTGAGGGTGAAATTACCGAAGACGTTTTTTCCAGCTACTTGGATACACAGGGGACTCCTGACCCCGATCTGCTGATCCGGACCAGTGGTGAGATGCGGATCAGTAATTTTCTATTGTGGCAGATGGCTTACACGGAACTCTATTTTTGCTCCTGTTTGTGGCCTGATTTTACAGTGGAACAGCTTAAAGAAGCGTTAGACGATTTTGAGTCCCGTAGCCGTCGTTTCGGTGCGGTTGATCCGAACTGATTGTAGAGGAGGGGTCCCATTAAACAACGTCTCATTACTGCTTTGATCGCTCTGCCGGTCGTTTTATTGTTGACCCTTGCGTTTGATACGGTCTGGTTTACTTTGGCTTTGTGTGTTGTCTGCGCTATCGCCCTGTGGGAATTCTACAGGATGGTCTTGGACGATAGCCGCTTTGTCGAACAAGTGATTGCCACGCTGTTTGGTGTTGTTTTTCTGGCCGTGTGCTGCTATTGGCCAAGTGATGCACAGCATGTTCTTACCGGATCCTTTCTGGTTTTTTCCCTGGTTTTTTTGGCACGTTATCAAAACCTTAGTCGTGTTATCCTCGAGTTGGGCCAGATTGTCGTCGGCTGGTTGTATATTCCTTTACTGATGAGCTATTTTGCTGCGTTACACGGAGTTGAGCATGGCCGCATCTGGGTCTTACTGGTCCTGATGGCAACCATGGTGTGTGATTCCTGCGCCTACTTCGTCGGTACGGCATTAGGCCGTCACCGGCTGTATCCACAAATTAGTCCGAAAAAAAGTATTGAGGGAGCCCTCGGCGGTTTTGTCGGCAGTGTCCTGTGTGCCTCGGTCGTCATCCCATGGCTTATTCCTGACGCGTCGCTCAGCAGAGCCGTTGTTGTTGGTGCCCTTGTCGGCGTTTTTGGTCAACTTGGCGACTTATTCGAATCCATGGTGAAACGCAGCGCCGACAGCAAAGATTCAGGGGCGTTGTTTCCCGGTCATGGCGGAATGCTTGATCGACTCGACAGTCTGTTGTTCACGTTCCCCTGTGTCTATTTTTGTCTACTGTGGTGATAGAGAGAGCAAATGCAATGAAATCAATCAGCGTGCTCGGTTCCACCGGTTCCATAGGCGTCAGCACTCTTGATGTGGTTGCAGAGTTCCCGGATAAGTTTCGTGTTGTCGCCTTGAGTGCCGGGCGGCAGATCGATTTGTTGGCCGATCAAGTGCGCCGCTTTAAACCGGAAGTTGTTTCGGTGGCTGATCCGGCTGACAGACCACGGCTACACGCACTTTTGCAGGATTGTCCGGTCGACATTGTTGCGGGGGTCGATGGTGCCGTCAGTTGTGCAACCCACCCGCAGGCGCAGATGGTGGTTTCGGCCATCGTTGGGGCGGCCGGACTGGTGCCGACCATGGCTGCTATCAAAGCGGGGAAAGATATTGCCCTGGCCAACAAAGAAACTCTGGTTACGGCTGGAGCCTTAGTCATGGACGCTGTGCAGCGTCACAACGTCAATCTGCTGCCGGTGGACAGCGAGCATTCAGCCATCTACCAGTCCCTTTCAGGGCACCAGCATGGCGACATCCGACGTCTGATCTTAACGGCATCAGGTGGTCCCTTTCGTGAATTCAGTCGTGAACAACTTGAGCATGTCACCTTGGAACAGGCCCTGAATCATCCTAACTGGTCCATGGGGGCGAAGATCACCATTGACTCGGCAACGATGATGAATAAGGGGCTGGAGGTCATTGAAGCGTATTGGTTATTTAATATCCCGGCTGAGCGCATTGATGTGCACATCCATCCGCAAAGTATTGTCCATTCGATGGTTGAATATGTGGATGGGGCGGTTGTGGCTCAGTTGGGGGTTCCCGATATGAAAACCCCCATTGCCTATGCGTTGGCCTGGCCGGACCGTCTACCCTTGTCGTTACCGGCCCTTGATTTGTGCCAATGGGCAGATTTGAGCTTCAGTCGTCCGGATCTGGAACTGTTTCCTTGCCTGAAACTGGCCTATGAAGCCCTTAGTGCCGGCGGTTCGGCACCCATTGTTCTTAATGCGGCCAACGAGGTGGCCGTCGATGAGTTCTTACAGCAGAAGATTCACTATCTGCATATTTCATCCGTGATTCGTCAGGTTCTTGACCAATATCACAATGAGCCGATTCATTCTATTGAGGATGTGTTGCATTGTGATGACCGAGCACGTTGTATCGCTCGGCAACTGATCGCTCAGGGACGCTGACAGGAGGATTTATGATAACCGTTGTAGCTGGCATCCTGATGCTTGGCGTTCTGGTTTTTATTCATGAACTTGGTCATTTCTGCGTGGCAAAGCTGGCCGGGGTGAAAGTCCTTAAATTTTCATTGGGCTTTGGCCCGCGCATCGTCAGCCGGACCTGGGGAGAGACCGAGTACTTGATCAGTCTTATTCCGCTTGGCGGCTATGTGCAAATGCTTGGCGAAGGGGTGGGCGAGGAGGATGAACCGCTCACTGAGGAGGAGAAAAAACGCTCCTTTGCGGAAAAAGCGGTTTCTCGGCGCATGGCGATTGTCGCGGCCGGACCGATCATGAACCTGCTTCTACCTCTGTTGTTATTGCCTTTGGCCTATATGGTCGGCGTCAATGTGCCGACATTTCTCAATGACCCTCCGTGTATCGGCTATGTCCTCGAGACTTCCGATGCGGCCAACGCCGGTTTTCAAACGGGCGACTGCATTGTTTCCGTTAATGACCATGAGGTGACGACCTGGACGCAGACGGATAAGGCGCTGATCCCCCTGGTGGGCACTCAGTTGCATTTTACCATCGACCGTCAGGGACAAACCATAACGCTTGATGTGCCGGCGGACAACGGCAGTCTGGAAGGGTTGCAGTCCCTTGGTCTGATGCCGATGCGCGAAGCAGTGATTGGAACCGTCAGTGCTGATATGCCGGCTCAGAAAGCCGGACTGCAAGTTGGTGACAGGATTTTACGTATTGATGAGACCTCCATTGACTCCTGGTATCAGTTGCATAACGTGATTCAGCAGTTGGCCGGCAAGGAAGCGCGCTTTGTCGTCCACCGTTCCGGTCAGCTGATGGAGTTTGCCATCGCGCCGAAGGCGAAAAATGGCGTTTGGCTCATCGGTATTACGCCGCAACAGATGATGGAAGAGCGTAAATACGGTTTTTTTGAAGCGCTGCAAATCGGTGTTCATCGCACGGGGGAGTTGATTGATCTGACTCTGGTTTTTCTTCGTAAGCTCGTTGCCGGTCATGTCCCTGCGGATAATATCGGTGGTCCAATCATGGTGATGCAGATCGCCGGGCAGGCTGCACAAACAGATTTCAGTACGATCCTGACTGTGTTGTCGTTTTTGAGTATTCAGCTGGGTATCCTTAATTTGTTGCCGATTCCGGTTCTGGATGGTGGCCACTTGTTTTTCAATCTTGTTGAGATTGTCTGGCGACGTCCCTTGTCGTTACGGGCGCGTGAGGTGATGCAGCAGATTGGTTTGGGACTGTTGCTCATGCTGATGCTTTTGGCATTTTACAACGATATTGTTCGATTGTTTATGCAGGGGAGTGGTTGATGGCGTTGCTCCTGTGCCTGGATAGCTCAACACCCTGTGGCAGTGTGGCATTATGCCGAGATGATCGGGTTCTGGCTGAAATAACCCTGGATGTGTCGGGTAAAACACATTCCGACTATCTGTTGCGCTACACGGATTTTGTCCTCAATGAGGCTGGAGTGCAGCCTGACCGGCTTGATGGATTATGTGTTGTTGCCGGTCCCGGTTCATTTACCGGATTGCGTGTTGGTCTGGCAACCATACAGGGGCTTGCCCTGGCATTGAAAAAGCCGATTTATCCGGTGTCCTCTCTTGAAGTTGTTGCTTTTGCCAACGGTCCATCAAGCTTTCCTGTTGTGGCCGTCATTGATGCCCGCAAAAAAGAGGTTTATGCTGCCCGTTATCATTGGCGTGACGGGTTGCCGCGCCTGCAGGATGACGAATGTGTGATCTCTCCTCAGCGTCTCATCGAGGACTTGTGTGAGAAAACACTGTTTGTCGGCAACGGGGTTGTGAACTATTCCCACTGGTTCCTTGATGTGGAACATGGTAATGTGCACGCTCGTACAGATGTGAATCTCGTTCCCAAAGCCGGCGCGCTTGGAATGCTTGTCCATCGCAAGGGAGCGGCAGCGCACAGCGTTGATCCATTTCACCTTCATCCCGTCTATATCCGGCCATCTGATGCAGAGTTACAACAGTCCGCAAAGTAGGTTAACACTGTTCGTTTCGGTACGTGACGTTGTTGACAAGGTCACAGCCATTGGTTAATGTAAACCATGGTGGACGTTTTGTGACCCTTTCCAGGAGGTGCTCTATGGATCTAGATCAGGAAGTGATCGGTGAATTGTTTGCCGGTGATCCCCGGTTCCGCAAACTGTATGAGGAACATCAACTCTTTGAGAAACAGTTGCAGCAACTCGACAGCGTATCGTTTCTCTCCGACGACCAGGAGATGGAACGGAAAAAAATTCAGAAAATGAAATTGGCCGGTAGAGATGAAATGGAGCAGATTATCAAAGCGAGCAACCCGTAGATCAAATGATCTAGTGAGCGAATAAATTCAAAAAGGGTTTGAGGTGATCTCAAGCCCTTTTTGTGCATCTTGGAGAAGTTTGTCAGTAAAAAACTTTTGTTTGTTGAAAATGTATCGGGTCGTCGGATGGTCTGTCGGCTCGTGTTTGACCCTATTTAAGAGGATAAGAGAAAAATCATGCCCGAGTATCGTTCCGCAAAATCCGTTCAAGGAAGAAACATGGCTGGCGCCCGTGCCTTGTGGCAGGCGACAGGAGTACACTCTGAAGATTTCGGCAAGCCGATCATTGCTGTGGTAAATTCCTTTACCCAGTTTGTGCCCGGCCATGTCCATCTCAAGGATCTTGGGCAACTCGTGGTGAGCGAAATTGAGAAAAACGGTGGCATCGCGAAAGAGATGAATACCATGGCCATTTGCGACGGTATTGCCATGGGACACAACGGCATGCTCTACAGCCTGCCGTCGCGTGAGCTGATTGCCGATACCGTTGAATATATGGCCAATGCCCACTGCGTTGATGCGCTGGTGTGTATCTCCAACTGTGACAAGGTTACCCCCGGTATGTTGATGGCCTCCATGCGCCTCAATATCCCGACCATCTTCGTCACCGGCGGCCCCATGGAAGCGGGACAGGCCCGCGTTGCCGGCAAGGACGTGGCTCTTGATCTTGTTGATGCCATGGTTGTTGCCGCAGATCCGACAAAAAGCGATGAAGAAGTTGCCGTTTATGAAGGAAATTCATGCCCGACCTGTGGCTCCTGCTCGGGAATGTTTACCGCCAATTCCATGAACTGTCTGACGGAAGCGCTGGGGATGAGCCTGCCCGGCAATGGGAGTCTTCTGGCCACTCATGCTTATCGCAAAGAGCTGTTTGTTGAGGCGGCTGAGCGCATCGTTGGTCTGGCCAAAGCCTGGTATGAAAATGACGATGCCGGCGTGCTGCCGCGTTCCATCGCCACCAAGAAGGCATTTGAGAATGCCATGCGGCTGGATATTGCCATGGGTGGTTCCACCAATACCGTGCTTCATTTACTCGGTGTTGCCCGTGAAGCTGAGGTGGATTTCACCATGGAGGATATCAACCGCCTGTCGCTGAATACACCTAACCTGTGCAAGGTGGCACCGGCCGTTCAGTATTACCACATGGAAGATGTTCATCGTGCCGGTGGCGTTCTCGGCATTCTTGCCGAGTTGGATCGTGCCGGTCTGGTTCATCGTGATGTGGGTACCGTTCACTGCAACTCCATGGGGGAGGCGCTGCAGAAATGGGATCTGGCAACATCGGATGATCCTGAAACCAAGCGACGTTATCTGGCCGCTCCGGGGCGTAAGCGCTGCCTGGAGCCGTTTGCTCAGGACGCATTGTGGGAGTCTGCTGATCTTGACCGGGAAAAAGGCTGTATCCGTTCCATTGATTATGCGTATAGTGCTGACGGTGGACTGGCTGTGCTTTACGGCAATCTGGCTCCGGAAGGCTGCATTGTCAAAACCGCCGGTGTTGACGAATCCAATCTGACCTTTGCCGGTCCAGCCTGTATTTTTGAAAGTCAGGAAGAGGCGATTGACGGCATTCTTGGCGATAAGGTTAAATCCGGTGATGTCGTGATGATCCGTTACGAAGGGCCTAAAGGCGGACCGGGGATGCAGGAAATGCTCTATCCGACCAGTTACCTGAAATCCAAAGGTCTCGGTAAAGCCTGCGCACTGGTCACTGATGGACGTTTCTCCGGTGGTACCTCTGGACTGTCCATCGGCCATGTTTCACCGGAGTCGGCTGAAGGAGGCCCCATGGGACTGATCGAAAATGGTGACCAGGTCACCATTGATATTCCCAACCGGATCATCCGTGCTGAAGTGAGTGACGACGTGCTCGATCAACGTCGTCAGGCCATGGAAGCTCTGGGAGACAAGGCCTGGCAACCCAAAGAGCGTCAGCGTGAAGTGAGCCGGGCGCTGCAGAATTATGCGGCAACGACAACCAGTGCGGCCCGCGGCGCGGTGCGTGATCTGGAACAATTGAAAAAATAACAACATGATGCATATAGCAAAAATGATAGGGCGATTTGAATTGGCGTAAGCCACAGGAGGAGGATACACAGTGAAAAAAACAGGATCTCAAATATTATTGGAGTGTCTGCGCCTTGAGGGTGTTGAGACGGTTTTCGGCTATCCGGGTGGAACGGTGATCAATATCTACGATGACCTGATGGATTCGCCGATCAAGCATATTCTTAACCGTCATGAGCAGGCTGCGGTTCATGCCGCGGATGCCTATGCGCGGGTCACCGGCAAGGTCGGTGTCGCCATTGCGACCAGTGGCCCCGGTGCCACCAATACCATTACCGGCATTGCCACGGCGTACATGGATTCCATTCCCATGGTGATCATCTCCGGTCAGGTGCCGACACCGTTGATTGGTAATGACGCCTTTC